>JBEKQN010000220.1:0-3118 GCA_049519675.1 Acidimicrobiales bacterium | reverse complement strand
CGCAACTCTTCCTGGGTGGCCCATCCCACAATCAAACGCTTGATCTCCGGGGTCATGATCAGTAACTCGTAGATTCCTATGCGGTCTTTGAACCCAGTGCCGCTACAGAAGTTGCAACCGGTGCCGATATAGAAGATCTCCTTCGCCGGGCCGCCGCTCTCATCGTAGAAGGCGCGCTCCTCATCGGTGAGCTCGTAGGTTGTCTTGCACGACGGGCAGATTCGACGTAGGAGTCGCTGGCCGACCACGGCGAGCACCGACGAAGCCACCAGGAATGACTCGATTCCCATGTCCAAAAAGCGGTGCAGCGCCGACACTGAGTCAGTGGCGTGCATTGAAGAGATGACGAAGTGGCCGGTCAGCGCTGACTGCACTGCCACCCGGGTGGTCTCGACATCTCGAATCTCACCCACCAAGATGACGTCCGGGTCCTGGCGCAGAATTGACTTCAAGCCGGTAGCGAAGTTGAGTCCGGCCTGCTCGTTGGTCTGGATCTGGTTGATCGAGGGGAAAATATACTCAACCGGGTCTTCAATGGTCATCACGTTGAGCGTCGGATTGCTGACTTCACTGAGCGTTGCGTACAGGGTGGTCGTTTTGCCACTACCGGTAGGACCGGCGCACAGCACCATGCCGAAGGGCGAACGAACCAGCTTCGAATAGGCCGAGTGAGTGTCGCTGGGCATGCCGAGATCGTTCAGGTGAAAGAGCGAGCGAGTCTTGTCCAGGATACGCATGACGCAGTTTTCACCCATGATGGTCGCGACAGTGGCAACACGAACGTCCACTTCCTTGCCGTCAATGTTGATGGTGAGCTGTCCGTCCTGGGGGCGGCGCCTTTCTACGATGTTCATGTTGGCCATGATCTTGATGCGACTCACGAGTCCGGGACCGATGGATACCGGCAATTGGAGAATCTCTTTTAGCGCGCCGTCAATACGGAAACGCACCCGAACACAGTCTTCCGAGGCTTCAATGTGTACATCGGACGCGCGGTCGCGCATGGCCTGGGTGATGATGCGGTCGACCACTTGGACCACTGGTGCATCGTCAGCGACAACTTCGGTCTCGTTCGAAGTCTCTGTCTTCTTCCTGGATCCCTCAACCGCTTCGAAGGCTTCAACAAGTTTGCCGACGCTGCCAATCGCTCGGTAGTTGCTGTCGATAGCCCAAATGACGTCGCTCATCGGTGCGAGCATGAGTTGCACGTCGCGCCCACTCGCCTTGGCCAAAAGTGCCCGGACGTCTTCGCTGGGTTCGGCTACCGCGATCTGTAAGTAATTACCCTCGAAACGAACCGGAATTGCCAACTGGGTTCTGGCTACCGACTCGGTCAACATCGCGAGCGCCGCCGGATCAACATTCTCGCGCCGTAGGTTCAGTACTTCGAGACCAAGGACGGCCGCGAGCGCGTCCGCGAGGGCGCGCGCATCCAAGAAACCCATGGAAACGAGAACTTCACCGAGTTTGCCGCCAGACTCTTTTTGTTTGGCGAGTGCCAACTCGAGTTGATCCTCATCAATGAGCTTGCCATCGATCAGCAAATCGCCGAGACGACCTTTGAAAGGTGTCGCGACCTTCTCGCCGAACGGAGTCCGGTTCTCAGATTCGCCGTCGGGTCGGCTGCCTTGGACCGTCGCGACCGACGAGCCTCGTTGTAATTCTGATGCGTCTGCGTCGTTGAGGGAACCACCCGAATAGTTCGCGCCTGACGAACCATTCACGGAAACCCTTGAGACGGAGTCATCTACGGCGACCTGAGAATCCAGGTCCCCGCCATCGTTTTTCCGATCTTTTTTCTTGAAAGCCACAGATACCTCGCCGGTTCCCAAATGAGTGGGTGCGCTAAATCTAGCGCGGTCCTTCCCAATTTCACCGTCTTTTGTGGGTAATCAACCCGGGTTTTGTGAATGTTGATATTTGGACAGTTCCTTGATATTTCGTGTAAATCACTGCATTTTTGCCCGGGTGTCACTTTAAATACAGTGCATAATTACTCAGCGCGCCTTAATACAACGCAATGTCCCGGTATTGCACCGACTCGCTTTACCCTTCAAATTGCTGAGGCATCGAAAAGTGAGGGTTGATTGACGACTGACAAGACATCGGTGTCACCAGGAAAAACGTTACATCGAGCGATCGGATTCGGTAGTGCAAAGTGGGCCATCACGAGCGACTCTCGCGATCAGTGTTGAAATGACAACACTTTTGACACATATTATTATGTCCCATCCCGATGAAGTCGACCGTTTGGAAAACAGAACATTTGGCCGTTACCAACGTGTCCGCAGCGCCATCAACCAGCTGTCACTAGGTTCGCCGCGTGTTTGCACAGTATTGGAACGTAAAGTCCACACGGTTCATTGCCCACGCGAATGAAGATCGAAGGTTCTTCGTCGCTCCAGGTGAGGCGATTTTTCGGACCACGGACGTAGCGACCACGCGAGCTTGACGGAACATTGCGACAGCGGGGCAGTACGAACACCGGCGCTCTCTGATCGAACGGCCTTTCACCGCTGAAATCAGTCATCGCTCTCAGCAGTTCGTTAACGTTCATCATGCCGCTGAGTTCGTCGAAAGTGCGTCAGCGTCGGCGGGAATCGATCGGAGGTGTTCGACGACAGGGCGTTGTCTTCTTCATTCCGAGAATTTCTGTTCTCCCATGACCAGCCGAAGCGGAGCGCTCCACCTTGGCCATTCGAACCGAGAGATTGCCGGCCTTGGAATTTTCAAAAATCTTGACTTTTCTTCCGACGCTCTCGCTCGAATTGTGCGGATATAGAACGCGACTATGGCGGGCGGCGCAATTGGAAGCATCGGTATTCTCGTAGGCTTGTCGCGTGTCAGATCTTCTTCGCGGTGACGAGATACTCGCCTGCGTCCACCGGGTGGCCCTCAGTCGAGGGGCACCAGTCGAGATAGAAATCGCGCCCACCTCGGCCGAAATGCAGCGACGTCGCCGCGACGCGGAGGAACATCGGCGCGCAACCCTAGGCGAAATAAAGGACTTACAACCGGACGCGGTCTTTCCGTCTGGCCCCCAAGAGACCAGCGAGTTGATGCGTGATGGCGCGGAGCTCATCCTTCGCCCGCGTGTGGTCAATGACGATACGGGAAA
>JBEKQN010000219.1:0-3156 GCA_049519675.1 Acidimicrobiales bacterium | reverse complement strand
GTGCGAGCCAAGTCATTCCTCGCCGAACCGGCCGGTGGGTCGCCCGCGGCAGTTGTCGCCGCGGCGCCGGGTGACCTCGGTTCGACCGGCGGCGCGACGATTGTGACCAGTCACGTCGAAGAGCGCGTTGGTCCAAAGCTTGAAGAGGCTGCCGTCGTGGTGTCGGGTGGTCGAGGACTGGGAGAGTCCGACAAGTACGCGCTCATCGAAGAGACGGCGAAGTTGCTGAAGGGCGCTGCGGGCGCCAGTCGCGCCATCGTCGACGCCGGATGGGTGCCGTACAGCCACCAAGTCGGCCAGACCGGTAAGACGGTCAAACCCACGGTGTACATCGCGTGTGGCATCTCGGGGGCGACCCAGCACATGGTGGGCATGAAGGGTTCGAAGAACATCGTCGCGATCAACAAGGACCCCGACGCGCCCATCTTCCAGATCGCCGACCTCGGCATCGTCGGTGATGTCCACAAGGTGCTGCCGGCGCTGATCGAGGCCCTGAAGGCCCGCGGGTAGCGAATCGTTGCCATTTCGCGGAGAATTGCGGTTCGTCCGTAGTCGTGCGCATCGTTCATCGGTGGACGCTGCCTACTTAGGCTGTTGGCACGATGAGTAGCGCCCCCGCGACGTCACCTACTACTCGGTGGTGGGCTCTCGGTGTCCTGAGCATCACCCAGTTGATGGTGGCCCTCGACGCGACGGTGATCAATATCGCGCTGCCGCACGCGCAACGCGATCTTCATTTCTCCCTGGCGAATCGACAGTGGCTGATCACGGCCTACGCACTCTCGTTTGGTTCGCTCCTCCTCCTTGGAGGACGACTCTCGGACCTCTGGGGTCGACGCACGTCACTGTACGTGGGCTTGGCGGGCTTCGCGCTCGCCTCCGCGGTCGGCGGTACCGCGCACAGCTTCACGACGTTGGTCGCCGCCCGTGCCGTGCAAGGTGCGTTCGGTGCACTGCTCGCGCCGGCGGCGCTCGCCGCCCTCTCAACGACCTTCGGCGATCCCCGAGAGCGCGCCAAGGCCTTCTCGATCTACGGCGCAATCGGTGGGTCCGGTGCGGCGATCGGGCTGCTCCTCGGTGGCGCACTGACCCAGTGGGCCTCGTGGCGCTGGTGCCTCTTCATCAACCTCTTCTTCGCGGGCTTCGCCATCGTTGGTGTGGCGCTCTTCATCTCGGGTGGTCGGCGCGAACACGAGACCCGTCTCGACGTGCTCGGCACCCTGCTCGCCAGCGCCGGTCTCTTCTTCGTCGTCTACGGCTTCGCACACGCCGTCACCACTAGTTGGGCGAACTACGCGACGTGGGGGAGCCTCTTCTTAGGCGTCGTGTTCCTCACCGCCTTCGTCTTTTGGCAGCAGCGCACGAAGTATCCGCTGCTGCCACTTCGACTGTTACTGAACCGGGCGCGCGGAGGTTCGCTCATCGCGCTCTTCCTCACGAGCATCGGTATCTTTGGCATCTCGCTCTTCCTCGCGTACTACTTGCAAGGGACGCTCGGCTACTCGCCACTTCGCACCGGCGTCGCGTTCTTGCCGTTGGTCGCGGCGATTGCGCTCTCCGCGTTCATTGCCAGCGCCCGGCTCCTCGCCGTCTCGGGCCCTCGCCCCCTGGTGCCCGCAGGGATGTTGTTGTCGATGATGGGCATGATTCTCTTCACTCGACTGTCGCCGGGCAACGACTATTTCTCGAACGTGCTGCCGGGACTCATCGTGACGGGGCTCGGTCTCGGGCTGATCTTCGCGCCCGCGGTCGCGACCGCCACGTCAGGCGTGCGCCCAAGTGACGCCGGTGCCGCGTCCGCACTCGTCAACACGACCCAACAGATTGGCGGATCGATGGGCGTCGCGTTGCTCAACACCATCGCGGTATCGGTCACGGCTCGAGCGGCCAATCACAGTTTGCCTTCTGGCGCGGCAAAGTCCGTTTTGATTCACGCCACGCTGCACGGCTACGCCGTTGCGTTTTGGTGGGCGGCAGGTTTCTTCGGCGTTGGCGCGATGCTCACCCTCGGCCTAATGCCCTCTGGCGTGCCCGAGGGTGAGACGGGGCTCGTTCCTGCGACCTAGATGAGTGGCCACGGATAGGGCGGCCAGTCGGTGTGTTCGTCGGGAATTGGGTAGTACGCGTTCTCTACGAGCCCGTGCGCGCGCGCCTGCGCCAGTGCGAGTTCAATCGGATTGAGCCAGTTGCCGACGTGGCCCGTCTCACCATTCGCGAACCGCGACAGTCGCTCGAGGAGGTGACCCTCCACTTCGAGTCCCGCGTACTCCCAGATGACGGTTCGCAGTTTGTCCTGTTCGTGGAAGCAGAGGCCGTTGTCGATTGCCCAACAGCGCTCACCGTCATAGATGACGTGGCCGGCCTTGCGATCGGCGTTGTTGGCCACCACGTCAAAGGCCGCTAACTCGGCGAACCAGTCGTGGAACTCGGGGTTCTCGCGAAGTGTGAAGTAGTGGTCCTCCAAGTTGTCATCGACCCACCACTGCAGCGACCCGACACCGAAGGGGCCATCGTCGCGGCCGACCGTTGGGGGCACGAGGTTCGTCGCCAAGACGACGTCGAGTTCGTAGGCCGCCACTTCGCGTCGCCACAGTCCGTCGGGGAAGTCCCACAGTGGCCGCTCGCCAGCTTCCGCCTTGTAACAGGCCTGCGCTTCGACGCCGTCGAGCGAGACGGTCACGAGCAGCGCTTGGTTGGACGATCCGACGACGCGCCCTTCGACTTCAATGGTCCCCTTCAACAGCAGGGTCTGCTGCTCCTCGCGGTCCACGCTCTACCTGATCGGGGGGGCGTGGCCGTTCGTGCGTGGACAGTCGTGACCCCGTGGGTCCAGTGGTCCACCGCAGAGAGGGCAAATCGGTCGACCGGCTTCGACGAGACGGGTGATGGCGATCGCGAGTCCGCCGGCCCACTCTCGCGAGAGTGTCAGTGTCAACTCGTCCTCACCTTCGAGTGACTCGAACGTGACCTCGACGCTGTGCGCATCTTCGTCGATCGCGACGGCGATGTCGCCGGCGACGAAGTCCGATTCGTACTCCGGTTCGAGGGCGAAGTCGTCGGGGAGGTGGCCCGGTCGCCCGAGCTCGGCAATCACCTGGGCGAGCCACTCGCCGAGGGCCTGGAGCTGTTGCTTCTCACATTTGACGATGACGAGGC
>JBEKQN010000218.1:0-3246 GCA_049519675.1 Acidimicrobiales bacterium | reverse complement strand
GGAACGCCAGGTTGATAATTGCGACCGTGGGGATCAAGAGCCCGAGTGTTACGTACAGCAGGAAGGGCACGACGGGTGCACCGGTTCGGACCGACCGAAACAGTGCACCCGGCGTGAACTTTCTTTCGCTCAACTCACCACTGACACCCGAAGGGGAAGGACTGGTATCAGTGATGAGCTCAGACATGGTGATGAACGAGTTGTCGGATCAACCTGCGGCGAGTGCCGCAGCCCAGTTGGCGTCAACCGTCGATGTCGCCGTCGTGACCTGGGCGATGGTGGGAAGCGTCAACGCACCCTTCGGCGCCGGTGGCAACTTCGACAAGAAGCCCTGGTTGACCGTCTTGTTCGCCGTCATGGCGGCCAATTCGATCGGTCGGGCGTAGCCCTGAAGGAACAGGTTCTGGCCAACGCTCGAGTACAGGTACTCCTCCCAGAGACGGGCCGCCGCGGGGTCTGGCGCGTCCTTCGTGATTGCCTGCGTGTAGTACGCCGCAATCGTGCCATCCGAAGGAATCACTGACTTCCAACCCGGCACGCTCGAGGCGACACCGTTCTGCAAGTAGTCCCACCAGATGAGGATCGGCGTCGAACCGGCCGCCGCGGTCGCGGCGGTGCCACCCGGAACGAAGTTCCCGATCTTGTTCAGGTTGGCGAAGAACGCGATGCCCGGCGTGACGTTGTTGAACGAGCCACCATTCGCGATCGACGCCGCCCAGACGGCGTAAAAGGCCGCCGATGCTGACGTCGGGTCGTTGTTGATGGCGACCTCGTTCTTGTAGATCGGGTTCGTCAGCTGTGCGAATGACGTCGGGCAGGTGGTCACGATCTTGGTGTCACATCCAATTGCCACGTAGCCGCCGTAGTCATCGAACCAGCGACCCTTCGCGTCCTTGGCGCTCGAGGGAATCTGGCTCCAGTTCGCCACCTTGTACGGTGCCCACAGCGCGAGGTTGTTCGTCGCGTAGGTCGTGCCAACGTCCACCACGTCCGGCGCGCCTGCGCGGCCCTTGTCCTGCTGGATCGCGGTGATCTCCTCGGCACTCGAACCCTCCGGGTTCGCGTCATTGATGTGGATCCCGTACTTCTTGGTGAAGTCCTTCATGATGGCCCCGTAGTTGGCCCAACCGGCCAGAGGAATGGTGATCACGTTGACATGACCTTCCTTCTGCGCGGCCTTGACGAGGGCAGCCATACCGCCTCCGGCCTGTGCCGACGTCACGGTTGCCCAGTTGACTTTCTTCGTGGCAGCGTTGGCTCCGACGGTCATCGAAACACCGGCGACCACGGTGCTTAACAGTCCGGCGGCCACCGCCACCTTCATTTTGTTTAACGACACGCGTTGTCCTCCTAAAGGTGAGCACACCCCGTTGGTGACTCGCGATGACAGTAAGTGTCGAGGGTTAGCCGAGTGTGACGCGACGGAGCAACAAGTGTGACGGCTACACGGATTCTTTGCGAACGACTCGTCACGCTCGAGGTTCGGTGAGGAGGTCGAATCCCAGTAGGTCAACGACCGAGTCGATGACGTCGTCGGCGCCCGCTTCCAACAGTCGAGGAGCGTCGTCGTTGCCCGACAACACCCCTACGCAGTAGCCGGCACCGGCGCGAAGTCCGGCTTGCATGTCCGAAGACGTGTCCCCCACCACCATGAGGGCGTTCATCGCGGTGATCTGTGCCTTCAGCGCGCACCACAACAACATGTCGGGAGCCGGTCGACCCCGCCCAGCGTCAGCAGGCGACGCGCGCAGTGCAAAGAGATCGTCCCAACCGAGCTCTCGTATCAACGCCTCCCGGGTGCTCGGCGAGAATCCGGTCGTCAAGGCCACCTTGATGCCAATGCTGCGCAGCGTCTCAACCGTCGAGCGTGCACCAGGGATCTCACTCACACCGAGTTCCTGTGCGGCATCGACGAAGTTCCGCTCGAAGGACGTGTTGGCCATCGAGGCCCGTTCGCCAAACAGAGCAGCGAACACCTCGATCTTGGATTGGCCCATCGTCTCGATCACGTACGCCTCGGCCAACGTCGCCTCTTCGCCGGTGACCCCGAGACCATCAATGGTTCGACGGAAGGCCTCGAGCACCAGGCCGTTGTCGATCACCGTCGTACCGGCCATGTCGAAACAGATCAGTTCGACGTCGTTCATTGGAAACTCTCCTCTGCAATGGCCGGAGCGAGTGTCATGCCCCGTCCCCCGGCTCCGGTTATAGCGCTGACGCCCGGTGCCACTTCTTTGCGGAAGTACACCTCGCCCTCCGCGGGATCGCTCAGCTGGTGGTAGACGCCACTCCAGCGACGCTCGATAGGCGGCATCGCTGGGCCAATGACGAGCCGAGCGGCCGCCTCGACGATGTCCATTGGACGGTCCAATGTCTCAAAGAGCCCGGGCGTCTCGGGCTCGTGGGTGTCGCCAATCGTCAGTCCGCCGTGGAGACGCTGTTGACAAAGCAGTTGGATGGCGTACGCCGCAGCGAGCGGCGTTTGGTGATCAAGGAACTCATTCGCGAACGCGCTGAACCCGGGGTAGTAACGAAAGGAGTCACCGTTGGCGATGGACGTCGTCAAGTTCCGACCGAGTGGTTCGGTCTCGGCCATGTAGAGACGGACTTTTCGCAGTGGTTCGTCCTCGAAGAGTTCCGCGGCGAAACCGCTGAGGGTTGCGCCTAAACACAAGATGACGTGGTCACCCTTGTGATGGATGGCCCCGTGATCGACAATGCCGTTGTTGGTAATGCCGACGAGTTCACGTCCCGGCATGTAGTCGTAGCGCCCGCTTTGCTCCATGAACGCGCGAAGCGCTCCGAGCGCCGCTCGCGACTCCACGGCTGCGTCGCGCCCGCAGAACAGCCCGGAAACGAAGTCGCCCTGGAGCACGGGATTCTTCTCGATCACTGCGTCGCGGTCGAGCAGTTCGAACCCACGCGCGTGCGCGTCGTCGCGAAGCAGCGCCTTCTCCACAACTTGAAGTTCGTGGAGGCTGTTCACCAGCGTCATCGACCCATTGGCTCGAAAGCCGATGCCCGGCACGTCGAGCGCGATGTGCTCCCAAAGGTCGCGAGCCCGTTGGGCCAAGTCGAGCTCACGACCGACCGCGCGACCGCTCACCCAGATGAGACCGAAGTTGCGCACCGTGGCGCCGCTCGGCACCGGGTCGCGCTCGAGGTGCACGACACTCGCTCCGCGGGCGAGTGCGAACAACGCGTGCATCGTGCCCAGCACTCCCGCGCCGACGACGACGACGTGTT
>JBEKQN010000217.1:0-3256 GCA_049519675.1 Acidimicrobiales bacterium | reverse complement strand
CAGCGCGCCCTGACCCAACCCACTGCCCCCGCCGCTGCCACCGTTCAAGGAGGGAGCAGTCATGGTGCCCACGATCAGAAGCGACTTGGACTTACTCGAACCGTTGCTGAAGGTGACCGACTCGCCCACGCGCTTGTCGAGCTGGCGAAGCGAGGCCACGCCCAGTACCACTTGATTGGCCGCCTCGAGACCGTGGCCGGAAAGTATCGGCGGCATCACTTTCGCTCCAGGCCGTTCGACCAGGGCCGTCATGTTCATCCCGTCCAGTTGGGCCTTGGCGACGTACGCCCCGGACCACTGCTTGACGTCGGGATCTTTGTTAAGGAAGGTCGCCATCTGGGGACCCGGTAAGTCTTCGGCACCGCTGAAGCCCGACAGCATGGCGTAGTTCCAGTTCCACCCGTAGAGCGAGGGATGCGACACGAGACTATTCAGACTCGCCGCCCAGGTGATGGTCGAGACCAACACCGTCACGGCGAGCACGGCTCCTAACACCGCGGCGCGAACGGGCGCCGCGTTACGGCCCCGACCTCGCTCCAAGGCAAAGCGGACGCCGGTCAGCGCGGAGATTGGCAGCCCGGAGTTAGCGGTGGTCCTCACCCAGCGGGCTTCGCGCGCCGCGCCCTCGACGGGACGACGCTGCGTGATTCGTCGCACTTCACGTCGGGCGAGCACGATGGCGAGGCCACCAAGCCCTACACACAGAATGAGAAATCCGAAGCCGAGCACCGTCCCGTCAAAGGACACTCCCGGGTGAGGATAGATGGGCCGAACGGGGCCGAGGGGGCTGAGTGGAGAGAGTCCCACCGCGACGACGACCGCCAGCACCGTGCCGAGCAACACTGAGGCCAGCACTCCGACCAATTCGTCGCCCTGCAACATCGACCGACTCGCACCGAGTGCGCGCAACGTGTCTAGTTCGTCAGCACCCGCTCGTAGGAGCCGGCCCACCATGAGCCCCACAATCAACAGGACCGCCAGCGCCGCGATGGCGCCAAAGACGCCCAGCGCAATTGCCTCCGGTGAAATTGCCTGCTGGGCGGTGGGGACGAAGGCCGACGTAATTTCTGCGGGTAAGTGCGCCGCCACGGGGTCAACCTTGTACACCTCGGCGAGCACGCGTCTCGCATTTTTCGAACCGCCTTGTATCTGCAGCGCCTGTTCGGTGCCGGTCGCACACTTAGCGGCCAACTCACGAGTCAGCGCCGGAGAAAAAATAACCTCCGCCGCATTGAGCCGATCGACATCACTTTCGACCACGTTGGTACTGGCCACCACCTCGCCCACCAATTTGACGTTGACGAGAAGAAACGGCTTACCGAGCGGCTGGGACGATTGAGTCTGGGCATCGGTATAGAACGGAATCTGGATGACTGAGCCAACATGAACACCCATTTCCTGCGCGGCCTGCTCGTTCATCACCGCTTCATTGGCTCGCTTGGGATTAGCAACACGACCTTGGACGAGCGTGACGCGATCCATTACGTAGGTCTCGCCGTCGAAGCTGCCGACGAAGGTCGGCGGTGCCTCGCCGGCGAGCGCATTCGGATGAATTCCCTTCACGGCTCTGATATTCATATTGCCGTCAAAGATGATGGCAGTCGCGGAGCGAGTGACCAACGGCTGACGGGCGATGGCGTTAGAGATCTTCGCGTTGTAGCCAGTGTTCATGCCCAATCCGGGATCGTCGTAGCGGGCAAAGATTTCCAGCGTTGAAGGATTGGTACTGGCCAGGTAGGTGGGAAAAGAGGAGTCCGTACGTCGCGCGCCAGCGAGCGACGACAACGCGAGACCCCCGATGGCACCCACGAGCACGACCACGCTCAAATAGCCCGTCCACCGACGCTTAAAACTCGCCCGAAACCGGTACCACGCAACGCGCATTGACTGACGGTTCACTTCATCCTGCCTCCGGAGCCACTTCCAAGTTCCATGGGAAGTTTGACGGACGAAGAGAGGCGAACGAAGGCAGTCAACCCACTAACTTTGCTCGTAGTAGCACCACTCGTTGCTACTCGGCGACCAACCCGCAACTAGCGCGAACGCTGGAAGTCCTGGAGGACGGCCTTCGCTGCGCCGACGCCGCACATGCCGTGCACTCCCCCGCCCGGCGGCGTCGAGGCGGAACACAAGTACAGTCCCTTGGCGCCGGTGCGATACGGGTTCCAACGCATGGCCGGGCGAAAGAGCGTCTGGCGCAGGTTCCCGGCGCCGCCGTTGATGTCACCGCCGACGTAGTTGGGATTGTGCGTCTCCCCTTCTTGAGCAGTAATGGTTGAGCGCGCGAGCACGAGATCCTTGAAACCCGGAGCGAACCGTTCAATCTGGTCCTCGATGCGCGAGGTCATGTCCACGTTCGAGCCGTTCGGCACGTGACAGTACGCCCAGAGTGTCTGCTGACCCGCCGGGGCGCGCGTCGAGTCAATAATGCTGGGCTGGACGACCAAACAAAAGGGCTTTTCCGAGTGCCGCCCGGCGATGACGTCCGCTTCTGACCGGGCCACTTCTTCGAACGTCCCGCCCACGTGCACGGTTCCCGCGCGCCGGCATTCCGGCGCAGTCCACGGCACTGGACCCGAAAGGGCCCAGTCGACTTTGCACACGCCCGGCGCGTGCTTGAAACGCTCGACGGCCCGGCGATAACTCGCCGGTAACCGACTGCCGGCGACCGAGACCAGCGTCTCGGCAGACGTGTCGAAGAGGGTCGCTCGAGCTGGTGGCAGATCGCTCATCTCTCGTATCCACCGGCCCGTGTGCACGGCGCCGCCGGCGGCCTCGATTTGGGCGACGAGCGCATCGACGAGTCGCCCACTGCCGCCCTCGACGACCGGCCATCCACTGGCGTGCGCCGTCACGGTCAGAAAGATCCCGAACGCCGCCGTGAGTGGTGCGTCGAGCGCCAGCATCGCGTGCGCCGACACGCCGCCCAATAGCGCTTTGGTTTCATCGTTCTTGAAGCGACGGACGAAGCGGGTCGCCGACGGCATGCCCGCCAGACCGAAACGAGCCATCGACACTGGACCCTTAGGAAATGAACGAAGCGGCGCCAGCACGTTGGACGCCAACGTCGGCGCGGCCTTCACCAGCGGACCAAACAACGACGTGTACGCGGCGCGGTCGCCGCCGAGGCCCCGGGCTGTCTCTTCAACGTCGCCGACGACACACGCCGCCCGGCCATCATCCAGCGGGTGGGCAAAAGCTATGTCAGGACGGCACTGACGCACGCCGAACTTCTCGAGATCCATGTCCGCGAAGA
>JBEKQN010000216.1:0-3261 GCA_049519675.1 Acidimicrobiales bacterium | reverse complement strand
GCCCGGCTCTCGCGCTCGCGACCTCTCCAAACTCTACGAAGGCAGCGTCTTCGTGTCCGCACTCACGAGAGAGAATCTCGACGAGGTGATCGGCGCCATCGGTCAGTGCCTGCGCACGAACGATCGAGTTGTCACGCTGCACCTTCCGCTCGAACGGGGAGACTTGCTCGCGGCGGCACATCGCGAGGGTGAGGTCATTGAGACGACCTTCGAGGATGACGGCGTCGTGGTCCACGTCGTGTTGGACCCCGTGGGGATCGCCCGATTCAGTGAATGGCGCGCATCGTGAGTTTCTCGCCGCCGCCGTATCCATACGAACGCTTGGACGGCCTCAAGAAGATCGCCACGCAGTTTGAGGGCGGACCCATCGACTGCTCAATTGGCACCCCGGTCGATCCACCCCCGGCTGCGGTGCTGGCCGAATTGGCGCGCGCGGTTGGGCTGCGGGGCTATCCCAGCTCGGCCGGATCAGTCGACTACCGCAGCGCGTGCGCCCAGTGGGTTGAGCGGCGCTTTGGCGTTTCGCTGTGCGCCGACGAAGTGGCCGCGTGCGTGGGCACCAAGGAATTCGTGGGCACCGTGTCGGGATACCTGCATTTGCGTTCGCCGGAGCGCGACACCGTGCTCTTTCCGTCGATCAGTTATCCGACCTACGCCATGGGCGCCACGCTCGCGGGCGTGCGCTCGGTGCCGGTGAAAATGACCGAGGGACGTCTGGACCTCGATTCGATCAGTGTCAAGGATCGCGATCGCGCCCTGGTGCTGTGGTCGAACTCACCATCGAACCCCACTGGCGTACTCGACGACCTCGCGGGTGTCGCCACGTGGGCGCGGAACCATGGCGTGCTCGTCGCGAGCGACGAATGTTACGCCGAATACACCTGGGAGGGTCGGCCCAGGTCCATCCTCGAGCACGGGCTCGACGGCGTGCTCGCCGTGCACTCAATTTCCAAGCGGTCCAATCTCGCCGGCGCCCGCGCCGGTTTCTACGCGGGCGACCCTGACGTGGTGTCCTACCTGCGTTCGGTGCGTCAACACGCAGGTTTCATGGTGCCCGGTCCGGTGCAGGCGGCCGTTGCCGTTGCCTACCGCGACGACGAACATGTCGATCGTCAACGAGCGATCTACCGTGCGCGCCTGGAACTACTGAGTAGCGCGTTGAGCGCATTCGGCGTCGTCGCGCCGTTCCCGCAGGGATCGTTCTATCTCTGGTGCTCGAAGCAGGGACTTGACGGATGGCAATTGGCCGAACTGATCGCGCAACGTTCCGGTCTTGTCGTCAGCCCCGGCGAACTGTACGGCGAGGCGGGCGCAGACTTCATTCGTCTCGCGGTGGTCCAGCCCGATGACCGCCTTGCGGTGGCCGCATCGAGACTCCGGGGCCGGTAGTTTCCTCGCCAGTACGCTGAAATGATGAGTTCGCTCGAAACCCGCATCGATCAGTGGTACGAGCACATTGGCGACATGACCCCCGACAACGTGGAGGCGCGTCGCGACGTAGAGCTCGTCATCACCAAACTTGACGACGGTCAACTACGTGTGGCCGAAATCGCGGCCAACGGTGAGGTCGTGGTGCACCTATGGCTGAAGAAGGCAATCCTCTTGCTCTTTCGTTTGCGCGGCCTCGAAGCCAGCGAGGCTGGCCCATTCGAATACGTCGACAAGCTTGACCTTAAGCATGACTTTGCTCGCCGAGGGGTGCGCGTGGTCCCCGGCGCCGTTGCCCGGCGTGGTAGTTACATCAGCCCGGGAGTGGTGCTGATGCCCAGCTTCGTCAATATCGGCGCGTGGATTGGCGCGAACACGATGGTCGATACCTGGGCCACGGTTGGCAGTTGCGCCCAGATCGGGGCCAACGTGCACCTCGCCGGAGGCGTGGGAATTGGCGGCGTTCTGGAGCCCGCGAACGCGGTGCCCGTCGTCATCGAAGATGACGCGTTCATCGGCAGCCGCTGCATGGTCCTTGAAGGTGCGCGAGTGGGGAAGGGCTCGGTGCTCGGAGCGGGCACGATCCTCACTCCTTCAATTCCCGTCATCGACGCCGAGACGGGAGACGAAGTTTCGCGGGGCCACGTGCCGGACTACTGCGTCGCGGTCTCGGCGAGTCGTCGTCGCGAATACCCCGGCGGCGAGTTCTTCTTGGCGTGCGTGCTCATCATCAAGCGCATGAACGAGGGCGAGCGGCACAACAAGGTGGCCCTGAACGACCTGTTGCGTGACCACGGCGTGGCGACGTGAGTCGTCTCGACAACGCGCTAACACTCGTCGCGATGGGCTCAGCGAGTAATCACGAGGCGCCGCTGGCCAGTTACATCGAAGGACAGTTACGGGCCAATGCGTCACTGGATGTGGAGCGAGTGGGCGACAACGTGGTGGCCCGCACGACCGGGATGCATGGGACTCGGCTCTTGGTGGCGGGCCACCTCGACACGGTGCCCGGTGACGCGAGTGATGCCGTCATCTCGGGCAGTGAGCTACGTGGCGTCGGCGCTTGCGATATGAAGGGATCGCTCTCGGTGATGCTCGAATTGGCCAAGGAGCCGACGCTTCGCTCGGTCGAGGTCTCCTGGGTTTTCTACGCCAGAGAAGAGATCGCCCGAACGGAGTCGGGACTGCTGGAGCTGGCCCAACTACGACCCGATCTCTTAGAGGCCGACGTGGCGATATTGGCTGAGCCCACCGGGGGAGTGGTCGAGGCGGGATGCCAGGGCTCCTTGCGCGTCACCGTCGAGCTCTGCGGGAAGCGGGCGCACACGGCTCGGCCCTTTGCGGGGAGAAATGCGTTGCACCGCCTCGGGAGCCTGCTGTACCGCGTGGGGTCATACGAACCTCGAGAGGTGTCAATTGACGGTGTGACGTTCGCCGAACAACTGCAGGCGGTCAGCGTTGGTGGCGGCGTTGCACCCAATGTTGTGCCCGACCTCGCGAACTGCACACTCAATCATCGGGTGGCGCCTGACCGCACGCGAGAGGAGGCACTTTCGTGGTTACGTGGTTTTCTGGGTGACTGCCTCGAAGACGGTGACGTTCTTGAAGTGATGGATTGGGCTCCCGGCGCGGTGCCGTCACTCAATAACGACCGATTGCGTGGCCTGGTCGCAATGACCAAACAGGAGGCTCGGGGCAAAATGGGCTGGACCGATGTTGCGACATTTGGCGAATTGGGCGTACCCGCAACCAATTTTGGCGCCGGCGACCCACTATTGGCCCACCGCAGCGACGAGTTCGTCACACTTGGAGAGCTTGACGAATTCGCCCGGG
>JBEKQN010000215.1:0-3274 GCA_049519675.1 Acidimicrobiales bacterium | reverse complement strand
CTCTTCGCGCAGCACCGCGCAAAAACCTTCCGGGGCGTCGGCGCCGATGGCATTGGCCACGCTGAGAATAGCGGACGAAGATCGGTAGTTGAGATCCAGAATGATGGTGGTGAGACCGTCGAAATATAGGTCCGCATCGAGCAAGAACCTCGGCGACGCGCCGCGAAATCCGTAGATTGCTTGGGCATCGTCGCCCACCAGGGTGACGCGAGGATCGTTGCGACGAAGGCCGGTCAGTACGTCTAATTGCAGCTGGTTCACGTCTTGAAACTCGTCGACCAATATGTGGTCGTAAGTAGCGCCAAGCTGGCGACCCATACGGTCGTCCTGGACCGCCGCGCGCCAGTACAAGAGCAGATCGTCAAAGTCCAACAGTCCCAGCGTGCGCTTCTTGGCCATGTAGGCCGTAAAGATCGTGGCGACCTCGTCGACGCGGTCCGCACACCACGGCGTGGTCGCTGCCATGACGTCCGCCAGCGAAGCGCCGGTGTTGACCGTGCGCGAATACAACGCCGCCAGGGTGGCCTTTTTCGGCATTCGTCGTTCGCCGCTGAATATTCCTAACTCTCCGCGCACGAGGTCGATGAGGTCGGCGCCATCGCCGTGATCGAGCACACCGAATCCTTCGGGCAGCCCAACCGCGTCGTGATGGCGGCGAAGGGTCCGGTGGGCAACTGAGTGAAACGTCCCGCCCGACACTCGCCGCACCTGGGCGGCACCGCGGATGGCGCGCACTCGATTTATGATTTCGCGCGCCGACCGGCGGGTGAACGTCAGCAACAAAATTCGTTCCGGCACCACGCCGTTATCGAGCAAGAACTCGACGCGGGCCGTGAGCGTTGTCGTCTTTCCCGTGCCTGGTCCAGCCATGACGCGAAGGGGAGCGTCACCAAACGAGGCCGCTTCGCACTGGCGCTCGTTTAATTGCCTAAAAGAAGCGAACATATGTTCGATGCTATCCCTAGGGTGTTCGTCGGTGGAGGGTGGTCACAATCCCGAGCAAATGCAGCGTTGCTGGGGGAGATCTGGGCGCACCAGACAGATGTGAGGGACACGCCGATATCAATTGAATGGCGAAGTGTCGCTCGCCATTTGCCGCAGTCGCGTCGATCCTGGGTATCGAAAGAGCACCGCGCGTCAGGAAAACGCGAGTCACGCGTCGACACCTGTGCTCCGAACCGGCGCCGCGCTGGGCCAGGGACTCAAAGTCACCTCTCATCGATAGGTGTGACAGCATACGGAACGTGGAAATCGCAGCGCTCACTCCTGATGAACTTTTTGAGTTATGGCGTCGGCGCCGAGAGCGAGAGGGGGAACGCGTAAATCTGATGGACCTCTACGACCTCGTCGCGGAGTCGAATGGTGTAACTCCCCAAAACCTGCCACTCGCCGAACGTCAGGCGCTCGCCGCGCGCGCCCTTGAAGTGATCTGGCCCGGTTTTGAGCAGGTGGCTCGAGTTCGGATGGGCGATCAAATCGAAATCATGGAATATGACCCGCGCTGGGCGGGCACCTTCGTAACGTGGCGCGACCGGTTGGCCGAGAGTCTGGGTCCAACCGCGCTGCGTATTGACCATGTTGGCTCGACTTCGGTCCCCGGACTGGCCGCGAAGCCAATAATTGACATTCAGCTGAGCGTCGAGCGACTCGATGTAGAAGCCGCGTACGTGCCCGGGTGCGCTGACGCGGGCTTTGAGCTCTACAGCCGCGACGAGGTGCACCGTTTTTTCCACGTTCCGCCGCCGTCGCCCCGGGTGGCCCAATTGCACCTGTGTCAATCGGGCGATGAGTTCGAATTCGACCACCTGCTGTTCCGTGACTACCTGCGCGCCAACCCAGATGAGCGAGACGCGTACGCTGCCATGAAACGTGAAGCCGCGAAGTTGTGGAAGGACGACCGGCTTGGATATACCTACGCCAAGGGCGGATTCATCATGGATCGCCAGGAGCGAGCGAACGTGTGGGCGTTAGGTATATCTTGGTCGGTCACCGGAAGCGCGTAGCGAATGAATCGGCCTCGGGCGATACGTCGCCGCCTGTATTGTCTGGAAGTTCACGTCGCGCTACGTCGTGAGGAATTTCTCGAATCACCGTGAATAGAAGGAGACGCACATATGTTCAACATTGTGGTTGTGGGAGCGGACGACTCGCCAACGGCTCGAAGGGCGATTGCAGCGGCGGCCGAGATTGTGCTGATGTCCGGGGGAGTGCTCCACCTCGTCACGGCGTTTGACATCAAGACTCGCTCCGATTCATCGTTGCCGTCTGAATTCAGGAATTTGGACACTGACGGCGACGCGGAGGCGGGCCAGCAGTTGTTGTGGTTCGTGGCAAAAGAAATTGGCGTTGACCCGGTGCTGCACTTGGTGGCGGGCGACCCAGCCGAGGTGATTGTCGCAACCGCGGACAAGGTCAATGCCGATCTCATCGTGGTGGGCAATCGCGGTATGAAGGGCAAGCGACGGCTGCTCGGCAGCGTGCCCAATAGCGTGGCGCACGGCGCGAACTGCTCGGTGTTCATCATCGACACCACGGAATAGGTACCTCGTACGTCGACGTGCCGCCGAGTCAGACGGTCGACCCGCCTGCCTCAGGTTGCCGGAAACGCAACCACCTGGTTGGCGATGGGCACCAACAAGAGTCCGTCGCCCACGCTCGGGGTAGCGAAGTGATTCGCTGGTGCACCTACCCTCACCGTCACGCGCACGACACCGGAAGTCGGGTTCAGCCCGTACAGAGTGCCGTCTTGGCCAATCGTCCATAGCAATCCGGCGGCAACAATAGGCGGCCCGCCCCCGACGCCCGTGTGCCACACGATTCGCAACGCCGCCGGAGAGTGCAACACTCGCATCGCGACCAATCCATTGCTACAGGGCATGTAGACAAGTGAGCCCACGACGGCGGTGCCCCCGTTCATATCGCCGGCGCAGCCTGAGGCCTGGGTGGCTTCGCCATTGCCAATGCCTCCCAGATGCGCGGCGTTCAGCAGGTAGACAATCCTGGATTTGCCGGCAAGCAGTACTTGGTTATTGGCGAGCAATACGGGCTCCATTGTCATGTCGAGATCGCTGGCGTTATTTTGCGGCCACGAGGTGGGGGCAAAGAACTGCACGAGGTGCATCGTTGGCGATATTTCGAGTAGCCCGTCGCTGTCGTCGTAGCCGCCGCTCGCTGAGTGGACCGATCCATTTCCGGTGCTCACCCAGATGTCACCCTGGGGGCTTACGACGGGGGCGGCGCCACCCATCCACACGGCGCCTTGGCTGTCTCCGCC
>JBEKQN010000214.1:0-3297 GCA_049519675.1 Acidimicrobiales bacterium | reverse complement strand
CATTATCGCCTCGGGTCCGTCGCTATCGGGAAAGCCTTGTCCCAGATTGATTGATCCGGTCGCCGTCGCAAGCGCGGACATCTCGGCGAATATCGTGCTTTCATAGCCCTGGAGGCGGACGTTGAGGTTTGGCATACGACGACTCATGCCGCTACACCCTACCGAGTTAGCGAACTACGCGTTCCTTTGATCGAAGGCGCCGACGACCAGTAACCACGCTGCCGTAATCATGTAGCAAGTGTTGGTGACGATAGCGATCGCCGCGATGTAAAGACCGAGTACGTGCCCAAAAAAGAAGAGCGCCGCACCGATCATCTCAACCAGGTGTACGAGGGTTCCACCAACTATGCGTGAGCGTCGTAGACCACTGCTCCACCGAATGGCTTTGACGTAGCCCCTGATAAAAATCGCCGCCGAGATGCCAGAGACCACAAACAGTTCTGCGCCTATCGAATGATGGTTTTGAGCTCCCATGAGGACCAGCGAACAGCGCAAGAAGACCAGTGCCAGACCGGTCAGTGTGTTGATTGCTCGATTGCGATGTGTAGCATCGATGACTATTACTTTGAGGTCGAGTGACATCGCCACGAAAACCAAGCCGGTGAGCGTGACGGCGCCTGTCCCGACCAAAAGGAAGAAATCGGTCCACTGCCCAGGCCTAAAAATAGTGGCCGCAATCATGACCCAATCGTAATATGCGCGAACGCCTAGGAGAATCCCTGGGCCATCGACTTTCGTCATCTACGACTTGGTGACGGGGGAACTGACGTGACATGCGAACGCGGAACAATTAACTGCCCAACTCCCGCAGTAGGAGGTTCTGCACTGCCCCGTTGCACACCCTCTTGCACATCCAAGTCACTTCTTGACATTCACTGGGTTCGGTGAGTGCGCTTACCCTAGAGCCATGGACACGAAGCAGGCGACGCAATCCAACTTGGATCCTCGGCGAACTACGAAGGGCCGACTCCCGCTGCGTCGCGTGTTCGTAGGTCTGGGCTGCCTCGTCCTCGGGATCCTCGTGTGGCTCGTGTCCTCCTTCGCGGTCTACATGCTCCGACCCTCCAGCATGAACTTCTCAGAAAAGAGCACCGAATGGGTTCGCACACTCCCGTTCGGTAACTGGGCCGTTGATGAGGTCGAACACATCTACTACAGCGATCACGCGCCGAAGAAAGGCGGACCTCAACTCACGAAGTTGCCGAGTGTCGGCCTCAGCAAAACAGCAGGTCGAGAGTTACCAACTACGCCCGGAGCACACCACACTCAGAGCGCCTGGCCGGCGCCCATTACGCCAGTCTTCGCCGCCCCCCTGGCGGGTGAAGGGGTGTGGAAGCGGACTGGTCCTTCAGTCAATGGGAAACCGCCGGTGCTCGTGACCACGTACCGACCCGACCCGACCTATCCCCAAATGGTCGCCTACGTTGCCTGGTTCAACCACTCCCTCGTCGATCTGGCTTACTATCCCGGTCGCTACGAACCCCCGAAAGCCGGCGACCGCGGTCCTTCGATGGTTCCGTACGACCAGCGGTACCGACTACTCGCTACGTTCAACGCGGGCTTCATCTACTCCGATGGCGACAACGGCTCAGCGGTAAACGGGCACACCAACGAACCACTCACGGACGGAAACGCGACGTTGGTCGGTTACAAGGACGGACAAATCTCCATCGTCATCTGGCACGGCGGTCCGGACCCCGGACCGAACGTCGCCTGGGCCAGACAGAGCCTCACGCCGATCGTATGGCACGGAATACTTAACCCCGAACTCAACACCAATCCCGACAGTCCCCAGTGGGGCTTCACGGTCGGGAACGCGGTCAGGGTGTGGCGCACGGGCGTGGGCATCGACAAGAAGGGGAACCTCATCTACGTGGTAGCGAACGACCAGACGGTCGTCTCGCTCGCCCAGATTCTTCGGCACGCGGGAGCGATCGACGCCATGGAGTTCGATATCAACGCCGACTGGCACACGTTGATTACCTACAGCCACGTGCACGGCCTTAATCCCACCATGGTGGAGCCCCAGCCCGTTCAGTCTGCGAATCGCTACCTCTATCCCGACGACCGCGACTTCTTCGCGGCCTACGAGCGCATACCTGGTCCGGTTGTCGTCCCCTTCAGTTAGAGATGCTTTGCCAGCAACGAATCCTGCTCAGGCGTCAGAGAACGAGATTGCAGCGTATTGTCCGTCAAATGCGCAGAGAAATCCATACTAGACAGCACGAAGGCCCAGACATTGCCTGGGCCTTCGACTTCGTTTATGTACTGCTTGGTGGCGGGGGAACTGTGGTGAAACGGCAACTTCGAATGAGGTGTCACCCAAATTCCCTGGTTGAAGTCCCTGCACACCCAAGTTGCACACCCCTCTGCACATCCCAGTCGTCGGGTGCTGGCTGAGTTCATGGAGAGAAGTTGACGAAGCCATTTCGACAACGTAACGATCCGCTGTAACCTACGTCGTCACCGTCCCGCGCGCACCTGGTAACGATTCGTCGTGATAGCCGAGGTCCTTTAGACGATGTGCGCCCAGATCGCGCAGTGACATATCGGCGGTGAGCGAGCCTTCGATGAGTCCAGCGGCGGCAGACGAGAGCAGAACCTGGCCACCGTGACCCACCGCGGCGATTCGCGCGGCGCGGTGGACCTCGTAGCCGACTAGACCCGTGGCCTCAGCAGCGACCTCGCCAGTGTGAATACCCATGCGCACACGTAACCGCGCGCCAAAAGGCCATTCGTGAAGTGTGAGCGCTCTCTGCATTTCGATCGCCGCGTTCACGCAGGCCCTGGGGGAAGTGAATGTCGCAAAGAATGAGTCACCTTGAGTTCCCTGTTCACGTCCATCGTGGGAGTTGAGGGCGTCCCGGACTATTCAGTGATGATCGCTCAGTGCCCGCGAATAGGCGACGTCTCCGAGGCGGCGTAGCAGCGCCGTCGAGCCCCCAATATCGGTGAAGAGGAATGTCAATGTCTCGATGATGGAATGTTACGAGACGACTATGAAACCTATCTGTTCCATCGAATCTGTTGACTATTTGGGAGAAGGCTTCCGGCGAAGAACGAACGAAAGTCAAGGATTGTCCTAGTCCTAGGTCTTCAAGCGTCAGAGTGCAAGGTGGAGGCGAAGCGCTTCGTCGAGTTCAGCCATCATGTCTTGAGACACCTCTCCGACAGCAGATCCAATTCGCTCCACGGAAACGGATCGGACCTGCTCCGCCTGAGCCTTGGAGTCGTGCTCCAGTCCGGTCACATTAGCTGGGAGTAGTACTTGAAAGGGGTAGACCCGTGAAATGTTCG
>JBEKQN010000213.1:0-3316 GCA_049519675.1 Acidimicrobiales bacterium | reverse complement strand
CGCGGTCGCCGCGCGCGGTGAGCGCGGTGTCGACCACATTCTCCGTATTTTCGCCTCGGAGATGTCCGTAACGCTCGGTCTCACCGGAGTGAACGATGTAAAGGACCTCGACCGTACAGTCGTAGTGGAACCCTAGAGACCAAGTTCTCTCGACGACGGAGGAAGCCCCCCATGAACCACCCACTGGACGCCCTCGAGTCCTCGGTCGCGTACTTACGCGCCCTGATCGAAGGACTCGACGAGAGTCAGTACGTCGCATCAGCACACCCGACTGAATGGACGGTCGCCGACACGATGTCGCATCTCGGCTCAGGAGCCGTCATCATGAAGCGTCGTTTCGAGGACGTCGTCGCGGGCAAAGAGACGCCGTCGGAGTTCAATCAGTCGGTGTGGGACGTGTGGAACGACAAGACCCCGCACGCCCAGGTGACCGACGCACTCGTCGCCGATCAGTCGTTCATTGAACGGATCCTCGACATCACGCCCGAGGAGCGTGAGGTCTTCACCTTCAATCTCGGTCCATTGGTCCTCGACTTCACGGCCGCCATAGGTCTGCGACTGAACGAGCACGTGCTGCACGTCTGGGACATCGAAGAGGCCTTCGACAAGAGCGCCACGCTGCAACGCGATGCCGTGTCGTTCATGGTTGACAACCTTGAACTGGTCATCAAGTTCACCTCCAAGACCACGGGGTCGGGTGATGTCCTTCGAATCCGCACGACGGAACCACAGCGCGAACTGGTCTTGACGCTCGGGGCGGAGAGCGTAACGCTCGAAGAGGGCGAACAGTCCGACGATCCCCACCACATTGAGATGCCCGCCGAGTCCTTCGTCCGACTCCTCTACGGTCGTCTCGACGCCGCGCACACGCCGGCGGCGGCCGAGTCCGAGCACCTCGAGAGCCTTCGAATCGTCTTCCCTGGGCTGTAGCCAATGAAGCCCCGTTTGCAGATAATCGTCGGGTCGACGCGCCCGACACGATTTGCCGACAAGCCACTCGCGTGGTTGCTCGACCGCCTCTCGAAGCGCGACGACGTCGACATCGAGGTGTTGGACATGCGCGATCACCCGCTGGCGCTGTTCAACCTCGCGCTGTCACCGGCCAGAACGCGTCGCGACTATCCAAGCGAAGAGGTTGGTCGCCTCGGTCAAGCCCTCGACGCGGCCGATGGCTACATCGTGCTCACGAGTGAGTACAACCACGGCTACCCGGCGTCACTCAAGAACGCGTTGGACTACGTGTTCGTTGAACTCAACCGCAAGCCCGTCTCGTTCGTTGGCTACGGAGGCGTGGGAGCGGCGCGGGCCATCGAACAACTCCGTCTCGTTTGCATCGAATTCGAGATGGCGCCACTACGTCACGCGGTCCACATCCTGCCGGACGTCCTGTTCCCCGCCATGACGGCCGAGGAGTTCGACCTCGAGGTTTTCGCACCGTTGGACGCGCGCCTCGAGATGCTCCTCAACGATCTGCTCTGGTGGACGGTCGCCTTAAAGGCTGCGCGCGGCGCCGGTTAAGTCTTGGCACTACGTTCGAGGACGCTCGTCATGTACGCGAGTTCGCCATCGTAGATGTGCGCAGATTTCACGATCATGGTGAGGGACCCGACGTCGAGCGCCAGTTCCTTTCCGACCACGTGTTGGATTGACGCAAGCTCGACCAGATTGGCGTAGCCCGTCGCCCCGAAGTCAATGCTGTGGGCGTAGACCACCAGACGCAACTCTTCGTTCACGAGAAAGAAGTCCAGGAGACTGATGCACGGTATGTAGGACGTGTCGCTCAGCGGCTGGAAGGTCGTGATCGTGGCCGAACGGCACGTCGGGTCCGCGCGCAGTCGTTCGACCACCCAGTGCACCTGATCAAGGCCGGTGCGGCCGTAGTCGTACAGGCGCGTGGCGTAACTGTCGGCGTCGCCCAGTTCGGGTACGACGGTGTGATCGGTGAAGTTCGCGTGCATCCAGGCGAGACGGTCGAAGTCGGCGTAGCGCTCGATGATCTCATCAGAAGCGTGCGGCGACGCAACGATGAGGTTCACCATCAACAGTTCGTGGATGTGAAGCCCGTCGTACGTGGAACGATCGCCATCACTGAGGATCGTTCGTGCGACGTTCAGCCATGCCTCGCCAATCGTGGTGGCTGCGATGGTCGTCATCCGTTCATTCTTAGTCGCGGGTGGCGATGGCGATCGTCTATGACAACGCGACCCTAGAGCTCAGCGACCGCTTCGAGATAGGCCGAGTGCAGCTCTTCGTAGCGTGCGTCGCGTTGAGCCTGTTCCGAGATTCCACCGCTCATCACCACGTCGAGCGCCTCGAGGTGGCTCTGCCACCCCGCTCCAAAGCCGGCCGCGCCATCCTTGGATGCGCCGGAGTGGACCAGGCGAAGCGTGGACTGACCATCGCCCGATGACGCCACTTCCCAACGAACCAGTGACGATCCGTCAGATTCATCCCAGGTGTATTCCAGAAGCGATGGCACATTGCACTCCTGGACCGTCCCACGCATCTCGCCACTCCCCGGCCACACGAGGTGCACGGCACCACCGACACTTGCGTCAAACTCGGCGTTGGCGAGCCACTTGGCCAGCTCCTCCGGCTCGGTGAGCGCGGCCCAGAGTTCCATCGGTGCCGTCGCGACGACGCGATCGAACTGCAGTGTCACGTTGTCCTCGAAGGCTAAGAAACTCGCATCGATCACTTTGTCTCCTCTTGCCGCTTGAGGCGAGTCTGACAGAAGAAATCGGGACTGGCAACCGGTCCACGCCGCTACAAAACTCAGCCCACGGGCATCACTGGTACGGGATGTAGCTCGGGTAACCGCGTTGCAGATTGATTTGACCGACACCGACTTGGAGGTTGAGGACGAGATGCGGTGCTCGTCTCTGCTCCGCGGCGGTTTTCAAGGACGAGGGCACGGCGCTGAAGGGCTCACTCTGGTAGCCGTTACGACCGTAGTACGTGACATTGCCGGCACCGATGTGCGTCTTCAAGTAGACGATCGCGTTCGCGGGGATGTCCACGTTGAGGATGCCCACGGCAACGCTCGCCGTGACCGACGCTGCGGAAGGGGTGAACTGCACTTGGCGCAAGTCGACCGTCATGTTGCCGAACTCGGTTTCGTAGGTTCGTTGTACCTGTGCGAGGGTCGTTGGTTGGTCCAAACGTGCGCCACTCCCGCCATGCATGGGCACGCCCGTTGACGCGAGGAAACCGAGGAACGCTCCAGCGAGGAGGATGAAGATCGTCACGCCGGTCAAGAAGACCAGCGCGATGAATCGAAGCAGAAGGTGCTGGCGCGCCGACGAGCGTAGGGAGA
>JBEKQN010000212.1:0-3354 GCA_049519675.1 Acidimicrobiales bacterium | reverse complement strand
TTCCTCGTCGTCGGTGTTGCCGGCATTTGGTACCCGCAGTTATTCGGCAACGGCAAGGACATGGCCCATGAGGCCTTCCTCGGTATCGGCGGCGTCGGCCTGCTGTTTGCCCTCTTCGCGTTAAAGCCAATGGTCACGGCGTTGACGCTGGGCAGTGGTGCGGCGGGCGGCGTCTTCACGCCCTTTCTCGCGACGGGCGCCGTGCTCGGCGGATTCTTGGGGGTTTTGTGGACGCACGTCTGGCACGGCACACCCGTGGGGGCCTTTGCGCTCATCGGGGCCGCAGCGATGATCGGCGCAGTGATGCAGGCGCCATTGGCGGGATTGGTACTGGTGTTCGAGCTAACGCACAGCGGGTTCGCGCTCGCGATCCCCATGATCGTTGCGGTCGCCATCGCCACGTTCGTTGTACGACAAATCGACGGGTATTCAATATATTCGGCCCGTTTGCCGCGAAGTGAGCCGACCTAGAGGTCTGTCACGCGTTGCGCGCCGTGAAACAATAGATACATGTACGTGCCCCCGATGTTCAAAGTTGAAGAGGACGCCGCCTGGCAGATGGTGTTCGACGCCGGCGCCGGGATGCTCGTCATCAACACCGACGACGGTCTCGCCAGCGTTTTTGTGCCCGTCATCCCGAGTGAGGATCGCCGCACGGTGCGGTTCCACGTGGCGCGGGCCAACCCGTGGTGGAGGGCCGTGCGCGAGGGCACCGAAGTGCTGGGCCTCTTCGTGGTCGCGAGCGCCTACGTATCGCCAAACTTGTATCCCAGCCGGACAGAGAGCCCCGGCGTGGTCCCGACGTGGAACTACGTGGCCTGCGAACTGCGCGGGCTCCTCCACCTGCACGACGACCTCGAGTGGACGTCACAACAAGTGCATGACCTGACTGACCATTTCGAATCGGATAACACGCCACCGTGGCGCGTGGAGGATTCACCAGCGCAGTACATTGGCCACCAGTTGACGGCGATCGTGGGCCTGGAGATCGAAGTCACCTCCATACAGGGAAAGGCCAAGATGTCGCAGAATCGACCGGAGATTGATCACGACAACGTGCAAGAACACTTTGCCACGGGCAGTTGGGCGGAACAAAACGTCGCGTCGCGAATGAATCTTGACAAGTAACGTCGCGACAATACGTCACTGCAGTGTCGATGACTCGGCACTGTTGCGCGCGATTCGCCTTGAAGCGTTGCTCGACTCGCCCGAGGCGTACGGGTCAACGTACGAGGAAGCGCGCACGTGGGCGGAACGACACTGGAAGGCACTCGCTCGACAGTGGAATTACTACCTCGCCGAGCTGGGTGGACGGGTCGTTGGTGTGGCGTCGGGCGGGTCCAACGAATCGCATCCCGGCACGCGATGGCTGTACGGCATGTACGTGTCGCCCAGCGCGCGCGGATCGGGCGTGGCCGACCAGTTGGTCGCGGTGGTCGAGCAGTGGGCCCGCGACCAGGGCGTGGACAAGTTGTACCTTCACGTGGCCGGTCCGATGAGCCGCGCGAAGGCCTTCTACGAGAGCGTGGGCTTCGCGGCGACCGGCGACGTCATGAATATGGCCCGCGACCCCTCAATCCAACTGGCCACCATGGTGAAGAGTCTTGCCTGACGAGGCGACGCAGGCGTTCGAGGTGCGTCGCGTGCGCGCCGAAGAACTCTTTGACTTGCGCCGGCGGGTACTGCGCGCTGACGATCCCGAACGTTCGGTCCAGGATGCTCGTGACGACGAAGCGACCTCGTTGCACTTCGCTGGGTTTCTCGGCGGCCGCGCGGTCGCGAGCTCCTCGTGGTTCCCGTCGGTGGCGCCAATCAACCCCGACCTGGTCTCGTTCCAGCTGCGCTACATGGCCATTGACTACGACGTGCAGGGTCGCGGCTACGGCACGGTGGTGGTCGAGACCGCGCTGGCTCAACTGCGCGACCTGGGGGCCCAACAGGTGTGGGCCAATGCCCGCGACACCGCGCTCGGTTTCTACCTGGCGACCGGATGGCGCGCGATTGCTGGGTCCGAGCACCTGAGCCTCGAAACCCAGTTGCCGCACACCGTCATTTATCGCGAGTTAACGGTGGGCGCTCCCTCGAACGAACGCAATGCTTAAGTAAGTTTGACCAATGCGCAAATCTCTCATCATTATCGGCGTGGCGGTGCTGATTGTGGCCGGTGTGGTGACGTTCATCACGGTTCGCCGCAACAACTCGGCGAATTCGGTCGCGACCACGTCCACGACCACCACGACAGTTCCGATTCCTAACGCCCCGTTGACCGGGCTTCCCGATCCCTCGGGCGCTGGGCTCAAGCGCTCGGCACTGACGGTAAAGATCGAGAACACTCCCGAGGCGCTGCCCCAATGGGGAGTGGAGGACGCGGACGTGGTCTACGAAGAGATCGTGAACGGTGGCATCACGCGTCTGGCCGCCATCTTCAACTCGCAGGCGCCGCTCAAGGTCGGCCCGGTGCGCTCGGTGCGTCCTACGGACACGCAAGTGGTCTGGCCGATCGGCGGCATCTTCGCCTACTCCGGCGGTGCGCCCTATGCGGTCGCGAGCATCGGAACGGTCCCTGGTCTCAAACTGGTCGATGAGTCGAGCGCCGGCACCGCGATGTTCCGTGACCTCAGCCTGCTCGCCCCGCACAACCTCTTTGGCGTGGCTCCGGCACTCTTCGCCTTTGGCGGCACACCGACGCCACCCGCGCCACTCTTTACCTACCGGCCCGCGACCCAGAAAGTAAGGGGACGCAAGATCAACACCTTCATCGTCAATTTCCCGAGCATCTATGCCGTGACCTGGACGTGGGACACCACGACGTCGTCGTGGGACCGGACCCTGTTCAGCAAGCCCGACGTGACCGGATCCGGAGTCCTGGAGTCACCCAAGAATGTGATTGTCATGGACGTGGACTACGTGAACGGGGTTGGCGCCTTCACCTCCTACGCCAACTTGCAGGGCACGGGCACGGCCGACGTCTTCACCGACGGTCGCGAGGTGACCGGGACGTGGTCGCGCGGTTCGTCAAAGGCCGATCCGCTGACGTACCAAACCGCGTCCGGTCAAGTGATTGGACTGACCCCGGGCCAGACGTGGGTCGAGTTGCTCAATACCGGTGGCGTGGTCACCCTGAACCCGCCGTCGTAACGATCTCACTGATTCGTTCGAGCGTCGCCACCATCGCCCGACGGCTCTTCTCGGGCCAGCCCAGCCAGATGATCGCGAAGGCCCACGGACGGTCGTAGTTGAACGACTCCGTAACCTTCGTACCGCCCGGCACTTCTTCTAGGTCGTAGCGCCACACGAACTGCGCGAAGTGGTGCCAGGCAATGACCTGGTTCTCTTCGAAGTCGCTGACGGTGT
>JBEKQN010000211.1:0-3356 GCA_049519675.1 Acidimicrobiales bacterium | reverse complement strand
CTCGACACACGCGCTGGAAGTGGCCTGCCTCGACGCGGACATTGTCATCGGTGCCGTGCTCGTCGTGGGGGCCAAGGCCCCCAAACTTGTGAGCAACGAACTCGTCGCGAGGATGCGTCACGGTTCTGTGCTGGTGGACATCTCGGTGGACCAGGGTGGTTGCTTTGAGGCCACTCGTCCCACCACTCACTCAGACCCGGTCTTTGAGTTCAATGGTTCGATTTTCTACTGTGTCGCGAACATGCCCGGCGCCGTGCCCAACACGTCGACCTACGCGTTAGCCAACGCCACGCTGCCGTACGCGTTGGAACTCGCCAACAAGGGATGGCGCGACGCGGTGAAAGATGACGAGGCGCTGGGCGAGGGGGTCAACGTTGTTGAGGGCGCCATTACCTACGGTCCAGTTGCTGAAGCGTTGGGCATGACCCATACGCCGCTCGGCCCGTTGCTTTAGGTCTGACTTTCGACCCAGGGGCAGTGGCGACACCCGCTGCCACAGCACGTGCCGCGTTCGCGGTGCGTTTTCACGGTGAGGACAGTGAGACCGGTCGCGGGGTCCCGGTAGTTCGGCTCGCCACGCAACACCGCTTCGTCGTGGGCCTGAATGATCGCGTCGTAGTCGTGTCGCGTGGGCGAGCACCGCGAGGGATGTGGGCGCTCGATTCCTGGCGATTCCTTCATCTCGCGTATCGCAGACTCACTGGTCGACGCGAAGGATAACTTTGCCGAATTTGCCCGGCTGGGCAAAGTACTCGTACGCAGCGGGTGCGTCGTCCAACGCGAAGGACCGCGCGATAGGAACCTTGAGGTCACCGCTGTTCCAGCGCGGCAGCAGCGTCTCAGCGACGCGTTTGATGACTTCGGCTTTTTCATCACGCGATCGAGACCGCAACGTCGAACCGGTGACCGTCGCGCGCTTGGACATGATGACGTGTAGGTCAACGTCCATGTGCGCTCCGCCGCTGCTCACGCCAATGGTCACCACGCGCGCGAACGGGGCGAGGACATTCATGGCGAGCGTGAGATGCCGGGCGCCCACCAGTTCGAGCACCAGGTCAACGGGCTGGATGCTGCTCACGTCGTCCAGGAGAATTGTCACGTCCGCGCCCAGACTCTTAAGCGCATCGTGGTGCTCCTTCGAGCGCGTCACCGCCGTCACGTGGGCGCCCAACAAGTGGGCGATCTGCACGGCGGCCGAGCCCACGCCGCCGGACGCGCCCGAAATCAGTACTCGCATGCCCTCGTGAAGATGGCCCTGCGTGACGAGAGCGTCATGCGCGGTGATGAACGCTTCGGCGAATCCGCCGGCCTCGTTCCAACTCACGTGTTCGGGCACCGAGATGAGATGCTCAGCGGGGATGATGCAGTGTGTGGCCTGCGCGCCACCCCCGACGATGCCGCACACTCTTCGCCCCAGTAGCGCTTCGTGGACCTGGTCGCCCACGCTGCTGACAATGCCCGCCATTTCAAGACCCGGTATCTTTGGCGGCCATCCCGATGGTGCAGGATAGAAACCTTGCAGCTGTAAAAGGTCGGCCCCATTAATGCCGGCAGCCTGCACCGCAACCACGACGTCATTGTGACCAAGCGCCGCGAGATCGAGATCGGCGATCCGTAGTGTCTTCTCGTGGATTTCGACAGAGCGCATGGCCTCAGCCTAGGGCTGACACGGTCAAGAATTTCACGGTTAGGGTCTGGGCATGACTCTCTTCGACATCCCCGTACACACCCTTTCGGACGAACCGAGTTCGCTCGCACCCTTCGAGGGCAAGACCGTGCTCATAGTAAATGTGGCTTCCGAATGCGGACTCACGCCGCAGTATGAAGGGCTCGAAGCGCTGCAGAAGCGTTACGAAGGTCGCAATTTCAGCGTGGTCGGTTTCCCGTCGAACCAGTTCGGGGCCCAAGAGCCTGGTACGGCCGAGGAGATCCAGACGTTCTGTTCAACGACGTACGGTGTCAGCTTTCCGCTGTACGAGAAGATTGATGTGAACGGTGAGAACCGCCACCCGATCTACGCCGAGCTGACCCAGACCGCTGACGGCGAAGGCTATGCGGGCGACATCCGCTGGAACTTCGAAAAGTTCTTGGTGGCCCCTGACGGTCACGTGCAGCGCTTCGCCCCCCAGGTTGAGCCCGAAGACCCGGCGATCACCGGGGCCATCGAGGCACTGCTCAGTTAGTACATGCCAATCGTGCGGTGGAGTCGCACGTAGGTCGCGCTAAATCCGTAAGCGGTCCAGTATCGCGCCGCTTCTCGGTTCGTGATCCTCCAGTTCGTTTCCGCGTACACGAATCCCCGTTCGCGCGCGTCATTGAGCGCGGCGTCCACCATGGCCCGTGCGATCCCCTGGCGACGGTGTCCATCAAGCACGACGACCGCGCTCAGATGGATCGTGCCATCGAAGGAGCTTCGCTGATTGGGCAGTGGAAAGGTGACGCACTGAGCAATCGCCGCACCTTCAGTGTCGACAATGAAATGTCGCGTGTCGGGGTCGCTCAGCGTCTCAACCCAGTCGTCACGCTGCGACGCTTTGGACAGTCCGCGAGAAAAACTTGGACCCTGACTCTGGGAGCGCTCTAGTTCGTCGTCAAGTCTGATTGCGAGCGCAAGGTCGTCGAGTGTGCCACGGCGAAGTGTGTAGTTGTCAGCTAAAGCGTGGTGCCCATCATGAAGTCGCATCACGCCTCGCGTATGCATCCTGGCAAATCCCAAATCGAGCCACGCCGTGGTCGTGGAGGGGTCGTCAAGCGTCCAGACGAAGTGTTCGTTGGCGCCCTTCGCGATCCACTCCTCCGCGGCGACCGCGTAGAGTGCCGCGAGCGCGTCGCCGTCGTCGAATGAGACGCCGTCGGGTCCAATCCACACGCCCGATCCGTGGGTGGGATTGTCGAGCAATGCGCCGTAGAGGTGCCCGACCATTTGTCCATCGCGGTAGTCGACCCACATGGTTGACGTTGCGGATGCGAGCGCCGTGCGAAAGATATCGAACGAGAACTTCGGATTAACTAGGGGTTTTAGCGTGGCGTCGCTGCTAAGTCGCTGCGCCACTCGCGCGACAACGTTGTCAACGTCGCCAGCTTGAAGTTTTCGCACGCCGTCCACGGGCCCACGATACTGAGCCGCCGTGTGCCAGAGTTGCGGGGTGACATTGCGAGCGACGTTGTTTGACATGGATGGACTACTCCTCGACACTGAGGTGTTGTGGCACGACGCTGAACTTGAGATCTTCGGACGACTGGGTGTTCCAATTCCCGAAACGGAGAACCGTTCGACCAAGGGCATGTACGTGACGGACGTCGTCGAGTATTGGTACGCCCGCTATCCCTGGAGCGGGCCCAGCCGCGATGAGGTC
>JBEKQN010000210.1:0-3413 GCA_049519675.1 Acidimicrobiales bacterium | reverse complement strand
TGGTGATCTCACAACCGGCACCGAACTCAGGGGCGAGGACGCCGGTCGAGCCACTGGCGACGATCGTGTCAACGTAGAGGGAGATCGGGTTCGGCGTGGTGCCTTGCACCGGTGAACCGACGATGACGTTGAACGTCGCGGCGGTTGCCGGTCCGAAGTCGGTCGTGTCGGTGGGAGCAAAGGTCGCACCGAGTGCTGTTGCACCGGCCGCACTGGGGGTCCAGGTGCAGAGCGCGATGAACGGGGCGACGGTGGACGTAGGTGCTGCTGTGCATCCCGTGATCGCCACGCCGGCCGCCGTGAAGCTGACCGCACCAGCGACGCTCGTGGTAGCCGTGATGGTTCCCGGAGTGATGCCAAAGACGGCACTGCCACCACTGAGGACAACCGTGGGTGTCGTGGTGGCCGCCGAAGCAGTCGTGACACCAAAGGCTGCAATGCTGCCTAGGACCATGGCCCCGACCGCTATGCCTGACATAATTCTCTTCATTTTGTACTGCCTCCTGTTTTGTCTGGAACTACTTGAATTTGAGACTGCCGGTGAGCGTCGCGCTGAAAGCGTCGGTCTCACTTGATCCCGCGGTGGTCGACTTGATCTCGAACGATCCGGTGACCTTGAGGGTTCCCGTGGCGCCGGCGAACTTGCCCGTGCCACTGACGACCGTGGCCGAACCGGTCACGGTGACCGCGGTTGGTGCTGCTGAGTCAGCGGCGCAGCCCTTGCTCGTTGTCGCGAGCTTCAGGTGCAGCGTGCTGCCGCCACCCGTGAGGACGCCGATACCACTGATGGGGTCACAGCTTCCGGTGGGGTTGGACGATCCGGTGCCCGAGACGGCGGTGAGGCCGAGGTCCGAGCCGGTGCCGGTGCCCGTGAGAGCGGTGACGTTGACGGCGCTCGAGCTCCACAGCATGGCAATGGTGCCGCGGTAGGTGCCCGAGAAGGCCTCGCTCTTCGCCGTGGCCGGCTTCTTGGTGGTCCAACCGGCGGGGCAGTGCGCGTTGACCGCGGTGACGCGTCGAACGGCGGTGCCCTTGTAGCAAACGATCGTCTTCTTCTTGGCCGCACTGGCGTGCAGCGTGATGCTGTGGCTTGGCGCGCTAGTGGTTGCGGCGCCAGCGCCCATTGCTCCGGACATCCCGAGAAGGGTGACTAGTGCCACAGCCCCCGTGATTCCTGTGATCTTGAGAGACTTCATGTCTCCACCTTTCTGTTGGTTCCTTATGGTTTCTTTATCCAGTATCACGTCGTCTCGAAGGGGACTCGTAGGGCCAAAGGTCATCAAAAGCCTTGTATTTATAGGGACTTTGGTCCCTACTTGGTGGTCGGCGCGGCTAGCGTTGCGTCACCATGAAGCTCAGTCACACCATCCCCGTGACGCCCTGGCGAGCGGCTTCCACGTGGTCGATCCGGCCCCGAATGGTGGCCCCGCTCGTGGGTGGGCTGACCGCCTTCGGCATTGGTGAGGGCCTGCTCGTCCAGAGTCAGTGGGGCGCGTCCCCCTGGACGGTCTTCGCCCAGGGAATAGCCAAACAGGCGTCGATTTCGATCGGCTGGGCGACCGCACTCATCAGTTGTGTCGTGCTGCTCGTCTGGTTCCCGCTCCGCGAGCGGCCGGGATTCGGGACGATCGCTAACGTCATCATCATCGCCTACGTCCTCGACCTGACGACGACGACCGTGGCGGTGGCGCACAACCCGGCCCTCAAGGTCCTCTACGTCGTGGGCGCGGTGGCCCTGATCGGTGTGGGGAGTGCTTTCTATCTCACCTGCGGTCTCGGACCGGGACCACGCGACGGCCTCATGACGAGCCTGCACCGGCACCTCGGCGTGAGCGTCGTCTACATTCGACTCTCGATCGAAGTGACGATTCTCTTGGTTGGCTGGCTGCTCGGCGGCACGGTCGGTGTCGCGACGGCGTTCTTCGCGGCGACCATCGGCTTCAGCATCGGAGCGAGTCTCCAACTACTCGATCGTCTCGTCAACCGGACGCCCGCATGATCAGCGGAAGTCGACTCGCCGAATTCTTCATCGCCTCGATCACCATCATCATGGTGCCGGGTCCGAGCGTCCTCTTCACCCTCGCGAGGGGCGTCGCGTGGGGTCGGGCCGTCGCGGTGTTGACGGTGCTCGGCAACTCCCTGGGCACGTTGGTGCTGTCAGTCATCGTCGCGGTCGGACTCGGGCCGCTCCTCTCTGACTCCAAGACCTTCTCCATTACCTTGCAGCTGGCCGGTGGGCTGTACCTCCTGTGGCTCGGGGTCGGGGCGATGCGTCATCGACACGCGCACGCCGAGGCCATGAAGAAACGTGAGGAGTACCGACCGTCGAACGTGACGGTCGTTCGCCAGGGCTTCACCGTGGGCATCCTCAATCCCAAGTCGCTCGTCTTCTTCGCGGCGGTCTTCCCGCACTTCGTTGATCGCGCGAAGGGACACGTCACCTACCAACTCCTCTTGTTCGGCGTGATCTTCAGCGTGATGGCGTTCCTGAGTGACGGAACGTGGGGGATGATCGCCGGTTCGGCGCGCGAGTGGCTCGCCGACTCGCCCCATCGATTGGTCGTACTGCGCACGGTGGGCGCGTGCGTGATGATGACCCTCGGTGTCATCATCGTCGTGAGCGCGATCACGTCCTAGCGGCCCGTCGCTCTGTTACACCCGATTCGTACGGTGGGGCTATGACCAACGTGCACGTAACCGGAGAGCGCACCGAAGCGACCGCCACGGTCGATTCGTTCCTCGCGAACCTGCCCGAGATGCTCGGCGCCATGAAGGCCGACCGGCGCTGCCTCGTCGCGGTGATCGAGTTCGAGGACGGACGCTACGTCCAGTTCTGGGCGGCCAGCGACGGCCTCCTCATCGGCGAAGTCGTCTCCAACTTGAATATCGACGGCGCCGTGGCCCTCACGGAAGAGGACGAGGCGATGCTCCGAGCCCGCGGTTGGCTGGAGCCGTCACCCGGCGCCACGCCCAATTGGCGCTATGAGGCCCACGACGTCGCCGAACTCATCGAACTCGTCACGATGACGCGCGACGCCGTTCTCCACGTGCTCCTCGAAACGTTGGACCGCACCATATCTATTCGTACGTGGGCCATGGACGCTCGCCACCAGCGCACGACTGATGACCTCCTCTACGAGGGTCGTGTGTACTACCAAGAGGCCCTCCTCGAGATCGAAGGATGTATCAACGAGGTTTGATCGAACGAACCGACGCGGCGTTGCCATTCCTACACTCGTCTTGGCGAGGGAGACGCAATGAGCATGCATGGCGGAGGTGGCGGTGGTGGCATGGGCATGCGCTCAATGCGCCGTGACCGAACCCTCCTCGAACATCAGATCAAGAAGGGGACGCTCCCTCGAATCCTGACGTTCGCGAAGAAGTACCGTCCGATGCTCATCGTCTTCCTCTTG
>JBEKQN010000209.1:0-3448 GCA_049519675.1 Acidimicrobiales bacterium | reverse complement strand
CTTCAAGCCCCAGGGCGAGGCCATCGCCGCGAACGCCGCGAGCGACGTCCGCGTCCTGGTGGTCGGCAACCCGTGCAACACGAACTGTCTCATCGCGCGCTCGAACGCCCACGACGTGCCCGACGATCGGTGGTTCGCGATGACGCGACTCGACCAGAACCGGGCCGCGTCCCAGCTGGCCAAGCGCGCCGGGGTACCGGTGAAGGACGTGAAGAACGTCGCCATCTGGGGCAACCACTCCGCCACGCAGTTCCCGGATTTCGTGAATGCGACGATAAATGGCTCCTTGGTTCCCGAGGTCATTGACGACCAGGATTGGCTCCGCGGTGAGTTCATCACGACCGTCCAGAAGCGCGGAGCCGCGATCATCGAAGCACGAGGCCAAAGTTCCGCCGCGTCGGCGGCGAACGCAGCCATTGACACGGTCGTCAGTCTGGTGCAGCCAACCGCCGGGGACGATTGCGTGTCGGTGGCGGTGACGAGCCACGGAGAGTACGACATTCCCGAGGGCTTGACCTTCGGATTCCCCATCACGTCGCTAGGCAACGGTTCATGGCGAGTCAAAGAGGGATTCGACGTCGACGAGTTCGCGAAGGACCGTATCAAGATCACGACCGACGAACTGATGTCAGAGCGCGATGAGGTCCGCTCACTCGGACTGATTTAATCGCCGCTACGAATTCACGTAGTCTCACTGCGTCTTTCCTGGGTCGCGATATTCACGCGAAAGTTATCGCGACGTTCGCACATGTCTCACTAGTGTCTGCACAACATCAGGATCGGGAGATGAAAAATGTCGAAGTCCACATCGCGGCTGCACGTGGAAAATCGAATCACGGTGGTGCTCGTTCTCGTGGTGGTCGCGGCGCTCGCCTTCGCGATCGTGGTCCTCGCCGGACACTCCGAGCCACCCCGTGCCATGACCAACAAGGCCGGTTCCACGTGCGGCCCCAACACGTTCCCGACAGTGAAACTGGGACACCACGCGTCCGCCAGTGCCTCCTTCGACGGCTTTCGCGCCACCTTTCGCGCGACGGCCACGAAGGAGGACACGATTCCTTTCGGGCCTGGCGGCATGCCCCTCACCGGAACGCTCACGGTCTCGAGCGGTACTCGAACCTGGACGCTTCCTCGACCGTCGGTGACGAAGGACTATCAGATCGACTTTCTCTGCGTGATCTCCTTCACCAAGGGTCAGGGGCCCGCCGTCTTGACCGAGGGCTACACCGGGGGAGCGCACTGTTGCGAACTCCCCGTCCTGTACTACCTCCAGCCATCGAGTGATCGCTTCGTCAAGGTCCTCGACTTGACGCCGACAGACGTCAAGTACGCACTGGCCTTTGACGACAATGGCGGCTTTCGACCAATGCTCGTCGGCTCACACGTCTTGCTGCGGACCGAAGACGATCGATTCGCTTACACGTTTGGCTGCTTTGCGTGCACGCCAATGCCCATCGTGCTCGATTCCTTCAACGGAACGCAGCTCATCGACGTGACGGGTCAGCACCCGTCGTTGATCCGACCAGAAGCTGTTTCGTTGTTGAGGCAAGCGACGCTCTACGCGAAGGGTGAACACAGTCCCTCGTTCAGCGGCGTTGGGCCCTTTGGCTCCCTCGCGGCATGGGTCGCCGACGAGTGCGCTCTCGATAGAGGTTCGGAGGCCTGGGGTCAGGTGTTGCGCTTCCAGGCGGCTGGAGAACTGAGCAACAAGGTCTATTACGCCGACACCCTGATCAAAGGGTCGTACGTCGCGCAACTACGTAGGTTCTTGCTCACGGGGGACTATTGCACCGGCCAGTTTGGGGAATAATGCATACAGAAAAGTATGTGTTATAACCTATAATGGCGTTAAAGCACAGAATCATGGATATTTCTGTCTGGAATGCGCCCCATGTAAGGTATGGTGGTGTACAAATATAGATATTGGGAGGTACCAATGTCGGATACGCCACGAACTCGTCAAACGATTGACGAGCAGCTCAGTGCAATCGGCTCGGCGCTACGAGACCGCCGCGTTCGCTCCGGTTTGACGCAAGAGGATCTCGCAAAGAAGGCCGACATCAGTCTGGGCGCCGTTCAGAACCTCGAGCACGGCCGGGGTTCGAGCGTTCGGACGCTACTGCGTGTCTCGCGGTTGCTCGGGAGTGATCACTGGGTGGAAGTGTTGCAACCGACGCTCACTCCCGCGTTGAGCCCCATGCAACGCCTTCGCGAACAAAAGAGTGCCGCAAAGAGGACGAGGGTGCGCCACGGTGTGTCACGTCCATCGACGACGTGACCTACGTCCCAGCCGACGTCATCGAGGTTCGGGCGTGGGGTCGCACGGTGGGTGCCGTGACACTCGATCCGGCGAGCGAGTTCTACGCCTTTGAGTATGCGCCCGAGTGGCTCCGCACCGGCATCGAGTTGGCGCCCCTTCGCATGCCGGCGCAACGAGGTGTCTTCGAATTCCCCGAACTCGCGGAGCGGACGTTCTATCGACTCCCAGCGCTCTTGGCCGACGCGTTGCCCGACAACTTCGGCAACGCCCTCGTGAACGCGACCCTGGTGGCCCAGGGTGTGCGTAGCGAGATGATCACCCCGCTGGACCGTTTGGCCTACGCGGGTACCCGTTCGATGGGGGCGTTGGAGTTCGCGCCGCCAATGGGAAGTCCGAGCGAGGGATCGACCATCATTCAGCTGGCCGACCTCGTGGTCGCCGCGAGATCGGCCCTACGCGGGGAGTTCAGCGGCGACGACCAAATCCAATCGGCGCTGGCCGAACTGATCTCGGTCGGCACGTCGGCCGGCGGCGCACGGGCCAAAGCCGTGATCTCCTTCAATCCCGACACCGGACAGATCCGTTCGGGACAGTTCAACGCACCGTCAGGGTACGAGTACTGGATACTCAAACTCGACGGCGTCGACGAACTGGGACAGTTCGGACCGACGCAGGGTTATGGTCGCATCGAGTTCGCCTATTCGAAGATGGCCCACGCCGCGGGCATCGACATGATGCCGTGCCGTCTCCTCGAAGAGAGCGGCCGTGCCCACTTCATGACGCAGCGATTCGACCGCGACAGTGACGGTGCCAAAGTTCACATTCAGAGCCTTTGTGCAATGGATCACCTCGACTTCAATACACCCGATACGCACAGCTACGCGCAGCACTTCGACGTCATTGACCGCTTGGAGCTCGGTCGTGAGTCACTCGAACAGGCATTTCGGCGCTGCGCATTCAACGTCGCGGCGGCCAATCGCGATGACCACACGAAGAACCTGGGTTTCGTCTGTCAACCGAGCGGGGAGTGGGCCCTTGCACCGGCCTACGACGTCAATCACTCCTACAATCCCGAAGGGCTCTGGACGCAACGACATCAAATGTCGGTCAACGCGAAGTTCGAGCACATCACGCGCGGCGATCTCCTCGAGTTGGCTGAACGATTCAACGTGCCAGGGGCGCGCTCCG
>JBEKQN010000208.1:0-3467 GCA_049519675.1 Acidimicrobiales bacterium | reverse complement strand
CGAAAGTCGACGAGCGCTTCAGTGATCGTGATGCCGTCGCGACTCCGTGGGAAGTGACGCTTTCCGAACTTGAGTCCGCGCAGTTGTTCTGGATTACGACGGTGCGTGGCGACGGACGTCCGCACGTGACGCCTCTCGTGGCAGTGTGGTCGGAGGACGCGCTGTACGTGTCCTTGGGTGTGGACGAACAAAAGGCCGTCAATTTGAGGGGAAACGCTCACGTGGTGCTCACGACGGGATGCAACGCTTGGGAGCGAGGAATCGACGTGGTCGTCGAAGGGGAGGCGAGTCGGGTCACGGACCGACAAGAACTCGAACGTGTGGCGCGAGTCTGGACGCAGAAGTGGGACCATCGCTGGCAGTACGTCGTCGGTGACGAATGTTTCCATCACCCCGGCGACGCCAGCGAAACACCAGACGTGATCCACGTCTATCGGGTCACACCGACGAAAATCTTCGCCTTCGCCAAGGGCAACTTCAGCCACACGACGCACACGTTCTAGCGGTCCATCATGAGTCGAATGTCTGTCGCTGAGCCTATGGTGTGGCGATGAACGTACTTTGGCCCGAGAACCTTCCGCCACGAATTGAACCAGACGGTCACGAGAATGAGCGCCGCTCCTTGGATGGTTGGATCGCCTATCACCGTGCGACCTTGCTGATGAAGTGCGAGGGCTTGAGCGCGGAGCAACTCAAGCGGCGATCGGCCGCTCCCTCCACCCTCACCTTGCTCGGATTGGTGCGCCACATGACCGAAGTGGAACGGGGCTGGTTCCGCATGCAGGCCGCGAGAGAGCAGATCAAGTTTCCGTACTCCTCAGATGAGAACCCGGAGGCCGACCTTCTCGACGTCGACTCGGCGGATCCGTCCGTTGACATTGCGCTGTACGTCGAGGAGTGCCGACTGGCGCAGACTGCCCTGGACCAGGTTGACTTGGATACGGTGATTCACCGCAACGAGCGTTGGTTCGACGTGCGTTGGATCTACCTGCACATGATCGAGGAATACGCTCGCCACAACGGACACGCCGACCTGCTCCGAGAACTGATCGATGGTGCCACGGGCGACTGAGTGCAGCAACCGGACGTGCGGATATCAACGACATGAAGGCCACGGGCGACCCTGGCGTCGACCTTTGCCATGACCAACGCCGGCGTCGCGCCGTTACGCTGCCTTGGTGTTTCAGGTGACGAACGAGCGGTTCGAGGAGTTGGCGGGCGAAGCGCTCCAATCACTGCCCGAGTCGCTTTCTTCACGTATGGACAACGTCGTGATCCTGGTCGAGGATGAAGCGCCGGGACGAAATCTCTTTGGACTGTATCAAGGCATACCGCTCACGAAACGGGGCGTCCAGAGTTACAGCGGTGTGATGCCCGATCGAATCACCCTCTACCAGACGACCATCTGTCGCGTGTGTACGAACGAAGATGAAGTCAAGGCGCAGGTCCGCAAAACGGTGATTCACGAGATTGCCCATCATTTCGGCATTAGTGATCCTCGCCTCGACGAACTCGGCTGGGCCTAAAGGTCTCGGGCACTCCACTGCTCGCGCGTGACGGTCCAGAGGTAGCCGCGACCACTCTGTCCGGGCGTGCGAATCTCGCGCTGCAATTCGCCATCAAGGTGGTAGCCGAGTCTGCGCGGAGCGCCCGCACTCGCGAGATTGGCGACGTCCATGGTGATCCTCACACGGGCGATGTCCACTGGTGCGTCGAACGCAGCGGTCGTCAACATGCTCGCAGCGTTGGTGGTATAACCACGTCGCGTTCGATTCGTTCGTACCCAGTAGTCAATTTCGAGTTCCTTGAACTCGTCGCAACGACGAAGTCCCGCAATGCCGACGCACCGCTGGGTTTTCCATTAGGAGAGTCTGGATACACCTTTGCTCACGAGAGACTCAAACTCTGAGGCAACGACCGAGGGAAAACTACCTTCGAGGAAGGCCGCGACGATGTTGCCCTTGCGCACGATCGTGTAGTCGTAGTGCAAGGTGCCTCGAACGTCACTGTCGACCATTGCGTAGGTCGAACTGGCGTTGCCAAAGTGAGCGAAGCTCATTGGCGCGACGGTGCCCGTGACCATCACGCCATTCACGAGACCGTCCGTTACGTGACAGGAGTTGATTCGCGCGATGATCTTCTTGTACGCGGTCTTGACGTTGGCGTAGGTCGCGATCTTCTCATCGAACTTCGGCAGTTGATCCACCGTGCCGAGGAAGTAGGCCTGCGACGCGTGCGTCTGTTTGACACCAGAGGGTTCGAGAAGGTTATGAAGGCAACCGAGTCCGTCGTCGGTCGTACTGCTTGACGACCAGCCCGTCGGCATCTGACCCAGCGTCAGCAACTCGGACGACAACTTTGATGCGGAGATGGACGTCGCAAAACTCGCGCTCGGTGCGAGCATTACCGCGACGACGGTCGTAATGGTCGCAACAGATCCAAAGGTCCGCCTCATGGCACCTCCTCGACGAGTACTGATCTAGCAGATGATAATGAGCGGCCGATGTTGGCGCAGTAAGCACGTGAGGTTCCTCCTTGACATTGTCGGGTGTGCGTCGAAGAATGGTCTGCTATGAGTTCGATGAAGGACCTGGACCGAATTGCGCTCGCGCTACCAGAAGTGGTGAAGGAGTTGCACGACGGGGATCGACCGACCTATCTCGTCAATAGGAAACTCTTCTGTTTCCACCGAGTGCCGCGAAAGGACGCCGTGGATGACGTGACGGGAGAGCGACTCAATGACGTGTTGGCGTTTCGCCTCGCGGACGAAGAGATGAAGGCGATGTGGTTGTCGGACGACCGTTCCATCTTCTTCACGACAGATCATTTCAACGGTCACCCCTGGATTCTGTTACGCATTGGTGATCTGTCACTCGTGGACAGTGATGAACTGAATGAGTTGGTGAGCGATGCGTGGCTCACGAGGGCCCCTTCGCGGCTCGCAAAGTCCTGGCTCGCCGATCACGGCGAGTGATCAAACGTTGCCGTGCGCCGTCACTGGTTCAGTGTCCGGGACTGCGACGCGTCGAGGCGTCTAGGGGACGAAGATCGCCATGTCCCAACTGCCGGTGAAGTCGTAGTCGCAGAGCGACTCGGTCAGTGAACACATCACCGTGAGGATCTCCGTTGGGGTTGCAGAATGCGGGACGTTCAACAGGAGCCCTCGAGTGTTGTGGTCCTGTTTGATCGTGAAAGGAGCACCGCCGAGCATGAGGGCCACGCGGTCCGTCCCTAGTCGACTCCTGGAATGCAGTACGCCCAGGGTTGACGGCTGGGGCACCCCTTTCCGCGGTGGTGACGTGACGTAGGACGCGACGGCCACGCCCTTGTTGAGCCACAGGCCGAAGTAGTTGACCTTCATGTCGGGAATGTCCTCCTCCACGAGGGGCGTCACGTTGCACCAGCCGCGCCCGTCGCTGACCGACGCGATGGCCGCCTCGGCATCAGCCCGATCACTTGAGAAGCGA
>JBEKQN010000207.1:0-3535 GCA_049519675.1 Acidimicrobiales bacterium | reverse complement strand
ACGGATCTCATCCAATGAACGATCCGGCCAGTGGGAAATGGAGACGCGATGAACAGTTGGCCCTTCACCGATGACCAGGTACGAGCGATGTACGCCGGCGGTCACGCTAATTCGACCGCCCGCCGCTTCGCGCGGGCGTGGGCGCTCGTCTTCGCGCTCGGGCTGCTGCCCACGCGCTGGGTGACGCTCGAGGTCGTTGGTCGTCGCAGCCGAAGAGTGGTTCGGTTTCCGTTGGCCATGTTCGATTACGAGGGTGAGTGGTACCTCGTGTCGATGTTGGGCGAGCGCTGCAACTGGGTCCGTAACGTACGCGCCGCGAATGGGAGGGTCATTCTTCGCCGCCGCCGCCGTCGCGTGTGCCAATTGGTTGAAGTGAAGGTGAGCGATCGTCCCGCAATTATCAAGCGCTATCTGGAAAAAGTACCTGGGGCCCGGCCGCACATTGCAATTGACCGGCACGCGCCGTTGGCCGACTTCGAGGCCGTGGCGCCGCACTACCCAGTCTTTCGTGTCGACTTCGATGGAGCTGGTCTGAACGTGAATTCTCTAGTGAAAGAACGCCCACGTGGCGCGGAAAAGGATGGTGGGTTATGAGTCACAACACCTCGTTGGCGACTGCAACTACGAACGAGTCGACTGGGTCAACGCACAAGCGACACTGGTGGCGTTGGACCCTCACCGGCATCGTCGTGCTTCTCGTCGTGATCGTGGCCGCCGTGGGTCTCTACATCACGTTCCAGCCAGTCCCCGCCCCGCTCGCCCTGCCAACGGTCGCCGCGAGCACACCCGTCGGTCCTCTCGACGGCGCGTGGCGTCTCGGCGCCGGATCAGTGGCCGGCTTCCGCCTCCAGCAGACCGTGTTGGGATTCAGCAATGACATCGTTGGCCGCACGAAGTCCGTCTCCGGGGCCGTCACGGTCGCCGGTGACCAGGTCAGCGCAGCGCAGTTCAGCATCGATCTCGCGACCATTGAGGTGGGGGGCAAAACCGAACCACAACTGGAAACCAGTCTCGACACCTCCAGCCACCCGAACGCCACGTTCACGCTCAGCCAACCGATCGCGCTGACGTCCGCCTTTACCTCGGGTGGGGTTCTGACGACGACGGCCACCGGAAATCTCGTCATGAACGGCGTCTCGCGAGCGGTGAGCCTCACGATTTCGGGCCGGCGTTACGGGTCGACGATGTTGTTCACCGGACTCATCCCGGTTGAGTTCTCGCGCTGGAGCATCAAGAGTCCCGCGGGATTCGGCTTCTTCGGGTCGCTCGCGAACCACGGGGACGCGGAGTTCCTGCTTGACCTGCACCGTTCGTAGTACCCACGCAGGGTTGCTTGTTGCGCGAGAGCTAGTGCGCCGCGTCCATGGTGCCCACCGCGTGCGAGGCCGTGATGACTTTGGTCAATGCCGCGTGCAGCAGCTCCAGCTCGGGAATCGGGATGCCGAGCTGGGCGACGATCGCGGGCGGGACCTTGAGGGCCAGTTGACGCAGGTCTCGACCCTGCTGGGTGAGGCCCACGTTGACCTTGCGTTCGTCCTCTTCGCTGCGGGTGCGGGTGATCAGTCCCGCACTCTCCAGGCGCTTTAGCAGTGGCGAGAGCGTGGGGGTGTCCAGATCCAGTAGCGAGCCAATGTCACCGACAGAGAGTGGCGACTCACCCCAGAGCGCCAGCATCACCAGGTACTGGGGATGGGTGAGTCCCATGGGCTCTAACAGCGGCCGGTAGATGGAGAGCACGCTGCGCGCAGCCACCACCAAGGCAAAGCAGACCTGACGCTCCAGCGCTAGCGGATCGGGATAGTGGGTGTCGCTCAATAGCGTTCCCGTCATCAACTCTGCGTCTTCGATGCTTGACTCATCAATATCCATAAAAACCTCTCAATAGAAATGGAACGAAACAACGGTCGCGGGTTTCAGTTGACGACATCATTCCCTTGGTATAGAGTGTACTATTAAGTCGTACACGACTAAATAGTACACTAGGAAACAAGTCAAAGGAGACGACTATGGCGATTGTCTTACCCATGGTGGGAATGGTAGTTATCGGCGCTCTCTACACCGGTGTCTACCTCTGGATGAGGCGAGCGTCATTCGGTGAATCCGCTCAGCAGCACGAAGAGACCGCCCTCTAGGGTCTCGTCGCGTCGGCCCGCCAGAATTTGTCATAATTTCTAGGCTTTAGAGATTGTTGCGTGCTCTTGAAGTTCCGATTCATCGGGCACAGCGGTGTCGGTATCGTGCCGGAGACAAAAGGAGAAAGAACAATGAGTGAGTGGTCCAGTCTGCCCAAACAGATCGGTGCGATAACGCTGTTCGTCGAGGACCTCAACGCGGCCAAAGAGTTCTACCTGAATGTCTTCGATTTACCTGTCTATTACGAGGACCCGAATTCGGCTGTCTTTAAGTTCGGCGACACGCTGATCAACCTGCTGGTCGCTACCGAAGGTCCTGAATTAATCGCGCCGGGAAAGGTCGCGAGCCAGGATGCGGGATCGCGATTCCAGTTCACGTTAGGTGTGGCCAACGTCGACAACGTCTGTGAGGAATTGGCACGTCGCGGCGTCACCTTGCTCAATGGTCCGCTTGACCGGCCGTGGGGAATCCGCACCGCGAGCTTCGTCGATCCCGGCGGCCACATCTGGGAGATCGCCCACGACCTGTAGGAGAGGTGTTGGAGGCTCATAGTCGAGTGGCGCTCGGCGCCAGCGAACACGAACGCCCGTGATGTGCCGACACGTGGCGACCGTTGGGCACGACGTGTTTCTGATTCGTTTTTGCGCTCGGTAGGATGGAATCCCGGCCCTTAGGAGAAATCCGATGAAGACCCTGCTGCGATTCGCTGTTTTCGGGACTTTTCTACTCTCATCGCTGGTGGGCACGATCTCGGCGGGCGGTTCGACGCCCAACGGCCACGCCATCTTGGTGCGCGCCCTCGCGGACGCGCGCAAGTTCCAGAGCTACGAGCTGCGCGGCAGTTTCAGCGTGAGCGGCAAGCGCGCGTCGCTGGTCGCCTTTCAGACCGCGACGGTCGAGGAGTCGTTAAGCACCGTCCAGGGCATCGGCACAGAATTCATTGTCCAGCCCACCGCGTTCGCGCGCGCGTACTTACGAGTCACGACCGTCCGGGGTCTGATTGACTTCCTGGGCATCAAGGCCACGAAGCCCTCCGAAGTTGGCGTCTGGTACTACCTGACCCCCGCGGACTCGCGCTATTCGGAACAGGCCAATACCGGTCCCACGACCACGTTGACGCAGTTCATCGTCGGGCCCAAGGCGTTTGGACGCTTCGGGCGCTACGAAGGAGTCGTCACGCTGCGCGGCACCCGGGTCATCAAGTTGGGCGTGACGTCGAGCATGTTCTCGCCGAACAACAACCTGGTCCCGCTCACGCTTTACGTCACCGACTCCGCTCACTCGCTGCCGTTCGCCGCCACGGCGCGCATCAGTGGCGTGCCCGTCGCGGTCACCAGCTACTTCTCCCACTGGGGTCACGTCCCGCCGATAAAGATTCCGGCCACCCAGACACCGCTGCCTT
>JBEKQN010000206.1:0-3560 GCA_049519675.1 Acidimicrobiales bacterium | reverse complement strand
TAAGTACTGATTGGGGTTGTAGTGCGAGACGAGCTCCTTGCCCCCGATTGACTGGAGCCATTTGATGGCCTGGCCGAAAATGAAATAGGCCGTCACGACCCCGGCGGCAAAGAACACAATGGACGCCGAGACGAAAGGCACGGCGTACTTGCGCTCCGACGCCTTCATGCCCGGCGTAATGAACCGCCACGCTTGCCAGAAGATCACGGGTGACGAAAAGAACAGGCCGCCGTACACGGAGATCTTGAATCGCAGCGTCAGCCCGTCGAGCGGATTGGTCACCAGGAACGTGCAGCGTCTGGGTGACGCGTTGCAGTACGGTTCGGCGAGGAAGTTCAGGATGTGCGGATAAAAGATCCAGGCCACGACGCCGACGAGAAAAATGACAGTGGCGCAGACGAAGAATCGGTGACGGATTTCCTTCAGGTGTTCAGCCAGCGTCATGCCCGTCTGGGCTTTGCGGAACTTGGACATCGAGCCTAATTCAGTGAGGGATCAGGCGGCAGCGGCGCGTCGTCGGTGCGCTTGACCGGGGGCGGAGCAGACGGCGGCGAGTTACCAGCGCTGCCGGCCGTCGACGCGGACCTCGGGCCGCCACTCTCGTCGGGCGCTCGCACGTCACGGGCGTCGGCCCGGTCGGCCAACTGGTTGAGCATGTTGACCGGGCTGCGCGCGATGCGCACAATCTCACTGGTGCTGGGCAGGTCGGGAATGGCTTCGCGAACCTCGGCTTCGACCTTTTCTTGCAGGCGCTTCAGTGCGCGCCAACTCGATCCCAGTTTGTGGGCCACATCGGGCAGCTTGTCCGGACCAAGCAGTAACAGGGCCACCGCGACAATCACCATGATTTTGATTGGACTCAAACTGAACACGGCCCCATTGTAGGGGGGGCCAAGCAATCAACCTCTACAGGAAACTGATTCGCTTGAGTGGCCAGATACGGAGAAAGACCTTGCCAATAATGTCCGAACGCGGCACCGTGCCCCAGTACCGACTGTCACAGGAATCGGGATAGTTATCGCCCATGACGAAATATTGGCCCGGCTTGACGTACACGTGGCCAATGGGTTTTCCTAATGGCTCGTAGTGGGGCCACGTTTCTTTTAGGGCCTTGCCATCAATGTAAATCGTGTTGCCCTTAGACGTGAGGGTGTCGCCCGGCACGCCAATCACGCGCTTGACGAGATCAGTCACCGGCGTGCCGCAGTTCTCCGCGGGCGGGGCCTTGAAGACCACGATGTCGCCCGTGTGAATGGTGCCAAAGTCGACGCTCAGTTTGTTGACGATGATTCTGTCGCCAATCATCAGGGTCGGTTCCATTGACGCCGAAGGAATGAAGTAGGTCTGGAAGACAAACGTGCGCACGAGCAGTGACGCCAACACCGCGACCACCACAATGACGGCCCATTCAATGACAACCTTGCGATTGCTCGATCGACCTCGTGGTGCAGTTGCGCTGACGTCCTCCGCAGTGGGCGCCGAGTCGTCAATTACATCGACGGGCGGCTGATCGGTCACTCGACAAGGTTAGTCGTGGCGCTCGTGGCGCTCGAGCGAGGCCAGCAGCTTCTGGAATCGCTCATCATTACTCTTGAAAGGGTCCTTTAGCAGGACCGTGCGCTGCATCTCGTCATTCAGCTTGAGGTGCACCCAGTCAACCGTGTAGTCCCGACGCCACTCTTTGGCGGCCTTGATGAACGTACCGCGCATGTGGGCCCGAGTGGTCGCGGGGGGTATCTGTGACGCGTGCGCGATCTGCTCGTCGGTGACCACGCGCCGGAAGTGGTTGCGCGTTTGACGCCGGTAGTACAGACCACGTTCGTAGTTGGTGTCGTGATACAGCAGATCAATGAGCGCGATCTTGGGATCGCTGAGCTCAACGCCGCTACGTTCGCGTTCGCGTTCGATGATCTGTAACTTGGCAATCCAATCCACGCGATCAGCCAGCCCCATCGGATCGCTGCGGTACTGCTCAATGACCTCGCGCCAAAGTTTGACCGCGTGCACCTGGTCGGCCGGTAGGTCGTGTTGGACGACAAACGTCTCGGCCCGTTCGCACAGATCCTCCTGGATCTCCAGGGCCGTCATGTCGCGACCGCTCAGTAGTTTGACGGGTTCCTTGCTCCACAAGTCATAGGAGATGTCGCGCAGGGCGTTGATTGGCGAGGCCATGTTGTAGTCACGCAGCACCGTGGTCTTGTCTTCAATCATGGCGAGCACCACCGCGGCGGTGCCGACCTTCAAGTACGTCGCGAACTCGCTCATGTTCGAGTCACCCACGATCACGTGCAGCCGGCGATATTTTTCCGGGTCGGCGTGGGGCTCGTCGCGCGTGTTGATGATGGGTCGACTGCGCGTGGTGGCCGAGGAAATTGCCTCCCAGATGTGCTCGGCGCGCTGACTCATCGAGTACGCCGTGCCCTTGGCGTTGGTCACGACTTTGCCGGCACCGGTGAAGATCTGACGACTGATGAGGTGGGGAATGAATACCTGCTCGAGGCGGGTCAGGTCTTCAATCCGGTCAATGCAGTAGTTCTCGTGACAGCCGTACGAGTTGCCCGAGGAGTCGGTGTTGTTCTTAAAGAGGTAGATCTCGCCCCGGATGCCCTCGTCGGCCAGCTGACCCTGCGCGTAGTCCACCAGTTCGCGAAGGATGGCCTCGCCGGCCTTGTCCTGGGCGACCACGTCGCTCAGCGAATCGCACTCGGCCGTGGCGTACTCCGGGTGACTGCCCACGTCGAGATAGAGACGACTGCCGTTTTCCAAGAAGACGTTGCTCGAGCGGCCCCACGCCACTACTTTTCGAAAGAGAAACCGCGAGACCTCGTCAGGGCTCAAGCGTCGTTGACCGCGCAGCGAAAAAGTGATCCCGTATTCGGTCTCTATGCCGTAGATGCGCCGCAGCATGGGAGGGCCTTTGCTGACTGGTCAGCTCAGGAGTTCGCTCACTCTGGCGTCGTCGAGGCGGGTGAAGGTTCGGCGTGATCCGCGGTCTTCGAGAATGCCCACCTCGAGGTCGGTCGGCGGCACGGTGCGATCAGGACCCGCCAAAGCCGTCACGGCACTCTTAAGCGTGAACTCGAGCGGATGGATTGAATCGTCGAGTTCGGCGAAGCGATCCTTGATGGTCTGGGCGTCGCCGCCGAGGACCACAAAGCGCGGCTCGTCGGTGATCGTGCCCTCGTAGGCAATGCGGTAGAGCTTGGTCGGGTGCCACTTATTGCCCAACTGGGCAACCAGTATCTCGACTTCGAGCGGCTTCTGGCCCTCAGTGAACATGTCGCCCAGGTGCTGGCCGTAGTAGTTGGCGAGGGCTCGGGCGTCGACGTCCTCGCGCGAATAGGTGAACCCGGTGCCGTCGGCCCATCGGATCCCCGCCTCACGGAGTCGATCGAATTCGTTGTACTTGCCCACTCCGGCGAAGGCAATGCGGTCGTAGATCTCGGAGATCTTGTAGAGCGAGGCCGAAGGGTTCTCGGCCACGAGCACCACCCCTCGGTCGTAGATGGCGGCCACGATGGAGCGGCCCCGCGCGATGCCCTTCTGGGCGAACTCGGCCC
>JBEKQN010000205.1:0-3601 GCA_049519675.1 Acidimicrobiales bacterium | reverse complement strand
CGGAAGCTGAGAATTGAAGATCGCCGCCAGACGGGTGATGCCGCCTTCGACAATCTCTTCGTACACCACGTCGGCGTCTTCAATCCCGTACTGCGGCATGGCCTCGGGAGTGTTGTCTATCTTGATGGTGAGGGCGGCGCGATGTTTGGTCAGCCCTTGTGGGTCGGGCAAACCAGTCAAGGGGGCTACGGGACCCGGCTTCAGCGTCGTAGTCGTCGTCGGCACTGTCGTGGTCGACGTAACGCCACCCAATGTTGTCGTGGTCGTCGAATCGCCATACGCGCTCGGTACCACCAGGGCGCTCGCGCCCAGAGCGATGGCCAACGTAAATGGCAAGATTCTTTTCATTAGGTCAAGTTACTTGCATGCGTGGCCCCGTTCCTCATGTAGCGTTCACGTGATGTGGCGAGAGCCATCTTCTACAGGAGGCTCACCATGGGTAACACCGTTCGGAACCATTCATCTCACGCGCTTCGCCGTTCGCTCGCACACGGCGGCCTCGTCCTCGGCATCGCGGGCGTCTCGGTACTGTTAGCCGTCCCCGCGGTCGCTCAAGCGGCTTCCTCAATCCACGGTCGTCAGACCAATGCCGTCCACATCACGGCGCGAGCATCGTCAATCTGCGACAAGGTGAGCGCCGCATCCGTCTCGGCCCTCATTGGTTACAAGGTTCCCGCGGGCACCGGCACAACCTTTAACATCAAACCAACCAAGGCAAACTACGAGATCTCTGGGACAAATACGATCTGCACCTACGGTTCGGCAAAAAGCATGGCCGCAGTGCTCAAGGACGTGTCGCTCTCGATCGAAGTCATCTCAAAGCCCCTTACATCGGCCGAGATGCAACAGTCGATTGAGAAGGCGAGCAAGACTGCCAAAATCAAGTTCACCACTTACTCCGGTCTAGGTGTTCCCGGTTTCTATTTCAGTGTGACTGAAGAAGGTATCACGGGCCAAGGAATCACCGGGATTGAAAATGGAACGCACTTCTTCTCTGCTGATGTCGAGAACAAGAACGTGTCAAAGTCAACAATTGCCGCGCTCGCCAAACTCGCGGAGAAACTGTAATCACTGAATGGCTCGGAATATTCTTCCGTGGCCAAAATCACTGTGGGGCACATCGAGTCGGGGCACACGCTTTGGGACCCGGCGTCGATAAGGCAAATCCGTAGCGCTCAGTAGAATTGGCGTGTTTGATCGAATCCATTTGAGACGTCGGCCAAAGTAGGAGAAGCAATATGGAGAAGAGCACATCAGCGAAAAGCAAGTCGCCCTCTCAATTGATAGACGCGAGAATCAAAGAACTCGACGACTGGCGCGGCACGACACTCAGTCGACTCCGAAACTTGATTAAGGAAGCGGATCCCGACGTCGTCGAGGAGTGGAAGTGGAGAGGAGTTCCGGTGTGGTACCACGACGGGATGATCTGCACCGGTGAGTCGTACAAGCAAATCGTGAAAGTGACATTCGCCAAAGGGGCGGCCCTCACGGATCCTTCGGGCCTCTTTAATTCCAGTCTCGATGGGAACGTACGACGGGCCATTGACTTTCACGAGGGCGAAAAGATAGACGGGAAAGCATTCAAGGCTCTCATTCGCGCCGCCATCTCACTGAACGAGTCCAAAGCCTAAAGCCATTCCGTTACCTCAGTTCAGGGTGCACCGGGTCCGCTTCGAACGCCGAGGACGCTCACGCTGGGCAAGTTCGTGCACGCGCGTATTGTTCGCGAACCCAGGGAAAGGACGAAGTTAGATGGAGCACCGAAACTAACTCGAATTGCGCTCACTCGGGTCACCGCGCACGTGGACGGTTTGTATCCGGAGGTGGGACCAATGAAAAGTGACACGTTGGCAATGCCACCAGGTTTGAGCGTGACGAAATCTCCACCCGAATCAACGAGAGAATTGGTCGCCGGCGGCCCCACGTACTTGAAGTCCGCATTCATGATTCGAGCGATCGGAGCGCCATCGAGGTAACACGATGTCGTGCCGTCATTGGTGAAGTCCACGTATGAGTATTTGAAGCCCCCGGACTTCACCGATCGCAGGCTCAACTTCACGGACTTGCGTGTACAGATGGACAAGCCCCTGTACTTTCCCGCCGGGAGTTGCGGCAACAGTCGCCACGTTCGGTTGTTGCTCGTTACGTACATCGGCCCCTGAAAGACCTGATAGAGAGAGGAGGTTGGACCGAAGGTGGTCAGTGATCCTATTTGTCCGCCAGTGTCGGGCATCGCGGTTTCGGGCGACCACATGGTGCCGCCATCGGTGCTCACCTCAAGTCCTCCCGCCGGACCCGTCATGGCCGCGAAGAGGGTACGGTCGTCGCCGCTGAAGAAGTAGTACGCAGACGTTCCGCCTAGGTTGCCGACGATGTTGCGTTGGGCGGTGTCATCAAGCACCGTTGACCACGTGACACCCTCGTTAGTTGAGCGGAAGATTTGGGCCGTGCCGTGGTACATGCCGTAATCGTGGAAGCACGACAGCAGCCACTGACCATCATTAGCGACGGTGAGTTGATCAATCATGGACATAGCGCACGGATTATCAAGCGTCGCCCACGTATGACCATCGTTACGCGTAATCAACAATGACTTAGACGTCGTCATGCCGTCGCTATTCATATTGATGATCTGCGTCTCATGGGGCGCAGCGGCGAGCAGGGCGGTTTCCCAGTGATAGCCAGTATTTGCATCGTGGACTTCTGTGACCCGTGTGGGTACAGTCGAACCTGCCGCGTATTCACTGAGAATGCTTTTGCAGACGAAGTTCTTCGAAACGCGAAGTGTCCGACAGGTGGTTGTCACGACGCTGACATTTGATCCGCTGATGCCATAGCTCGATGAGGCGTTGCGCGCCGTAACCACCTTCCACGTTAAGCCGCCGTCATCCGTGACGTAGATCGAACCGTCGGGCCCGTCGACATAACCTACATTTTGGTTCACGAAGTCAATGAACGGGTCGCTGTCAAAAGTCGAGAAGTCAGTGAAAATCGGATAACGCTCATCGTCGCTCGGGATTTCACTTCGCACCGTCCACGTTCTCCCCAGGTTGGTGGTGCGCACCAAATAGTAACGGTAACGATCATGGCTGAGCGGATGGCTGGCAAGTGCGTAGCCCAACGACGCCGACAGCATGTCAACTTGATCCACTTGGCTGAACCCGTTGAGTGTGGTGTTGGTAAGCAGCGTGCCGGTAGGCACGGGGCGGTCTGACGTCGCACCAGACACGGCTGACCTCTGTGCTACCGACACGACCAGAACAACCACGAGCGTGGCTACGAGCAAGTAGACGCGGCGCCACTTCATGCTTCGATCGTACTGACGGCGATCATTTCAGTCCGATGACGATTTTGTGCTTCGAGACCTGAAGGAAAACTCGAAGTCCACGCTTAGAGTTCGATTGATACGTTTGTTGACTTGACGACCGCCGACGCCATCACTCCGGGCACGAGACCCATATCGTCTACCGCTTCGCGGCTGATGAGCGCAACCACACGGTATGGCCCCGCCTGTAGTTCGACTTGCGCCATCACCCTGTCCTTGACCACCTTGGTCACGATCCCGGTGAAGTGATTTCGAATCGACTCTCGCGCCGCCACC
>JBEKQN010000204.1:0-3619 GCA_049519675.1 Acidimicrobiales bacterium | reverse complement strand
CATTCGATAGTGACTTCCTTGAAAGACACGTGCGAGTGGCGCTATCACCGGCACGGTTTGAATATCCGTGATGATGAGTTCCGACGCGTTGATGTAAGTGCGACTCTCTGCAGTAGTCATTTCAGGATTCTCGTCTCTCGCCCCATCACCGATCAGTCTTGATCGCGAGTATTTGACAAAACGTAGCACGAGATTGGAATCGATTCCGGTTCGACCAACGCAAAGCACGCCCATCGTGGTCGCCGCATGGTCACGACCGTGCCGTATTGTCCGTCAACGTCGATCATCGACTCGGGCTCTGGCGAAGGAGCTTCATTTCTCACGTCATTAGGATTGCCGACATGTTCACCGATCGGTCCGTGCTGTCATCCTTCCGGCGACGGCACCTCGCGTCGAGTTCGACGTGAAACGCCGGCTGCCTCGACCGAGTGAACTCACGCCGCTCGTCAAGTTCAAGACGCCCGAGTTCAACGCGAGGAAACGGCGACTCGCGCAGGCGTTGACGATCTGGGATCTCCGCGCCATCGCCATGCGTCGAACGCCGAAGGCGCCCTTCGATTACACCGAAGGCGCCGCTGAGGCAGAAATCTCACTCGCCCGCGCTCGACAGGCCTTCGAGGACATTGAGTTCAACCCAGGGATCTTGCGCGACGTCAGCGAGGTCGATACGTCGTCGATCGTGCTCGGCGGACCCACCGCGCTGCCGTTCGGCATCGCACCAACGGGATTTACCAGACTGATGCAAACCGAGGGCGAAATTGCGGGCGCTGGTGCTGCGGGAGCGGCGGGCATACCTTTCTCACTTTCAACACTCGGTTCGACCACCATCGAAGGCGTCAAGAGCGCCAACCCTCTTGGTCGCAACTGGTTCCAGCTCTATATGTGGAAGGACCGTGAACAGTCGATGAAACTCGTCGAACGGGCGGCGGCGGCCGGGTTCGACACTCTCCTGGTGACTGTCGACGTGCCCGTTGCCGGTGCTCGTTTGCGCGACAAGCGCAACGGGTTCTCTATACCTCCCCAGCTCACTATGGCGACGGTTCTCAATGCCGCAACTCGACCGGCGTGGTGGTTCAATTTTCTGACCACCGATCCGTTGACCTTTGCCACCTTCGAACAGTGGTCGGGCACCGTCGGTGAGTTCCTCGATACCATGTTCGACCCCACGATGACGTTCGACGACTTGACGTTCATCAAAGAACGGTGGCCGGGCAAGCTCGTCGTCAAGGGCGTACAGAATCTCGACGATGCGAAGAAACTGGCGAACATGGGAGTGGATGGCATCACCTTGTCGAACCACGGCGGTCGCCAACTCGATCGTGCCCCCATACCCTTCCATCTCCTGCCGTCCGTGGTCCGCGAAGTGGGACGAGATATCGAAGTCCATATCGACACGGGCATTATGAGTGGCGCGGACATCGTCGCGGCAATCGCTCTTGGGGCGAAGTTCACTCTCATAGGCCGCGCCTATCTCTACGGCCTCATGGCCGGGGGACGCGAGGGCGTCGATCGCACCATCGAGATACTCGCCGGTCAAATCAGTCGCACGATGAAACTTCTCGGCGTGAAGAACCTCGAAGAACTGACGCCTCATCACGTGACACAGCTTCGGCGACTTGTTCCGATACCGATCGCCGACGACTGAACCGGCGTGTCCACGCCGAATGATGGCGAATGAGCATTCCCGGGGAACACAGTTGGCAACACTGATACTGAGTTTTCCAACTGAATCACGCGAATTGCCACGAACATGAACCGTCGCGGTGGTAAACAAGTGCCATGAAGCGGGCAGTCACCTTGATTCTCTGCCTTGTGACCGTGGCCGTCGGTTTCTGGGTGATGAGCGCGTCGCGAACCTTGGACTCAGCGTGCGCTCTCAGCGCGCGCACGGTTGGAACCAATTCTTGCCTGAGTGGATGGCCCTTTCAACTCCTCGGGATTGCGTTAGCGGCAACGGGTGCGTTGTGCATGGTCATCGCGTCGATGAGATCGATACGCGACACTCGACAAAAGTTGTCTCGCCGCGAGCAATCCACGATCTCAATCCTCCACCAAAACGGTGAGGAATCGCTGCGCGACGTTGCGTGACGCTCTCGGGAATATTTCCACCTGAGAGTTCGGCTCCGTAGGCCTTTGGCTGCAGGCGTGGGTCCAACCGACGCTGAGCAAAGGCTTTCGGGCTCAGATTCGGACGCACCCGCGAAAGCTCTTGGTCGCCGTACGTATCTCTTCGCCGGTGTACTGGGTGAGCGACCAGGGATGGGCGTACGCCGAGTGGTGTGGTCAAATGCTATGACCGACGTGCCCGGCCGCCCGTCAGTCCTTTCATCCCCTGGTTCTCAACCGTCACCTATGTCAACGTCGGGCAAGCCCCAAGTGTCGTCCGCCATCAATGCTTTCGTCCAGGCCGAGAGTTCAGCCGCATCCTGGGGATAATCAGGATCAATTTGCTGGATCAGCGTCTCGATGTCTTGCCAAGGGGCTAAGTAATAGAGACCCATAGCGGCAGACCAGTCGACGTAAAAGTCCTGGCTTGAAGAAATTCCGCTCGGAACGTAGCAAGAAGCATTCAAGAAGCAGCTCCAATTTTGCATATCAGCTTGAATTGTCACTTCGATATTGGGCAGGATTTGATTAATAAAACAACTATTGGTATCGGTCTTGAAGCAGGAGTTGAACTTGCTCGTCGATAGGGTGACGTACGGGGCGAGAGCGTCGACGATGAGCTCAGGCAAATAGTTCGGATTGTCCGACGAGATGAACGCGAGCTGTCCGGATGGCGATCCATTCACATCAAACAGCGAAAACTCATAACTTATGGCGTCGGGAATTGCTGCTTGATTCAAGTACGTGATCTGCGCCTGCGTGTAACGGCCTTGACCTTGAAAGTACTGATCGAGCAAACTCACGATTCCGGCTTGGGTCGTAATCGCCGCGGCGGGTAGCGCACCGGTACCGGACGAGTGGACTGGCGTCCACACGGGAAGTGATGCCGTTGCGCTCGTTGAGCCGGTGACCTGTGAACTACTTGGAGTGAAGACCACGTCAATCAAGTCCGTGCCCGCCGTGAGACCGGTCGTTGAACAGGTACCCGAGCCCGATGTAGCAGAGATGGCGCTGCATCCGGATGTGTACGCACCATTGCTGAAGAATCCAAAGGTGCCCGCTTCGGCCGGCGACACTGTTGCAATGAGTTGAACCGGATAGCCCGCGACGAGTGACGTGCGCTCAATCTTCAAGACAGTGGACGTTGAGGTCAATGGCGCGGTGGATACAACGAAAGGGATGGCGTTGCTCGTAGAGCCTGACCTATTCGCGTTGCCCGAATACACCGCGGTAAGTGAATCCGTACCTACGGCCAGAGCGACGGTCGTGCAAGATGCGGTGCCGGCGGACAAGACGACCGCCCCACATGAAGCAATCGTCGACCCGTTACTCTCAAAGTTCACGGTTCCGGTGGCCTGATTCGAGACAACCGCCGAAAGGGTGACGCTCGCACCACTCGTCGACGTATTGGGCGACACACTGAGCGTCGTCGTCGAAGCAACGGGCGACACCGTGAATGAAATGACCGAACTGTTTGATGATAAATAGTTTGAGTTGCCGGAATATTGGGCCT
>JBEKQN010000203.1:0-3670 GCA_049519675.1 Acidimicrobiales bacterium | reverse complement strand
GACGCTTCGTATGGCTCGTACGTGGAGAACATCCCGGGCGTCACGCTGGCCATGGTCAACCTAACGTCCATGTTCGCGCTGCATCGCCGGTGGCGCGCGGCTCTCGTCGGTCATTTGGCGATCTCGGAGATGACGTCAGTCGAGACGATGTTTCGCTACAGTCAAGCGTTGGCTCGATTCGGTGTTGGACTTGACGCACGTCGCTATTACGACGTGCACGCGAATGCCGACGCGCGTCACGCGAGAATCGCCCGAGACCGACTGGTGGCGGGTTTGCTTGGCGCCGAGCCACATTTGGAAGAGGACCTGCTTTTCGGAGCTGCGGCCGTATTGTTGCTCGAAGAGCGCTTCCAACGTCATCTGCTTGGCGCGTGGTCTAAACATCGAACGTCGCTCATACCGTGGCAAGCAAATGTTCAGGGATCATTTTTTATCAATTGAATTCTCGCGCCCGTTGAAATGTCAAAACGATGTCGTCGAAGTGCATCGCTTGAAAATGCCGCACGAAATGCGGAGTGAACTTCGTCACCGCGAGCGCGGTTCGTCGTGCGTGGTGCGATAGAGGACGCGAAGATAAATCACTCGGTAGCGCACGTCACTGTTGAATAATTACTCCCAGGCCGAGGGTCTCTAGGAGTCATATTGAGACTTTGTACCCTACCGATTCTGGCCCTTTCTGTACAAAATGACCACAAGATGTAAGTACACAAGACAAGAAAGTAGGAAGTCTCATGGAAAACCTTGAAAAGTTAATCGGCAATCCCTCAAATGTCCGTACTCCGCGCAGCCTGTACTGGCTGCAGCGCTCCAAGAGCGCGGCACTCATATGGAACGCCATGCGTATTTGGCTCGGAGTGATGTGGTTGCAAGCCGGCATCGCCAAGATTTGGGGCGCGGAAAACCCCGCGTTCATGCACAATGGTGGCGCAGGCGTCGCCGGGTTCGCCGGTCACGGTGCCGCGGCGTACAGCTGGTGGGCCACGTTCCTGCACAGTTTCGTTGTTCCTAACGCGGGCTGGATTGGCATCCTGGTCGCCCTGGCGGAGTTCGCCATCGGCATTGCCCTGGCAATTGGATTCCTCACCCCGCTGGCCTGCCTGGGCAGCCTGCTGTTGCTCTTCACCTACGTGATGTCCGGCACGGCGAGTGTCTGTGCGTTCTACGCGCTCTTCGCGATCGTGATTCTCGCGATGTGGAGGACGTCCAGCTGGATTGGCGTTGATGGACTGATTTCGGGATATCGCCAGCGTCACGCGGCGAAGGTCGACGAAAGCAACCTGAACGACAAGTCAGGTCCCGCACCCAAGGTTGCCCCTCGTGGCGTCGTGAGCCCCACCAACGAGTCGTTTGATCCAAGTAAGGAATTGGTGTCAGTCATGTTGGGGACGTCCTCGATCGGCTGAAGCCAACGTACCAACCGTCTGAGTGACTCCACCCCCTGCTCAGAATAGGTACCAACAGCGGCCCGCGAAAGCGGGCCGCTGTTGTATTGCCCGCACGTGGCCGCTCAGCATCCTTCGTCCGCGTGCCCCAGACGACAATGGTGCCTCAGGTGCTGGAGCAGTTATTAGCTCGACCCAACCGCCAGCAACCCCGCTCGGCGCGCGGCGACGGCAAAGTACAGCGGCTCCTGGGTGTCTCGCCAATATTGCAGCGCCGTGTAAATCATCTTTGACACGTGTTCGTCGTTGCTCTGTGCTCCTACCAGCGCAACGGCGTCGTGCGTTGCGGTACTGGACGCCACCAATTCATCCAGGCGTTCCTGGGACCACAATGCGGGAGACCCGATGGTTTGATAGGCGGCCGCTAAGGACTGAAACGCGTATCGGTCTATGAGTTGGGGCTCATCGCACCAGTCCCGGAGCGCAGACATCGCCGCAAATCCGGTCACACCGTGCAGCGCCGTGAAGTCATCCGTTGAGGCGTAGATCTGTAGCGCCGCGTGAGCCAGTTTCTGCGGTGTGTCGTCGTTGATTTCAAGTGAGAGCGCAAGGGATTGGAACTCGACGCGTTCGGCGACTGCGTGCATTCGCTCACCAATATTTCCGTCTTCGGCGACATCCGACCATCTGAACGTTTCGGAAAGCGTGGTGATCAATTCGAGCGGTTCCGTTGATGTGGTGCCAGTATTAACCAACGGACCCAGCGGTGCTGCCACTTCGGCGAGGTAGCCCAGGCCCGCCGCTACGCGGGCTGGTGATTCAACGTCGAGTGCGTAAGCCAACCGGATGGCACCGTGGAAGGCCGCGCCGCTGATGCCGGGCAACAGTGCGGGGAGATGCGATCTCAGGGTTTCGTCGATGCCGACGTCATTGACGCAACGCACAAAGTAATCACGTAGATCGCCTGATGCCCCTCGTTGACCTATGGCCGCAGTCCACGATGTGTGGTTGAGCACATGTTGCGCCGTAGCGAGTGGGACATTGCGCCTCGAATACATTTTCGCGAACCGTCGTAGCTCTTCGTCGCCTGCACCGAGATGCGATTTGGCGACCAGCGCCATCGGTAGGTGATTGGTCAGGTGGCGCAGGGTAGTGGGGTCACTGCCCAGCTCCTCGTCGAGTAATTCACACAAGACCGACGATTCAAATTGGCTCACAACCGTGACGTTACTTGTTCGCGTGGCGCTCACAACCAGCAGAATGACCTCGTGCGCGTGTAGTTTCGCCGGTCAAAAGTCTCTCCCTTTTCACAGGATTAATGAGTTGTTCCACGGTTCTTTCACATTATTTTCACAACCTCAAACGCGATACTTGGACTTGTTCGAGATCATCTTGAACGAACGTAACGGGAGGATCACCATGTATTCGAACAAGATGAAGTGGGCCGGACGAGCAATTGGCTCAGCGGCTATTTCGATGGCGCTGATCGTCAGTGCCGCCGGACTCGCGTCGGCGGCCAGTCAGCCCGGCGCTCACTTTAACCACCATGACGTCTCGAGTTCCAGGAATTCTCAGTTCTTGTTCCCACGTATTGGCGAAGGCGGCCTAGTAACTGGCGTCACTTCGACGTCGGTGACGGTGAACCGCTGGGACGGCAAGACCACGACGTACACCATTACGCCCACAACCACCTTCACTGAAGGTCACGCCTCGACCACGGCCGCCTCACTCGTCGTGGGGGACCGAATCAACATCCGTTTGGCCCGCAAGGCACCGACCACGGCGCTCAAGATCAACATTGAGCTGGCCGAGCTCACCGGCAAGGTGACTTCGGTCGTTGGGAATTTGATCACGATTACGGGGCCGCAGGGATTCGCGCGCACGATCATCGTGAGTGACGCCACGACGTACACCCAGGGTGGTGCGCCGGCCACATTGGCCGACGTTACGGTGGGCGCGGCGGTCTTTGCCGAAGGCACGATTGACGTCAATCTGACTTCGCTGGACGCGCTCAGCATCAGGATCGGCTCGACCAGTCACGCCATCTTGTACCACGGCTACGTCACCGCGCTGTCGAGCACATCGGTCACGCTGGACCGTTTGAACGGCGTCACGGAGATGTTCACGATAACCCCGACGACCACGTTCCACCAGGGTTCGACGGTACTGACCGCAGCCGACCTAGTGGTGGGCGACCGAGTGAACGTTCGCGTGAACTCTTCGGCGCCAACCACCGCTCTAGCCATTGGCATCGAGCTCGCCGCTCTGACGGGTCGGGTCACTGCAGT
>JBEKQN010000202.1:0-3696 GCA_049519675.1 Acidimicrobiales bacterium | reverse complement strand
TCGTGCAAGACGTGGCGCCGTCGGCGTCAGGAATGTCCGCCGACGGGTCCGTCACCATCATGTTCACCGATTTGGAGGGTTCAACTGTTCGCATGGAGACCCTCGGCGAAGTGCGGTGGCTGGATTTACTCCAGTGGCACGATTCAATCGTGCGACAAAAGACTGCGATATTTGGCGGGACGGTTGTGAAAGGTCAGGGTGACGGATTCATGTTGGCCTTTCCCGCGGCCGGTTCGGCGGCTGCTTGCGCGTCGGCGATTCAACGGACCTTCAGTGACGGATGGTCTGGCGTGCCGGTGCGCGCAAGGATCGGTTTGCACACCGGTAACGCGAAGGCGGAAGGTGGTGACTTCTTTGGACGTACCGTGGTCGTCGCTGCCCGGGTGGCCGGCGTGGCTGGCGGCACTGAGATTCTGGTCTCGCAAGCTACTCAAAAGGAACTCGACGGGGCGTTTCCCCTGTCTGGACCACGATCGATCGAACTCAAAGGATTGAGTGGACCGTACACGGTGTTCGATTTGCTCTGGAGTTAGTTACCGCAAACGACCGGAGTCATTGGTCGTCAGTGAGTTCTTCACGTAGCCATCAGTGACTGGTCGCCGCACTTGGCGACGGTCCTCCGCCATCGAGTTGTACAACGACGACCGATCTGCACGCCCCTTGACAGTCGGGGAGATATCGGCGAGTATCAGAAGTTCATGGCGGCTAAGAGTTGGTCCGCTCATCGCAGAAGGGGGACCAGATGAGAAGTGCCCGTCGCTCGGAAGTCAAGCAAAAGAATCGTCGGGTACTCGGCGCCGCAGCCCTAGCGGTACTCTCAGTGGCGCCGTTGGCGGCATCAACCGCGGCCGGCGCGACGAGTAGCAGTTCGACGAGCACCAAGGCGCACGAATCGCTCACGGCGCACGCAACGTTGGTGTGCGGCTCGATCACGTTCGAATATTCGGCCGGCAACCCAGTCACCTACATACAGATTCACGCCACCGGAGTCAGTTGTGCGTTGGCCAAGTCGGTGATCGTTAGGGGCGGTAAGTGGCACGCGAAGGCGCCCGCCGGTTGGACCTACATAAACGGAAAGTTCCTGGACAACGGTGCGGGGAATTGCGGGTTCACATGGAAGCGTGGAGCGGACCGCATCACTGGTTGGATAGTGAATCCAGGGGAGGGCTGCTAATCGCATCGTTTCGACGGACGCGGTCGTTGTCGGCGGAGTTGCCCCGTTCGTCAGCCTGAGGGCGGTTGTTGACGAGAATCGAAAGGCCTGGACTTCGCACGACGCAATCTCGTTGAACGGGCGCGTGGGCAAAGACGGCAATGAGGGCTGCACTCGGTGACGTCGGGACTTCAATCCACCGGGCGTGATCTCACGACGCCTGCACCGTGACGTCGACATAGAAGAGCCGACTCGGCATCAGGCACTGGGGGTAGCACGCGGGGTTGCCGACGGCCGAGACGCGAGCGGTACCGGGAGCAACGGCACGGAACACGTAAAGACTGGCGACAGGGTTGGTCTCGGGCAAGGAAGTCAAGACCACTGGATCAGAGGAGACTGCCGTGGTCCACACCATCGGCGAATCGATCAGCCGCACCGTTAAAAGGCCGCCAACGCTCAGTGTGTAGTGGTGCCCAGAGTCGGCGAGCGTGGCGTCGACGCTTATGGTCCGAGTCAGGACGAATGAGGTGGCCGCGTGGAGTTTCAGGCCCACGAAATTCACGGTGAACGTGTAGCGGCCGGAGGGCACGGCCAGTTCGGGATGACCGGTCCGCTGATCCCAGGTGAGCTTCTCGTGATACGTGGCCCCCGGGGCGAGGGTTTGGTGGAGCAGGTAATACGCGCACGGGGCGGGGCCTCCACCAAACCAGCACGAACCCCAGACGGTGACGCCCGCTGAGTTGGTGAGGACGAAGTTCGGCGAGAAGGATCCCTTGGTGTACGTGCAGGCGATGGACGAGTGGTTGTGCAACGCTACCGTGACGTCCACCGTGGTGCCCGAGGCATAGACCGAATGGTCGGGTGTAGCCGAGAGCGTGACCTGAGCCGGAGAACAAGCGGAAGGCGAAGCAGTGGCCGAAACGACGGAACGTGCGCTCACGAAGACGCAGAAGGCGGTGAGAAGAAGTGTCGCGACGACGAGACGGCGGCCTTGACGCACGAGCACCTCCTAGGAACGCTTCTTACTGTCTACTGTCCGGTCAAGGTGATGCATTACCCGTGGTGCCGAAAACCGGCAATCGTCGCCGTGGCCGTTGCGCGGCTGAACTATTTGGCTAGAAGGATCGCCAATTCGACCGTCCACTTCGTCTTGCGCGGTTCGACCGCCGGGTCGGTCCAGAAGGCCTCGTAGCGACAGGCGAATTCATCGCCTTCGGGGACGGTCCGACGGTCGAGATCCAAGCCGTTGTCACGTGCCCAATCCTGTAACGCCTGGTTCGCTCTGCGGGCGTGGTCTCGGTACTTCATCGTCGCGTAACTGCCCGCAACCATGGTCCCCGATCGGAGCCTCGGGTGATCGGTGAGCGTGGGTCCATCCGTGAAATAACCGGCCTCTAGGTCCATTGGCCCGTCCATGTCGATCACATGGAGGCGGAGAAAGCCATAGCCGACGGTCTCGATCCCGGCCTCTTTGATCTCGGCTCGCGTTTCTGCCAGAAGTTGGTCTCGGACCGCCAACATTCCCCTGAATGGCGTGACGACGCGAATCCCCACGTAGTGGATTGCGGACCGCTCCTCCACTCTTGGCACCTCGATGATCTCCATCGGAACGACCGTAGACGACCGCGCCAACCAGTGACCAAATCAATCTCCCGACGTAGATTTCAAGCTGCTCGTGCATGGAATCAAGTCCGTTGCGTCGAGTCTCCGATTCCATCCGTTCTCCCAAGAAATCTCGTGAAGTCGTATCGTTAGGTCTTGTGGGTGCTCCGCAAAAACGAACGTTAGGTAGCGTCCGCATCCGCCCCGTGTTCGTCGTCGTCCTGGTGATTGTGGTCATTGCGATTCCGATTGCAATAGCCACGACGAGATCCCGTTCTCCACTCGCGATGCCATCAACGGGCGTCGTGACCGTCACGGGATTTGGCTCTGTGGGGCCAGCGAATCCTTCGAGCCATCCGACGTCAGTCGTTTTGAACACTGCCCAGGCGACGGTGCTTCGCAATCGGATCTCCGAAATACCCCGTCTGACACTGTCCGGAACGCAACTGTTATGCATGGAAAACGAGACGATGTTCACCGTCACTGTGAAAGCACGTCACGGCGATGTGCGATCCGATTGGGTCGCGCAAGCTCGACTTTGTCCGGCTCCAGGAATTCTTTACGTACATGGCACGGACGTTGGTGGGCCGAAGATCGCTCGATACTGCAGCGCGATGAGACTCATCCTGTCCTACTTCCCCAAGGGGAAGGTAGACGGCACACGCATGGCGCTACATTTCTGCAGATAGGCGCCAGTGCGGGGATGCAGAACTGTTGCGTCGGGCCAGCGAGTAAGGCGACAGCTACACCCCTTCGATCCAAAATTGGCTTCTCCATCCGAGCTGACTCACGTACACGCCACATGTTGTATCGAACGGCACGCCGAGCACCTGTACGCTGCCCTCATCCTTGGGCAGCACGACGATCATTCCCGTGAACATCTGACTGGGCGGAATCACCCCGTAGGTTGGTCCGCACAAATCGGCGGTACTGACTATTAA
>JBEKQN010000201.1:0-3707 GCA_049519675.1 Acidimicrobiales bacterium | reverse complement strand
TCTCATCGGCCTTGCGTTCGATTGAATCCTCCACCGCGCGCACGTTGCGAGGATTGAAGGCGTTCGACACGATTCGCCGGAGTCGTGCGTGTTTGGGGTCGTCCGTTGAGATCATGCCCGAGAAGTACTCGACCATCTCGGTCGGAAGATCCATCTCCGAGACCGCACCAGGTCCCGAAAGGAAGACTTCCGGGTGGCGCGACGCCGTCTGCACGTCACGATATTTCGTGAGGGCGTAGAAACCGTTGCCGACGGGAAACTCAATGGACGTGCCTTCGATGACCGGTTCGTCGAAGTGGGTGATCGGGCTCTCTCGTCGGAGCGTCGCGAAGGCGACCTCTCGTTCGGCCCAGGGTCGGCGCCAGAATCCCATGTCCGACAGGTCGATGTCCGCCACTTCCCAGTGCACGCCAGATTCCATGAAGTGCATCGTATCGAGAACGTGCGCGGCGTCACGGGCGCCACATTTCACGGCAGACTGGACGGATGGGAGAACTGACCGACCAGGAACGAGCCAGCCGCCTGAAGGCGCTCAACGCGCTGCTTGACCTCATGCGCCCATCGGTCCAGGCCGACGGTGGCGACCTCGTCCTCATCCGTGCCGACGTCGAGACCGGGGTCGTGGAGGTCCAACTCCAAGGTGCCTGCTCGAGTTGTGCGATCTCCTCGGATACATTGGCCGGCGGCGTGACGCGGATCTTGACTGATCGCTTGTCGTGGGTGACCGAAGTCGTGGGTGGCGTGGATGACTCAATTGACCCCGAGGACTCGATGTCGCTCGGCGTCGGCGGCTACGTACCGCGTTACCGCCAGCTCTAACGCGGTGCTCGTGTCATGTGACACCGGACCGTGATGAGTAGATTCGCACTATCGACGCGGTAGCGGAGATAACGGTGTTGGGGGAGGGAATGTCATGAGTCGAGGAGGTTTCGGGTTCGGAGGGCTCGGTCGCGGCGGAAGGAAGGCGCTGAGCGAAGCGCAGATCCACAATCGCGAAGCTCTCCAAGAAGAGAAGGTCGACGAGGTTGTCTCGAAACAGGATGCCCGCTACGACTCGATGACTGACGAAGAACGCGAGAAGTATTACATGAAGCCGAACCTGAAGACGAAGATCCTAAAGGCGCTACGCGGTCAATAACGCACAACGATCGTTCGTCCGTGTGATCACGATGACAGAATCCTCGATACTTCCCCAAGACGTTCAGGTACGATTCGCCACCACATCCAACGGCCACGCTTCTCACCGACGATGAGTCCGGCCTCGGCGAGAATCCTCGTGTGATGCGAGATGGTGGGCTGGCTCTTGCCGAGGGGCTCTTCGAGGGCGCAACTGCAAACTTCGTCTTCAGCGGCGACGAGTGACAACATGCGCAACCGCACGGGGTCACTGAGGGCTCCAAAGATCTGAGCGATGTCGCCGGCCTCGGCTTCGGACATTGCGATGGCCGTCAGCGGGCTACAGCAACTCACGACGTTCTCGTCAATGGTGATGGTCTTGGGATGTGACATTGCCCCAATCTACTATTGACAAGCATCGATGTGACAACTACTCTGCTCATTGACAGATGTCAATTTAAGGAGATCAAGGTGTCCAGACTGCAACTCGCTCTTAATGTGTCAAACCTCGATGAGGCGGTGGACTTCTACACCAAGTTCTTCAAGACCGAGCCGGCGAAATTACGTCCCGGCTACGCCAACTTCGCCATTTCAGAACCTCCACTGAAACTGGTGCTGTTCGAGAATGCTGGTCAGCCGGGCACGATCAATCACCTCGGCGTCGAAGTCTCTACGACTGAAGAAGTGCAAGACGCCACTCGCCACCTCGTCGAGCAGGGGTTCGCAACTGACGTCGAAGAGAAGACGACGTGTTGCTTCGCGGTGCAAGACAAGGTGTGGGTCGATGGTCCTGACTCCTCGCGGTGGGAGGTCTACACCGTGCTGGCCGACGCGAGCGACTCTGCAACGGTGGCTGGCGACGCGAGCTGCTGTGACAGCGGGTCACTCGTGTTGTCCGACGCCGCACCGTGCTGCTGAGCCCACGGCGCACCAGTGTGACGCCACGCTCATGAGCGATACGGTCTCAGCGTTGACCGAGGGCGGCGTGGCCGAACCCGTCATCAAGCGACTTTCGTTCCTCGACCGGTTCCTGCCGGTGTGGATCATCGTGGCGATGGCCATTGGTATCGGTCTCGGGCGGGCCATACCTAGCCTCAATACGCACCTCAATGCCGTGCAGGTCACGTCAGGGACATCGCTGCCCATCTTCATCGGACTCCTCGTCATGATGTATCCCGTGTTGGCGAAGGTCCGCTACGACCGACTCGGTACCGTCACCAGCGACCACAAGCTCTTGGTGGCGTCGCTCGTCCTCAATTGGCTCGTTGGTCCGGCGGTCATGTTCACTCTCGCTTGGCTCTTGCTGCCCGATCTGCCCACGTATCGCACCGGGCTGATCATCGTGGGCTTGGCGCGCTGCATTGCGATGGTGCTCATCTGGAACGACCTATCGGGGGGCCATCGCGAAGCGGCGGCGGTACTCGTGGCGCTGAACTCCCTGTTTCAGATCGTTGCCTTCGCGTTGCTCGGATATTTCTACTTGGAGCTTCTTCCCCAATGGCTCGGGCTGAGCACCCAGGGTCTCCACCTCTCCGTTTGGAAGATCGCCGAGACCGTCGCCATCTTTCTCGGGATACCGCTCCTCGCTGGCTACCTCACGCGCACGATTGGCGAACGCTTGCGCAGTCGAGAGTGGTACGAGACCAGGCTCTTACCTCGGCTCGGCCCCTTCGCTCTCTACGGACTGCTCTACACGATCGTCATCCTCTTTGCTCTCCAAGGGCACACGATCACCTCTCGGCCGGGCGACGTGGCTCGCATCGCCCTTCCGTTGCTTTGCTACTTCGCCATCATGTGGTTCGGGTCGTTCGCACTCGGACGTTCACTCGGGCTTCCGTACGATCGCACCGCGACGCTCGCCTTCACCGCCGCGGGGAACAACTTCGAGTTGGCGATCGCCGTGTGCATCGGAGTGTTTGGCGTGACCAGCGGCGAAGCCCTCGCGGGTGTCGTCGGTCCCCTCATCGAGGTGCCGGTACTCGTGGCCCTGGTGTACGTCTCGTTGTGGGCGAAACGTCGATACTTCGACCCGCTCACCGCCGTTGAAGTGGCCCCATGATCGACCGACCCGAAATCCTTTTCCTCTGCGTGCACAACGCCGGCAGGTCCCAGATGGCGGCGGGATTCGCCCGAACGTTGGGCGGTGATCACGTCGTGGTCCACTCCGCCGGCTCGGCACCGGGAGAAGTGCTCAATCCCGCGGTCGTCGAGGTGATGAGGGAAAAAGGCATTGATATCTCCGATGAGGCGCCACGAAAACTGACCATCGAGATGGGACGTGACGCCGACGTCATCGTCACCATGGGCTGCGGCGACGCCTGTCCGGTGTACCCGGGCAAGCGGTACGTGGACTGGGAGTTGACGGACCCGGCGGGCAAGGACGTCGACGTCGTCCGCCAAATTCGTGACGACATCGAAGAGCGAGTTCGGGGCCTCGTCGACGACCTCCTCAAGTCCACTCCGTAACAAACGGCAGCGACGACTCACCCACGACTGTGGATGAGTCACACCTTTTGCGGCTTCGGCTCCTTCGGCAGTCCGAGCGCTCGCTCGCCAATGATGTTGCGTTGAATCTCGGCCGTGCCGCCCCA
>JBEKQN010000200.1:0-3733 GCA_049519675.1 Acidimicrobiales bacterium | reverse complement strand
GACAGCGGTGGGCATCGCGCTGCGCACGCCGAAACGTCGCGCCTGGTAACTGGCACTGGCCACCACGCCCCGGCTGGCGGGTCCGCCTACCACCACCGGCCTGCCAATCAGCGTGGGGTCGTCGAGGATCTCCACCGACGCAAAAAAGGCGTCCAGGTCGATGTGAAGTAGCGGGGCCTCGTCAACCGAGGGGTCGTCAGAAGGCGAGTTCAACGCAGCGGAAGGCTTCACCGAACGCCACCCCCACCGGACGGCCGGCCTGCTCGGCCCGGCCGTAGACCAGGTCACGTATGGCGTCCGCGTCACCGGCCAATTGCGAGGCGTGCGCTAATACCGCCTTCACCTTGGTGTCGATCGTTCGCGAGACGTCAACGACCACGTCGGGTTCATGGGTGCCGCTGAGCAGCAATTGCTGCACCTGATGGGCCGGACCCTGACGGGGAAAGTACAGCGGCATGGCCGCGGCCGGGGCCACCGCGTCGAGCAACGCCCACCCCGTTTCACGATGGTCACGATGGTTGATGTAGACCCCGCCGAAAAAGGTCGCCGTGGGGTCGGGACCAAGTACCACTTCGGGACGGTGCTTGCGAATCAGTCCGACAAGCTCTTCGCGAAGCGTCTCATCATTCACTACTTCGCCGTCGGGACGTTCTAGACCGTGCAACGAAGTGGCGCCTAAGAGGTCGGCCGCGAACTGCAACTCTTCACGGCGCGCACCGCGCAGCGACTTCGAATCGACCTTGCCACCGTGAGAACCCTTCGCGCCGTCGCAGATCACAACCAAGTGCACCGCACAGCCATCGCTCGCCCACTGCGCGAGCAGTCCCCCGGCGGCCACGTCCGCGTCGTCGGGATGGGCGTAGATGGCCATGGCCGTTTCCGGTTGAAGTCGCAGCGCGCGCACGTCTAGCCGCGCAATTTGGGAGCGGTGGTCTTTACCAGCATGCCAATCTCGCGGGCGAAGTCCTCGGTACCCTCAAAACCTTTGTACACCGACGCAAACCGCATGTAGGCCACCTCATCGACGGTGCCCAGCGCCTCGAGCGTCACGAGACCAACCTCTTCGCTCGACACGTCACGGTTGAGCAGCCGCATCGCCTCTTCAATCCCTAGAACCAGCCGTTCCAACGACTCCTCGTTGACCGGGCGGTTCTTGCAGGCGGCGCGAACGCCGCTGAGGATCTTGGCGCGATTAAAGAGCTCTCGCTCCCCCGAGCGTTTGATGACGTAGAAGCCGATCTCTTCAATTCGCTCAAAGGTTGTGTAGCGCTGGCTGCAGGCCGAGCACTCCCGGCGGCGGCGTATCGCGACCCCGTCTTCGGCCAATCGAGAATCAACGACGCGGTCGTCATCTGCCGCACAGAAAGGACAGCGCATGGAGTTCACGTTACACCTAAATCCTTTAATTTTCAGGGAATTAGGACGTGCTCGCCCGGTACAACGACTCGCGAACCCAGTTCGCGCACGAGGGCGGACCGTGCCCGCGCCGGATTACCGGGATTGATCATCCGGGCTATTGAACTGACCGTGTCACCGGGCTGGACGACAAAGACCATGCCAGCAGAGAGCGACGCGTTGTTGTTCAGATCGCTGGAAAGCCCGCCTCCGCCTACCCCGCCAAAGGCCACGCCTGGCAACGCGAGAATCGTGAGACCGGCTAACAACACCAGCACCACGATCGCGCGACGACGACGTTTCAACATGAGGGCTCGAGCGGCACGGCGCTGGGCGAGGGGACGCGCGTTTCGACCAATAGGCGGGGCGCTCTCAAACTTGACCAGTCGAAGCTGCTGTCGACCACCCGCCGTGTGTAATCCTTCGTCTTCGAACATCTCGACTGCAGCCATAACTGACACTCCTGACCTAGACGAACACCTGTTCGTACATAATAAAGCGAACAGGTGTTCGTTGCAAGTTTTTTTAAATGACCAAAACCCAATAAATCACAGTATTTAGGGGGTGTGACATCAGAGAGGGCCCGGGGGCAGGCGCAGATCTAGCGAAGCGATATTGGAATGGCGCCGGTTAGCGAACGCAATTCGTCGTAGGTGGTGCTAAACACCGCGTTCGGGGTCCCGCAGGCCGCCCAGAGACGTGCGACGTGCGCCAGCGAGTTGTCAATCAGGCACGTAATTGGTTGGGGCCATCCAACGGGCGACACTCCCCCGGGGCTCTGACCAGTCGCGGCACGCACTTCATTGGGCGTTGCCTGACGCACCGATACCACACCCAAGAACTGGCGCACCTTTTCCAAGTCAACGCGCAGGGTTCCGCTCTTCAGGACGATGAGTGGCTTGTCGTCCGCCATAAACACCAGGGTGCTGGCGATTGCGTCGACCTCACACTCCAACGCCGCGGCGGCGTCCGCAGCCGTTTTGGTGGGCACGGCGAACTCTCGAAAGGGACCGACCACGCCGAGCGATTTCAGAACGTCAACCACTCGCTGGGCGCTGGGATGTATGTCATCCCCGCTCGGCATGACTCGTTATTCGCTTTCGATTGATTCACCCAGGTAGACCGCGCGCACTCGGGGGTCGATCAGGAGATTCTTTGCGGTGTCACCGAAGACGATTCGACCGTTCTCCATGACGTAACCCCGGTCGGCGAGACGCAGGGCCTGGGTCGCGTTCTGCTCGACGACGAAGACGGTGGTCCCCGCGTCACGAATCTGGCTAATGATCGAAAAGATCGTCTCGACGATCATGGGAGCGAGCCCCATTGAAGGTTCGTCCAAGAGCAACAGCCGCGGCTTGGACATCAAGGCGCGACCGATCGCGAGCATTTGCTGTTCGCCTCCCGAGAGGTTGGCCCCCGGCTGCTTACGACGTTCCTTGAGAATGGGAAACTGCACGTAGATCTCTTCAATATCGTCGCGCAACGGCCCGCTGCGACGAAACGCACCCATCTCCAGATTTTCTTCCACTGTCATTCGTGGGAACACGCGACGCCCTTCGGGCACGTGACTGATGCCCATCGAGACGAATTCGTGGGCCTTGACCTTCGTGATGTCGCGACCCTCATACATGATCGAGCCACTCGATGGCGCGTGCAGGCCCGAGACCATACGCAGCGTCGTAGATTTTCCGGCGCCATTAGCGCCGAGCAGAGTGACGATCTCTCCCTGTTCCACATTGAATGAGATTCCGTGAAGGGCCTCAATGGTGCCGTAGCGCACCACCGTGTCGGTGACCGTCAGCATCAGGTTTTCGTATCTTCGTGAGAACGTCCCAAGTAAGCGTCGATGACATCGGGATTGGCGCGCACCTCTTCTGGTGAACCCTCAGCGATGACCGAACCGAAGTTGAGAACGTAGAGCCGCTCGGCGAGGGACATGACGAGCTTCATATCGTGTTCGATCAGCAACACGCTGACGCGGCGTTCGTCACGCACACGGCGGATGAGTACCGCGAGCTCCAATTTCTCCGAAGGGTTGGTGCCCGCGGCGGGCTCGTCAAGCAAAATGACTTCAGGATTCGTAGCGAGCGCCCGTGCAATTTCGAGACGACGACGTGCGCCGTAGGAGAGTTGCGAGGCAATCAGGTTGGCTTCGCGCGAGAGACCCACGAACTCAAGAAGATCAAGGACCACTTCATCGGATTGATGCTCGCCACGGCGAGTACCGGGGCCCTTCACCAGGGCGCCCACGAGACCAATCCCTCGATGATCTTCGGCACCGATCTTGATGTTCTCGAACACGTTCAGGGCGCTAAAGAGCCGCGAGGCTTGGAAGGTT
>JBEKQN010000199.1:0-3763 GCA_049519675.1 Acidimicrobiales bacterium | reverse complement strand
GCCACTGCATTGGGCCGACGTCGAGCGTCAACTACTTCGCGTCGACCGCGAACGTGAACGCGCCCTTCGGCGGCATCAGTCCGAATAGTGATGGCTTGGTAGGCTGAGGTCCCCGGGGACGTAGCTCAGTTGGTAGAGCGCGGGCTTTGCAAGCCTGAGGTCGAGGGTTCGATCCCCTTCGTCTCCACGAAACGACACCCAGGTACTGCTCAGCTCTTGGACCTCGGCGCCCCCTGGAACTACGGACGTGCCTTCACGTCACTGAGTCGTGGCCGCACGACAACGAGATAGATGAATGCGGCGAGGATATTCAGCCAAATGATGAGTACGACCCAGAGGGCCTTGCTGCTGTCGGCTGAACGAAAAGTGGTTGACGGTGTGAAGACGACATCGATGAAGCAAAAGAGCGGCAGGAGTGCAACGAAGACGAAGATCAGCGCGAATACCGCCGCGAAGAGACCGCCCACGAAGATCCCAGCGATCATCGCCTGACCCCGGACCTCAGGGTGGGTAGGAGAAGGCTGAAATCTACGGTTTGTAGTGCTCTCGCCATATCAGTCGGTACACCCGGGTCTTTCGAGGAATCGAACGGACGCCGGGAATGAAGGGCACGAGGATCAGTCCGGCCGTGAGAACCATCATGAGTCCCCACACCAGCACGTCACCGTTGCCGCTCTGACTGAAGGGTGGCACCTGGTACCAGAAGGTGTACAGCCACAGCCAGGCTTGGCCCGGATAGCTGCCCGTCTCGTTCATCATTCCCCACTGCTCACCGGTGAGGTGTTGGGTGGCGGCGAGGTTGCCGAGGTAGGAGCCGTCGGCGATGAACAACAGCGGCAGCGTGTAGTCCGTCGTGTAGAAGCCGTTGCTCGTCACGAGGTCCTGGTCGAGCGCGCCCGAGCGCGCCATTTGCGTGAGGTCGTTGATGAAGACCGGGACCGGACCGGCGTTGTTCGCGTTGACCACGACCTGGCCCGCACTGAACTTCATCTTCGTGGCGGCCTTGGTGTAGTCATTCATCCACGTCTGGCGGGTGCCGTTCGAGGCCGACTTCCACTGCGCGAGGCCGGTACTGAGCGCGGGCTGGCTCGGGAGTGACTTCAAGGGATCGAGCACGAAGGCGGTGGCGGTGTCGATTGGGATCCGCGCGCCGACCCACTTCGCCAGTTCCAACGGTCCGAGCTGTTGACCCGTCGAGTTCTTGTTGTAGGGCGCACCGTAGGTGGCGACGCCCGACGTGCCGTTGAGCTCACTGAGCGCGGTGGTCGCGAAGTCGACGGGGGCGGCGTTGGCCCAGCGCTTGAGGGTCACGGCCTTCACGTCGGGCGAGCCGAACATGACGGCGAGTCCAATGGTCAAGAGAGCGACGACGAGAAGGGCGATCGTCCCTTCCTTGATGATGTCGTAGGGGGTGTAGCCACCCTTCCATTCGGGGGCGTCAACGTCTGGTCGAAATGCTTTCTTGCTCATGACATCTCCGATGCGGTGTCAGCGAAGGGGGGAACGACGCCCTTGGAACGGACCATGAGGACATGCAGACCCGTCAGTACGACGGCCGCGATCGGGAGGAGCACGATGTGCCACATGAGCATCTGGCCCAGGTTCAACACGTTGAAGTAGGCGCCTCCGCCCGTCGCGTTGATGCCGTCCTTGGCCTGCGTCGCGATCCATTGTGAGTCAAAGTTCGTTTGCGAGACGTAGCCGGTGAACGCCGTGAGGATCGAGACGAGGAACGTGACCGCGCCGGTCACCCACGTGAGGGACCGTCCGCCGCGCCACGCCGCCATGAAGTACTTACCCCAAAGGTGGATGACCATGGCGAAGAAGAAGATCTCCACGCTCCAGAGGTGCATCGAGTTGACAAAGTGCCCGATGCTCGAGCCATGCCACCACTGCGGTCCACGGATCGCCAAGAGACAGCCCGTCGCGATGACGACCATCAACGCGGAGAGCGTGGTCACGCCAAAGACGTAGATCCACGAGGACACGTAGGCGGGTTGGGTGTCGGGGAGGAGCTTCTCGGGGGGCAGCTTGGCCGTCACGCGACGGCGCAACTTGGTCGTCCACTGACGATCGATCTCGGTCGTGCTCACTGGGACTCCTTGCGGCGACGTCGACCGGGGAACGGAAGCACTAGAGCGACGACGAAGGTCACGACCATGAGGACGATGACGGTCAGGTTCGCGACGCTCATCAAGAACCAATGCCAATGGAGATAGTGCCCCAAATGATCGAGCGGCACGAGTGCCGCGGAAAACGCTGGCCAAGACATGGACAACCCCCAAGATCGAAAAAAACTTCCCCCGAGTTTGGCAGCCTGGCTGTAAGACCGACTAGGGACTAAAGGCCCATGCTACGTGCATTGGGAACGGTCTCAATCTTTTTGGTCCCCGGCTCGCGGTCTTGGGCCCGTTGTTTGAGGTGGAACTGCGTGACGCCGATGGTGAGCGACACGGCGCCCGCGACGTGGAGCTCAACCAGCAACGCGGGGACGTGGGTCAGGTACTGCGTGACGCCAATGGCGGCCTGCACGAGTGAAATGAGGACGAGACGGCGCACACCGCGTTGCAGCGCCAGTGGTGCGTCGCTCATCCAGACGGCGAGGAGCAGTCCGGTGACGAGACCGATGAAGAGCGTGGCGGCGACTGAGTGAACCCACGCCGCCGAGGAGAACGCGAAGGGCAGGCGCCGAGCGACGAGTTGTCCCATCGAATCACCCGCGTGCGGCCCCGAACCGGTGGTCATGGTGCCCGTCACGAGCAGCACGACGAAGGGGATCCACAGGAGTCGAGCGACGCGAAGGAAGTGCGGGTTGCGGACGTCGTTTCGCGCACCCGACGAGTAGAGGTACTTCGAGCGGTGATAGAAGATGGCGGCGATCACGACCATGGCGAGTGAGAGGAGCATGTGGAGCGAGACGAGCCACGGGTTGAGCTTCGAGTAGACGACGAAGGCGCCGAGGACGGCGTCGGCGACGATGCCTCCAATCAATAATCCTGAGAGGATTATCAGGTCACGACGTACCACGACACGGCGTAGGGCGGCCACGAACGTCGCGCCGACGACGCAGAACAACAGGACCGTGACCAGTCGATTGCCGAATTCGATCTTCGAGTGGATGCTCCACTGATTCGTTGCGTAGTGGCGAAAACAGGTGGGCCAGTCGGGACAGCCGAGACCAGAACCGGTGAGCCGGACCGCCGCCCCTGACAGCACGATCAGGATCATCGAGATGAACGTGGCCAACGCGAACCAACGAAACACCGGAGGCGTGACGCGGCGCCGAAGCAACGAGAACATGGCGCAAGCCTAGGTAATCCGCGTACTCGTAGAATCTCTCCATGACGCTCGCCACCCCGGTCCGCTACTCCGTGGCCGACGTGTGCCGGGGCTACCTGGCGCTGACCAAACCGCGAATCATCGAATTGCTGCTGGTGACGACGATCCCGACCATGGTGGTCGCGGCCAACGGCATCCCGGGACTCTGGCTGATCATTGCGACGCTGGCCGGCGGAACGCTGGCCGCCGGTGGTGCGAACGCCTTCAATATGGTGATCGACCGAGACATCGACGCGATCATGGAGCGAACGAAGCGCCGGCCGCTCGTGACCGGTGTCATGTCAGCGCGCGACGCGACGATCTTCGCCGTCGGCCTCGAAGTCATCGCCTTCGTCGTGTTGGCGGTCTGGGTCAACCAACTCTCGGCGTGGCTCGCGATGTCGGCGACCGCCTTCTACGTGGTGATCTACACGTTGTGGCTGAA
>JBEKQN010000198.1:0-3831 GCA_049519675.1 Acidimicrobiales bacterium | reverse complement strand
AGATACCGAGAGGTGGGTCCGCGCTCGATGAAATATCAATCGATCTGCTTATCAAAGAAGCTCGACAGCGGCAGCGACGACGCTGGTCGGTATTCGCCGCGGCGCTGATTGTTGCGGCGGTGGCGTCCTCGGTCGCTGCAATTCAGATGACGAACTCATCGACACCTAAGGGTGTTCCTTCGACTTTGATTAAGAGTTTCGAGACGTTGCTGCAGCGCGGGTCGCACGAACGGTTCGTCGCGACCTATCGAGTGCACGACTACACCCTTTATCCTGCAGGCACAATTTTGTACGCACAAATTCCAAGCCCGCCAGGAACCAAAGCGGTCATGAACGCCGACGGGTATTCCGCCACCGGCCGATACGCGTACGTGTACAGAGGAAACGGTCGCATCGTGCAATGGATTCAAGACGGGACGAACGTCAGCGCGTGCATGCGACTTCCCGCACCATATTTCACACCCCTCAAGTGCGATGAGCCCAGCCCCTTTGTTCCGTCAAATGGATACGCCGAAGAGGGTGTGGGTCTGGTTCAGTCGCAGATGCAATCGTGGGATCAGCTCACTCCCGTGCCCGCCAATAGTTGGAAGGTAAGTACGGAGCGGTCGAGCGAATTCGGGTTGTTGCAATGCCTGACACTCTCGACGCTCGGTACGAAGACCTGTCTAAATAGCCAGGGAATCGTTGTCTCGTGGGCCAACTGGAACGGAGCAATAAGAACTGGGCGAGTGACGCTCACAGCCCTCAACTTCCATCCGACCGCAAGTGACTTTCAAAGCCTCATCAAGCCGACCAGCAAGTTCTTCTTGCCCCCTCAGTAAGAGGAAAGTGGCCTGCGAGTTCGCCGCGTCTTCCACATTGACGTCGAGTTCCCACGATGAGAGGATCCACGTTCCGCGCCTTGGGTAGTGGGCGACGTGATGACGTGTTCAGACTTTTCCTCTGACCTGCACTTGCAGTTGGCTTACCTTTTCGTTCTAAGATCTCGTACTCGGTGAACGTGGCCGATGAGGACCCAAGGAAGTTACACGCAATGACGCTCGAACGTCGTGCGCGGCGGGCATTGGCCAAACTGAACTGACTCCAAGGATTCAAGGTCGCACCTCTTAGACTCCTGCCGTGACTGAATTGCGCAAGACGTTTGACGGTGTTGCCGAGCTATACGACCGCGTTCGTCCAACGTATCCCGAGGCACTCTTTGACGAATTGTTCTCGCGACTGCCCGATTCCCCGGACGTTCTGGAGGTCGGTCCAGGCACTGGTCAGGCGACGGGTTCGCTGCTCAAGCGAAATGCTCGAGTTACGGCCGTGGAGTTGGGATCCAACATGGCCGAGCGCCTTCGCCAAAAGTACGTGGACGAAGACCAGTTGAAAATTGTCGTGTCAAGTTTCGAGGACGTCCCGGTGACGGTCCACTCGCTTGATCTTGTGATCGCCGCGACGGCCTATCACTGGATCGAAGAGTCCGTCCGGTTAGTGAAGCCATTCGACCTGCTTCGACGCGATGGCTGGCTCGCTATCATTGAAACCGTCAACATCTCCTCGCCAGCAGACGCGGGTTTCTCGGAGCGTTCGCAGGTCGTCTATGACAAGTACTTCGACGATGCCGATGAGCCGCGACAGCCATTGGCGCACGAGGTCACGGGGTTTATGTTCGACGCCCTGGAAAAATCACCGCTCTACGCATCACCGCAGCGATACATGTATCCGTGGGATCAGACCAACGACGCAGAGACCTTCGGGGATCTGTTGCGCAGTTACTCGAGTAACCAGGCCATGCCCGAGGTACAGCGAGAGGCATTCGTTGATGAAATGATTCGACTCGTAAACGACGAGTTCGGTGGTTTCGTGACGCAACCGATTGTGATTGTCTTAACGATGGCACAGCCGGCCCATTACTCCGTCTAGGAGTGTGCCCAGTCACGACTCGATTCGGATTTGTGGCCAGTCTCGAAGTTAAAGCCCGCCTTGAAGATTGCAACGCAACTGTTCACGACCTGGGCGTCGTACAGCGTGGCCGAGCCGGAAGTAATTTCCTCCAAGGCGGCCTCCACTCCGAGCGCCGGACGGTAGGGACGGGGCTGGGTCATGGCCTCGACAACGTCGGCCACGGCCATGATTCGCGCCGGCATGATGATCTGCTCACCGCGGAGTCCCAGTGGGTAGCCCGAACCGTCCAGTCGCTCGTGGTGCTGGGCCGCGATCTCGGCGAGCGGCCAGGGCAGTGATGCCTGGGCCAGCACGTCGGCGCCCACGACGGTGTGGCGTTTGACGATTTCAAACTGTTCCGGGGTGAGACTGCCGGGAAAACTGAGAATCTCCGATGGGACTTCAATGCGACCCACGTCATGCACTTCGCCGCTCTGATGGATGAGTTTGACCATCTTCTCGTCAAAGCCCATATCGGTGGCAATAGCGGCGGCGAGCTCACCCACGTGAACGTGGTGGCCCGAGGTGAACGAATCTTTGGTTTCGATGATGCGCGAGATGGCAGCGAGCGTTCCGTCCAGGGCCTCTTCGAGTTGCTTGACCGCCCGCACGTGGTTGGCGCCAAATTCAGCTTCGCGGGCGATGCTCTCGAGACCGCTCACTGTGAGTTCGTCAAAGACGTGGGGCCGCTTGCCGTAAATGGTCAGCACTGTCTTGCGTCGGCCCAACATGATGGGAATCGCGATGACCGACGCGATGCCGTATTGGGCGGCTCGCTGGCGCCAAGCCGTTTCGAAAAAGGCGTGCGTCGAGAGGTCATTGGCTACCTGAGTGACCCTCGTGCGAAATGCGGTCGCGACCGGTCCCTGACCAACGGCTCGCGGTCCCATGTGAGCGAATGTCTCTTCGTGCACGTAGTCAGTGGTGCCCGCCATGTGCACGCCAATCATTTCGGGTTCGTCTTCTTCGGCGCCTAAGACGAATGCCACCAGTGCGTAGCCGCCGACCTCGACGAGAAGATTGGAGACCTGATTCAGAAATTCGTCTTCGTTGTCGGCCTGAATGACCAATTTGTTCATCTCGGTCACCAGGCGCATGACCTGCTGCTCCTGTCGGCGAATCGTGACGTCCGTCAGCGAGCACACCTCGCCGCGGAGTTGATCATCGCGGAATATTGGAAACGTGTTGATGGAGAGCCACTTGCGTGCCTGGTTCATCGTGTCGACGCCCACGATGACGTCGCGCATTGGTTTGCCCGTCTGCAGCGTCGCCAGTCCCGGCTGCTCGTTGAGGGGAAAGGACGAGCCATCTTCACGCACCGGGTTCCAGCGCGAGTCGAAGGGAATCTGGCCCTTGATGCTGGTCGCGGAGAAACTCAGCAGTTCCTGAGCGGCGCGATTGGAATCAATGATGGCGCCCGTGGTGTCACGAAGCAGCAGGGCAATACCAAACGTGTCAAGGAAGCGACTGGAATAAACAAGGGGTAGCAGATCGCGATGGGGATCGAACTTTAATTCGTCAGTAGTCATTCACAGCTTCCTTCGCGAGGCACGAAACTGAATGTTTTGCCACATAATTATCCTAAGTCCGTTCTCTGTAACTAGGTGGTAGCGCCGACTGCTTTGTCCTCTGTGCCAGTGTTGATTGGCGCTCACTTCTCAAGGAAAAGTTCTCAAATTGCGGAGCGCGATGACCAGGAGGTGCGTTCTGGGCGGACATGTTCTCCAAACGGTTAGTTTGAAGTTATTCGCATCGCATTTATTTCCTCAGCCGTGCCCCGTCGCTGCGGTATCGCTACGTTCACCGGGGACCTGATCGCGGCGGTGCGGGCCGCCGACCCGTCGACGACCTGTCGCATCGCGGCCATTGAAGAACCGGGCGTGCTGCGGGCCTATAAGTCGG
>JBEKQN010000197.1:0-4492 GCA_049519675.1 Acidimicrobiales bacterium | reverse complement strand
CGACAAGGTGACGTAACAAGTCCAACCGGTACTGGACGCTCCGGCGACGCCGCTACTTAAGAGCGTGAGTGGAATCAAACAGGAGGTCGTGACAATGAGGAAGCAGAGCATCACCTTCAACGAATTTGAGGGCAGATCTCTACTGGATGAGGAGGGCCTCGATTCGAGGGAAACGCGCGCATCACGACGCCATGGCGGAAACAGTCTGTTAGAGATGGTTGCACCTTGCCGTGAACCACGAGGTGATCTATTAAGCCCGGTCAGAACGTCAGGTCCCAAGGACATGATTTCTCCTCAATCTCCAGTCAGATTCGGCTAGATCGATCACGCATGAACGCCTGCAGAGAGCGAATTTCTGAGACCGACGATCGAGATTTGTTATCTCCCAGAGAAATAACTCTAAAATCCTTCAAGGGTCTAACACCCAAGCTGACAAATCCCGAACAACGAAAACTCAAGATTCGGGCAACTCAATCTGGATTTGACGCTCTTGTTATCCATCACGCGAAAAGTCACCGATCGCTCGCCCAATACACGTACAACGTTCACGTTCGATGGACGTCGAGCCACGCTGCAAGAGGTTGTGGAGAGCAGACGTAGTTCTCCGAACGGGCTCAAATTGGGTTGTTGGTCACCAATGCTGTGGAACTTCGTTCTTGCAAACCGTTCAATAGTCAGTGGTCTCTATGATCGTTCAAGATGGCGCCGAGCAGATGAGCTGCTTCAGCGTCCGATGACTCTAATGCGTGTGCGTACACGTTGAGAGTCGTCGCGGCATTCGCGTGACCGAGCCGCGCCGCGACGGTCTTCACGGGCACTCCCGAAGCGAGCATCTGTGTAGCCGTAAAGTGGCGTAGATCGTGGAGTCGAACGCCGCTGATACCGAGCTCATCGCAAAGTCGCTTGAAGGCCAGAGTTACTCGGTGAGGTCGCCACGGCACGCAACCGTCGAGAGAGCTGGCAAAGACGAAGTTGTTGCGTGAGAATTTCTTGCCGCACTCCTTGGAGCGTTCTTCACTACGCTCGCGCTGCGACTCCACCACTCTCAGCGTCAACGCATCGATCACGACCTTTCGCGACGCGTGCGTCTTCGTTCCCTTTTCAATCAGTTCGTCAATTCGACCGTCGACGATCGAGTGCTTGATGGAAAGTGTCCACTTCTTATCAAAGTCCCGCCAGCGGATCGCGCAAAGTTCTCCTCGCCGAGCTCCAGTCACCGCAGCAAGTCGCAAGAAACACGCAATGTCCGGATTGCGCTCCTCAGCGAAGTTGATGATCCGCGTAATCGTTTCCACGTCAGGAACCTCAAGTTCAACACGATTCACCCTCGGTGGCGACGCATTGAGCGCCGGGTTGGTCAGAATCCATCCCCACTTCTGCGCTTGATTGAGCAGTCGCCGAATCAGAGCGTGGACGTGGTGAACGCTCTGGGCACTGAGAGCACGACCGCTCACACCTCGTCGATGCAGGCTGGCGTAGAAAGTGTCCAAGTCACTGGGACGAATCACGCGAACTTTCACGCTTCCAAACTGAGGAAGGATGATCCTCACGAGAAGTCGACGGTATTCGCGGAGCGTCGACGGCGAGAGCGTCTCTGACGCGAGTTCGAGCCATTTCGCGGCCAGATCGTCGAAGGTTGCATGCGAAGTTTCGTGTGCCAGCCCGGCCTCGAGCATCAACTGGCGGAGCTGCGCGTCAGCCTCACGCTTGGTTCCGTGGACGGTTCTCGTGAGATAGCGCTGCCGGCCATTGGCGTCCTGGCCGAGGAAGACCTTGGCCCGCCAAGTACCAATCCCACGGTGTTCGAGGTGACCGCGCACCGGTTCAGCCCAAAGCCGAAGTAAAATTCATTCCCATTACATTCCCACTACGAAGTTGAGAATGCAAGTTGGCGCCGGAAACCCCATCAATCAATGGGGTTTCCCAGTGCGGCTGGAGGGATTTGAACCCCCGACACTCGGTTCCGAAGACCGATGCTCTATCCGCTGAGCTACAGCCGCTTATGTACAGCACACTTCCATGCAGCACAATACGACGTGAGCGCGTTGCGACAATCGTGCTACCCAGGGGATCTTCAATCGATACGGCGTATTCCTTGTACATACTATAATAGTTATTGACTATACAACTAATAGCGAGTGGAGCGCGAAATGGCGAGCAGGCAGGGTCGGCCGAATCTGACGCTGGCGATTTGTTGCATAAGCCTCTTCATCGTGGGCATCGACGTCACCATCGTCAACGTTGCCCTGCCCTCAATTCAGCACGATCTGCACGCCACCATCAGCAGTCTTCAGTGGACGGTCGACGCCTACACCCTCGTCCTTGCGTGCCTCTTGATGTTGTCGGGATCCGTGGCGGATCGCTTTGGTCGTCGACGAGTCTTTCAGATCGGATTGGCGATCTTCTCGCTCGGTTCGTTGCTGTGCAGCGTTGCGCCATCCGTTGGCTGGCTCATTGCGTTTCGCGCGCTCCAAGCGATCGGCGGATCGATGTTGAACCCCGTCGCCCTGTCCATCATCGCCAACACCTTCACTGACCCCAAGGAGCGGGCGAAAGCGATGGGCATCTGGGGCGGTGTCGTTGGACTCAGTCTGGCGCTCGGTCCGGTCCTCGGTGGTGTGTTGGTGACGGCCGTTGGATGGCAATCGGTCTTTTGGATCAACATCCCTATTGGCATCACTGCCATCGTGCTCACGCAACGATTCGTTCCAGAATCAAAGGCGCCTCACCCGCGCCGTCTGGACCCGCCCGCGCAGATCCTCATAGTGCTGTCGCTCGCCACGCTCATCTACGCGATCATTGATGGGCCGCACCGGGGGTGGAGTTCGGCCACCACGCTGACCCTTTTCGCCATCGCCGCACTCGCCGCACTGGCCTTCGTGCTCGTTGAACGCAAGCGCCTCGAACCACTGCTGGATATCCGCTTCTTTCACTCCGCGCCATTCTCCGGGGCGACGGCCATTGCCCTCTTCGCGTTCGCGGCACTCGGCGGCTTCCTCTTCCTCAACACCCTTTATCTCCAAGACGCCCGTGGCTACTCCCCGTTGCACGCTGGCCTGATCACCGCACCGATGGCCCTGATGACGTTGATCTTCGCGCCGCTCTCCGGGCGCATGGTCGCCAGTCGCGGGCCTCGTCTGCCGTTGACGCTCGCCGGCCTGATCATGGCGGCGGGAGCGCTGTTACTCGCGCGACTCGGTCTCAAGGCGTCTGACGCCGCGTTGTTGCTTTCGTACAGCGTGTTCGGGATTGGATTCGGTTTGGTGAATGCACCGATCTCCAACACGGCGGTGTCGGGCATGCCCCGAGAACGCGCCGGTGTCGCCGGAGCCGTCGCGTCGACCGGGCGACAGATCGGCGCTTCACTGGGCGTTGCGATAACCGGTTCGCTCGTTGCCGGCGCGTCCACGAATTTCATCTCGGCGAGTCACACGGCGTGGGACGTCATCGCGGGATGTGGCGTCGCCGTCTTCCTCCTCGGGGTGATCTCTACCGGGAAGTGGGCTCTCGGTACCGCCGAGCGAACAGCCAACAAACTAGAGATGCGAAGTGGCGAGGTGACCCATGTCCGATGACAACCACACTCACCCACCGCAGGAACGGACGCGCGAGGTCTGGTCGCTCCTGCAAACATTCGTCGACGGCCACAGTCGCAAGCGCGAACTGGCGCAGGTGCTGGGTTTTCGACCGGGCGCCGGTCGGGCCAAGGTGCTGTTCCGTCTTCGATCGGGGCCGATCGATGTACGGCTTGACGGAAGCTGAACTGAAGTCGCTGACGTCACTCTTGACGCGCCTCCTCGAGAGCAGCCACGGCGTGGCGGGCTCTAGCAGTAGCGAGTGAGACCGCTGAGTTTCAGCATCGTCATCAACAAGACATCTTCGTTCTTGTTCGCCGCGAGAGTGAACGCCGTCGCCGCGTGCGTAGTCGTTGATGCAATGTCGGGAATAGGTCCCCCGCCGCTGAGCAACTTTTCGAGAGCTTGGGTATATGCCGATGACACGACACCGTGGTAGCAACCTATGGAAGAGCGGGCTCCCTTCACATTCTCGAGCACGTAGTGGTACACGCCATGGGGATAGCCCGGCACCGGGGAGAAGATCCCGTTGCAGGCATCGAGCGATGCAACGCGAACCGTTCTTCCGTTCATCGCGACGTTGTCGTAGATGCCAAATCCATCGAAGGCGAAGCCAAGAATTACGGGGCGCCTCGATGCAGCGTTCCCCTCGTCCACGGCACTCGTGGTCGTGCCCGAGATCGTGGTGACCGACGTCACGGTCGTGGCGCCTCCCGTCGCGTACGAAACCAAACAGGCCGGTAGTCCGTGATAGTGGTACTGCCCACCGGGACCTGGGTGTCCGTCGCACGAATCAAGGAATGATGCGGTCAGGCCGTTCGCGCTGGCGATGAAGTTGTCGCTGGTCGCCACGGTCGAGTGATTGGCTTCGTAGGGGTTATACAACGCAGCGCCGTCGAGCAGAAAACCAATCGGCC
>JBEKQN010000196.1:0-3892 GCA_049519675.1 Acidimicrobiales bacterium | reverse complement strand
TTGACGAGCAGATCACGTAACAACGTGCCAACGCCACCGCCAACGGCAACTAAACCAAGTGCGTAGAGGAATTGCTTTGGCGAAAGCGTGAGATGACTTGGCATGTGCACAACGAAACTACTTTGTTTGACTGGTGTTTCGTGGCAGGGGAACAGTGAACAAAGCGGTGGGCCATTAGTGAGTACGAATTTGCATCTAACTTTACATAACATACATTATCGGCGTTATTCTTACAAATCGCTGTTATAGTGTCTCCCATGCGTCGGCTACTTTGTGCTGCCCTTCTGGTGGCTTCCACAGTTGGAATCTTTGCGATTCCGGCGACGGCTGACTCCGGTAACCCCAACAAAGTCGTACTTTCGTTCGACTACAGCGACAACACCGCGCCCGCGTCGGCGAGCAGCGGAACGTTCAATGTGATCGTCAATGTCTTACCTGGGGCCGCAACCGGTTTGGTTCGAATGTTTGCAGTTGCTCCTGCCGACAAGAACGATTCCAATCTCGTCTGCCGCTTTCAGTGGATCAGCCAAAGCCAAGTCGAGTGCGCCTTCAACTTTCCAGACAATGGCATTTGGGCAATTCACGCTCAGTACATCGCAGCGCCACAGACGGACGTCGTCGGCGTGGCCGTCACGAATCTACGCGTAAACAACTAGTTCGTAGTTTGAATCCAATCACTTTTCGGGTGATTTGGGGCGATCCCTTTCGTGGCATGACCCAAGTTCTGGTGCACGCGCATGATCCTCTCGAGGCGCTCACCATCGCTCACGAACTACGACCGGAACTCCCACGTCCGCGCGTTGCTCTGCAATGCGGTGACTCGGTGTTTGTTCCTGCTTCACACTTCAATGAGGAGCGGCCGAGAATGTGAGGAACTCGGCGAACGAAGCGAACTCCAAGGAGTGACCACGCGTCCTTCGATCCCTCGTCGCCTCCCTAATCTCTCTCGTCGCCGCAGGTGGGCTTACACTGCCCTCATGAACTCACTCTTCGATGTGCAAGACAAGGTTGTGCTCGTCACGGGCGGCAGTAGCGGAATCGGCGAAATGATGGTGCGCGGCTTCATTGACGCGGGCGCCAAGGTCTACATCTCGTCGCGCAAGGCCGACGTCTGCGAGGCTTTGGCGAAAGAGCTGAGCGTGAATGGATCGTGCACCGCTCTGCCGGCCAACCTCTCGACCGAGGCCGAGTGCATCCGATTGGCGGAAGAACTTTCGTCGCGTGAGGATCACCTCGATGTGCTCGTGAACAACGCCGGAGCGACGTGGGGTGCTCCGATGAGTGAGTACGACGAAGCGGCGTGGGAGCGAGTGTTGTCGCTCAACGTAAAGGGTGTCTTTCACCTCACGAAGGCGCTCCGGCCGCTCCTCGAAGCGAAGGGCAATCAAGACAATCCGTCGCGTGTCATCAATATTGGGTCAATCGACGGGATTCATGTGCCGTCCATGGACACGTTCGCCTATTCCGCGTCGAAGGCTGCGGTGCATCAGCTCACTCGACACCTCGCCAAAACCTTGGCGCCCAAGGTAACGGTCAACGCCATCGCCCCGGGGCCATTTCCCTCCAAGATGATGCGCGCGACTCTTGAGAAGTTCGGCGACGACATTGCCCACGCCGCGCCGATGAAGCGAATTGGACAACCATCAGATATGGCCGGTGCGGCGATCTTTCTCGCCTCCCCCGCCGCCAGTTACATCACGGGCGTCATCCTCCCCGTCGACGGTGGACTGGCGACGTTGGCCTAAGCCTTGGGCTCGGTGCCCAGCGTCACGTTGATGTTCAAATGCTTCGAACCGCGCACCACGTGCAGAGTGATGACGTCACCCGGTCGAAGGGCCGAGGTAATGCTCCCCACGTCCTGTGCGCTGGCGACTGACGTGTGATTGATGCCCACGATGATGTCGCCTTGCTTCACGCCGGCCGTGGCGGCGCCCGTGCCCGAGATGACGCTCATCACGACGGCGCCAGAGGACACGGTGAAGTGATATTCGGCCTGCAGTGACGGCGTTTCGGTCGTAATCTCCACGCCGATGAATGCTCCATGATTCACGACGCTCTCGCCGGCCCTCAACTGCTTCAACAGCGATTCGATGGTCGCGTCGGGAATGGCGAAGCCAATGTTCTGGGCACTCGTGCCGTCAGACAACGTGCCGGCGACCGCAGTATTCATTCCCACGACGTCGCCGTTCGAATCGAGCAATGGACCACCTGAGTTGCCGGGGTTGATGGCGGCATCAGTTTGGATCATGTTGGTGAGCGTCTCGCTGGTCGACCCGCCGCCCGCGGTAACGGTACGACCGAGCGCTGAGACAATGCCCGACGTCACGGTCGGCGTCCCGGCAGCAAGTCCGAGCGCATTGCCAATGGCGACGACGGCGTCACCGACCTCAAGTCCATTCGAATTACCGAACGTCACCGGCTTCAACCCAGAGATGTTGTTGATGCGAATGAGGGCGACGTCATCGATGGGGTTGGTGCCGATCAATGTTGCCGGCAACGCCTTGGTGGAACCCGATCGCGTCACGGTGATCGTGCCGCTGCTGACAGCCGCCGCGATCACATGATTGTTCGTGATCACGAGGCCATTCTTCGTGATGATCATTCCGGTGCCCTGATCTTCTTGACCCGAGGCCTTCACGTCGATTGACACGATCGAGGGCAGCGCTTTCACGATCAATTTTGGAATGCTCATCCCGTTGGGAAGATAGGCCGCACCAGGCTTATTGGTCACGGCATCGATCGTCACTCCCCCATTCTTCGAACTCGACGTATCTGAGGCGTAGTGACCAGCCAAACCACCGACGAGAGCGGCGACGAGGAGCAAGGAAAGACGTGTTGACCAGAGAGTTCGCTTCACGGGAGCCGGTGATGGCTGTGACGACAGCGGCACTGCGTCGACGATGGGCGGGGCGACGTACGTGGGCTCCGTTGGCACGGGCGTGCCCGAGACGTCGACGACTGGCTCAATGCGGTCGCCGTCGTTCTCGCTTCGCGCGTCGCCGATCGACGCCGACGGCGAAGGTGATGTCGACCCGTCGTCGGCGACGCCGTCAACGACCGGTTCCTCTGGTGTCCGTTGGATCCCGTCAACGGGCTCATCAGTCATTCGTTCATGCTAGGCACTCAAACTAAAAATGACCTAAATGGGACTGAAATGTTTGTTTTCTAGGGAACGGCTAGATTGGAGACCCTATGTCACGTCGTATTGAGATTGAAATCACGAGCTTGAACGGCGACGTGGCCACGTGGCGCGCAGCGGGCGCGAAATTGCCCAAAGGCGTGCTGAACTCATCACTCGTCCCCGGTGGCCCCGTGGTCGGCAATGTCTACCGCGCCGACGTCGAGCAGTACATGGAAGGCATTGAGATTCTTTCGGTGATGGCGCCTAAGACCGCCTCGCCCGTCGATCCGCGCAACGAGCGCATCGAGCTCATTCCGAATGCGAAACAAGGACCCGACGTGGTGGTGACCTACGCGCCCAAGGGTCGCGGCGGTCCCCGTCGTGAAGGTGCCGATGGACGTCGAGAGGGTGGCCCGAGTCGCCGCGAAGGTGGACCTGGTCGTCGAGAGAGCAGTCCAGGTCGCCGTGAGAATGGCCCTGGTCGCACGGAAGGCGCAGCGAGCCGAGACGGCTCAGCGCCGCGTCCCGAACGCGCGAAACGACCGTCGAGAGGCCCGGTCGACAAGGATCGAAGTACTACGTCGGACGCTGAGCGGCCCGCTCGCGGACCTCGAACCGAGCGTCCTGCGCGAGGGGCCCGTCCGCCGCGCCCCGAGCGACCCGTAGGCCCCGCACAGCCGCCCATGACCACGACGCATCGCAACGCCCTCTTGGCGACACTTTCGCCGGAACAGCTACCCGTCGCCGAGCAACTCCTTCGAGGAGGCATGC
>JBEKQN010000195.1:0-3921 GCA_049519675.1 Acidimicrobiales bacterium | reverse complement strand
ATGGTCCTTTAGGTCTGCAACGAAACCTGCAACGTCTATGGCGGCCATTGACACTCAGGATAGTCCCCAACACCGCTACGGTGACTGCGTGACTGACACACTCTTGGACCCGTTGCGATCGTGCGCACTTGAGATCGGCGAAGCGATCAAGGGCCATCGGGGGAGAGGTCTCTCGGGTCAACGTGCGACGCAGTATCACCTGGACGTTGCGGCGGACGAAGTGGCGCTTCGCGTACTTGGTGGTGCCGGTTTTCGCGTCATCAGTGAGGAGTCTGGCGTCACCGGGAGCGGTTCGATGAGCGTCGTGGTCGATCCGATCGACGGCTCGACGAACTGTGACCGTGGGGTGCCCTTCTTCTCGACGAGCCTCGCGGTCATGAGTGGGGAGGAACTCGTTGCCTCCCTCGTGATGAATCAAGCCACCGGAACGATCTACGAGGCGGAGAAGGGGAGCGGTTCACGTCGAGACGGATCACCAATTGCGCCGAGTGGACAGTTCGACATTGCGAATTCAATCGTGGGCTCCTCTGGCTATCCCACCCACGACCTCGGCTGGTCACAGAATCGATCCCTGGGCGCGGCCAGTCTTGAGATATGTCTCGTCGCCGACGGCGCGCTCGACGTCTACGGCGTGGCCCAGCACTCTGGACTGAACATATGGGACTACCTAGGCGGACTCCTGATCGCTCGTGAAGCCGGTGCCGTCGCGGCCGATTATCACGGCGACGAATTGGAGACGAGTGAGAACGTACTGCGTCATCCCGTCTTCGCTGCGACGTCGCAATTGCTTTCATTCATACTTCAAGCGGGACCGATTTAACTCGCTGATATCTGCTCATCGCAATCGAAACGACTCGTTCTTCACGAGGTCCGACATTGCTCGATGAACACACCATCTAGGCTTGAACTCCGCGGGCGCTTAGCTCAGTTGGTTAGAGCAGCTGATTTACACTCAGCAGGTCGGGGGTTCGAGTCCCTCAGCGCCCACTATGTGATGTTGCGAGACATGTCAAAATTACAGCGTTATTGAAAACGAAGTTCGACCTCTTGCATCCATAAGCTCAGACGCGAATTACGGGCAACTCCGCCAGCCTGATGTAGTCTTCATCTTGAGTGACGATTGGCACATCCAGCGCCATCGCGGTCGCGGCAATCCATGAGTCATTGACCGGCATGCGTTGACCTGAGTCGCGCAGCAATACCCGCAGTTTCGCCCACTGGGCGGCGACGTCGTCATCAACGGAAACGGGATCGAGCGTCATGGCCGCGGTCAGTGTGGCCAAACGCTGGTCGCGAATCTTGACGTCGTCGGTCGCGAGCACGCCCGCTCGCAGTTCGCCGATCGTGATGATCGAAACTGCCAGTTCGTCTGGGAAGAGTGACTCTTGAAGCGGTCGATCAGATTCGCGTGCAATGAACACTGACGTATCAGCAAGACCTCGCGTCACAATGGGAGGTCGTCGGTCATGTCCGGCGCCAGAACACGCAGTTCCGCTCGCAATTCTGAATCAGCTTGGCGCCGAGTCAAGCGCCGAGCAAAGTCGGCTCCACTTATCCAGCGAGGGCGCAGATTCAAAGATCGCAACGCTGCGACCGGCTGACCATCCACCGTAATTACGATGTCCTCGCCGCCCGCAACCCTTCGCAGGAGTCCGCGAGTGTTGTTGCGTAGTTCGCGTGATGCAATTTCAGACATGCCACAAGTGTAGCACACATGCGACAGAAACTAGGTATGCGACAATTCCATGATGAGTGCGGCAAGGTTGACCCCATATCCCGAACTAGACGGTGTGCTGCATCGCCACGCTGAACGACTTCTGGAAGCGCTTGGAGATCAAGTAGTTGGCGTGTACCTACTGGGTTCACTCGCAATCGGTGACTTCGACGCCACTAGTGACATCGACTTCGTCGTCGTGACGGCCGGTGAAATGTCGGATTCGCAAGTGGCACAAGTTCAGGGCGTTCACGATCAGACTTATGGTCAAGATAACCGGTGGGTCAAGCATCTTGAGTATTCGTTCTTTCCATTGGACTCTCTCAAACTTGCGTCGTCGCCGTTTTCACGTCATGGGCGAGTTCAAGACAAAGAACGAGAACTTTGGTATTTCGATCACGGCGGTCGGGAAATCCAACGATCGGATCATGACAACTCACTCGTTACGCGCTGGACGCTCCGAGAGAAAGGCGTGGCCGTGGTCGGCGCCGACCCCCCCTCTTTCCTCGACCCAGTGTCGCCCAACGCATTGCGGGCTGAGATTCAAGATTCGCTGGTCGGCTGGGGGAATGAGCTTCGGAAGGACTCCGAGCCTTATAGGAATCGCTTCTATCAAGCGTTCATCGTGCTGCACTTTTGCCGAATGCTCCAAGACCTCCACGAAGGAAGGATCACTTCAAAACGCGAGGGCGCGGAGTGGGCGAAATTCAATCTGGATCCCATGTGGACGTCCCTCATCGAATATTGCTGGAATGATCGACAGGATCCTGAGATACACGTGAGTCAACCGGAGGTGCCCGAAATATTTCAGCAAGTCGTGGCTTTCGTGGACTACGCCGTCGCGCAGGGAACGAAGGTCGACATTAATTTGTTGTGAAGGGGAATCGATCTCACTGACTGCTCTTGATCTGTCCGGCCGTTGGATGGGCGCAGTGAATCGTGGGCCACAAGCGAAAGTAAGCGTATGACCGAAGGAACGAGCAACGAACCGAACCCGACACTCACCGGCCTCGTGTCGTCAGTCGTGGCGCTTGTTCGCGACGAGAACGGGCGGGTGCTCTTGGCTTCGTCTTCTGAGAGCGGCCCGTGGTCGTTCATTGGTGGTGGCGTCGCAGAGGGTGAAGACCTCGCGAGGGCTGCGGTCAAGTTCGCCCGTGAGGACTGCGGTCTCACGGTCGAAGTTGGCGATGTACTGGCTGAGCTCTCAGGCGACCAGTACCGGGTGCTCTACGAGTGCGGAGCCGACACGACCTACCGAGCAACGGTCTATGACGCCAGGCTGCTCGGTGACGATGGGCCAGCCCCGTTGCGAGCCAACTGGTTTCCGCTGGCCCAGTTGGCCGACCTGCCCCTGGATGAGTTCGCAACCGCTGCGCTATCCGATCTACATCGGTTGTAAGTCCGCTGCGGCGCGGGCTCAGTTGATCGCCGGACCATGCCGGCTGGAGATAGAAAGGCTTCGTGACTACTTGAGTAGGCGTGACATTCGACGGTCGGCTAATACGCGCCCACCCGTCTGACACGTTGGGCAGTACGTCATCTCATAATTTTCGAAGGACACCCTGTGCAACGTGCCACCGCACGGTGTTGGGCACGGCTCTCCGGCACGACCGTGCACCTTGAAGCGACCGCCCAACTTGGCCTCTGACAGACCCCCGTCGCGCGTGCGTTCGAGTTCGAGCGCCTCGGCGAGCACACCGTTGACGGCGTTGAGAAGCGCGTCGCGTTGTAGTGCGCTCAGAGAGTGCAGCGAGGCGAACGGCGAGAGCTTGGCACGTTGCAGAATGTCGTCACCCCAGCCGCGACCAATACCCGATAGAACGTGCTGGTCGCGGAGGTCGGTGGTGAGCCGGCGCCGGGAGTCGCTCGTGAGAAGAATCTCGGCGAACGCGTCGCTTCCCGGCTCTGGTCCGAGCCCCGCCAACGGACCCTCGTCATGGGGTGCCAATACCCACCACGAGGCCTTTCGATGGGTGCCGTATTCGCGCACGAGGATGCCGATACTCGCCCCGAGTCCGGCTTCGTCGTGACCAAACACGAAACGCACTGCCGAGCCTCGGGGCCTGGTCGTCTTGGGTGGACGCTCCACGTCGAGGCGCCCCGCCTGTGAGAGGTGCAGCACAATGCGCACACCGTCGTCGAACTCCCACACCAGGTACTTCGCCCGTCGACCGACCGAGACGAGCCGGTGGCCCTGCACTGATTCA
>JBEKQN010000194.1:0-3986 GCA_049519675.1 Acidimicrobiales bacterium | reverse complement strand
GCCCGCGCGACTGCGGCGGCGTCGTCGGAACTCGCACCGGGGGCCTCGCGCCAGTAGAGGTTGGGCATCGCGGCGTTGTAGCCGTGGGCCGCAAAGTTGCGACAGATCTCCTTGGTCTCCTCGTCGTAGCCGGGCATGTGGTGAATCACGACGATCGAACCTACCTTGTCGACGTCGGTGGGCCGCGCGAGGTAGGCCTCGATGTCGTCACCACCGTGACCGGAAATGGTGACGGTTTCGGCAATCAGGTTATGTGTCATGGGTTTCCTTCCCTAAGTGTCGGGGTGCCTCGATTCTACAAATCTCGACTGATGCTGTTTCACCACAAGGCTCCACAGAACTTCCCTGACCTACGCTAAAAGAGTGGACCTCGTCGCCAAGATTCTTACGGTTTCGGACTCAGTGGTAGCCGGTAGTCGCGAGGATACGGCCGGACCTCGACTCGCCACCCTGCTGAAGGAACACGGTTACGCAGTTGTTGAGCAGCGCACGGTGGCCGACGGCATTGAACCCGTCGCGTCGATGTTGCGTGAGATGTTGGCGGATTTTTCGGGCCTGCTCGTTACGACCGGCGGTACCGGGTTCTCCCCGCGCGATCTCACACCTGAAGCCACGATGATGGTGGTGGACCGCGAAGCACCCGGACTCGCCGAGGCAATGCGTTTGACCAATCCGTTAGGCCGACTCTCGCGCGCGCGTGCGGGCACGATTGGCAGTTGCCTGATACTCAACACGCCCGGCTCTCCGCGCGGGGCGGCGGAGTATCTCGAAGCAGTCCTAGACGTTCTGGGTCACGCCCTAGAACTGCTCGGGGGCGACCAAGGTCAACAACATCCCCCCGAGATTGGCGGCAGCACCGCAATTTGATCCTGTGGCCCGACCAACGTGCGGCCCTCGGCGGGCTCGCCGTTGATCCAAATCTGACTTACGCGAAGCACCTCTTCGAAGCCAGGGCCGTAGCGTCGCACCGCTTCTTGCAGTACCTCCGCGAGGCTTTCTCCGTCAATCTCGTCGTTGCCAACGCCCGCGGATTCTCGCGCGGGACCCAGCAGCAGTAGACGGGCCACTTCAGTAGTCGCTCTCGTCGGTGAGGAGCATTGCGCGAACGGTGTCGCCAGGCTCCGGGCCATCGCCGTCGGGGACCATGGCGAGCGCATTGGCGCTCGCAACCGCGCTCAACAGGTGTGATCCGTGGCGCGACGCGCTCTCAATGTGGAGTCGACCGTCGGTGTGCATGCGGCTGTCGACGTGCACGAGGTGGAGTTTGCCGTCAGGTTTTCGCGGCATGGGACAGTCCAGCACCATGTTGACGGTGGTCCGCTCAAGTATTCGGTAACCGGCGAGGCGACGCAGTGCGGGGCGCACGAACATTTCGAAACTCACCCTCGTCGACACCGGATTGCCCGGAAGACCGAAGATCGGCGTTGGGCCCCTGCCAGTAGTGCCATACGCGAACGGTTTGCCGGGTCTCATGGCGACTTGCATCCAGCGCGCCGTTCCCTCACAAATGTCGGCGAGCACCGACTTGACAAAGTCGACGTCGCCGACGCTGACCCCGCCGGTGGCGATGACGGCGTCGCACTCGTCCACGCCTCTACGTAGCAGCGCCGTGATGGCGTCGATGTCGTCGCCCGCAATTCCCAGGTCAACCGCCGTGAATCCAGAGTCCCGTAGTAGCGCGAGCAACATCGGGCGGTTGACGTCGCGAATTTTCCCCTTCGCTAGATTTCCTCCGCTACCGGAGAGCTCGTCGCCGGTTGAGAGCACGCCAACGCGAGGCCGGCGGTGCACCGAGACCGTCGAGAGACCCTGACTGGCGAGTACGCCTATCCGGGCGCCCGTCATCACGGATCCGGTATCGAGCAGTAGCTGGCCGACCGCGACGTCATCTCCGGGAAAACGTACGAACTGTCCCTCTTCCAGGACCCTGGAAATCAGCACGGTTCGGTCGGCGGGGTTGTCCGTGGTCTCTTCAATCATGCACACCGCGTCCGCTCCTTCGGGAATGGGCGCACCGGTCATAATGCGGATTGCCTCACCGGCCGCGAGTTGGCGCGTCGGTACGTCGCCGGCCAGGACGGTTCCCACGACCCGCAGATGAACCGGGCCGCCGGTCGTGTCGGTGGCGCGTACGGCGTAGCCGTCCATGGACGAGTTGCGAAATCCCGGGACGGGCTCGGTGGCGACAATCGGTTCACTCAGAACGCAGCGCAGGCCCTCGTCGAGCGCGACCCGCTCGGATTCAAGGGGCGTGAGATGCTCGAGCACAAAGCTTCGCGCTTCGTCAATCTCAATCACTGGGTGCTCGCGCTACTGATCGGAGGACCGGCTTCAAAAGAGGGTATGTCCTGGACCTTCATAATTGCCCGGCCCTCTTCGCTCCAGGCTGAGCCGCCCCGCCACAATTCTCGTTTCCACATGGGCACGCAACTCTTCACCGCGTCGATGCAGAACGCCGCGGCTTCGAATGCGGGCCCCCGATGCGGGGCGGAGACGACGATGACGACTGCGGGTTCGCTGAGTTCAACTCGTCCCATCCGATGGTGGATGGCGACGGCTCCTAGATGTGGCCAACGGATTCGCGCCTCGGCGATGACGTCGGCAATCCGTCCCTCGGCCAAATGAACGTCCGTTTCGTACTCCAACGCCTCGACGTTCTCCAGATCGTGGGAATTGTCGCGTACTACTCCGCAGAACGTCACGACAGCTCCGCAGTTGGCCCGGGTAGCCCAGGTCGTGAGTTCGGCGCTCGACAACGGCGTCGATGCCACAGATACCCAGTCGAGGGTTGGCGTTGACTCCACGGGACCCATCCTAGGATGGGCCAAACTCTTGCATCGGGCCGGGTCAGTTGACTGCTATCCGCCAATCATCGACATCGATCGCGCGGGGCGCAGGAAGCTCGGTTCGTTAATGGCGTGCCCGGGGAACTTGGCCCAGACCGCTCGACGAAGCAAGTTCTCGATCTCGGAATCACTGCCGTTGGCGCGCAACACGTCGCGTACAGAGTACTCGTCGTCCGAAAAGAGGCAGTTGCGAATCGAACCGTCGGCCGTGAGCCGAAGTCGGTTGCAAGTGCCGCAGAAGGGTTGAGTGACGCTAGATATAAGTCCAATCTCACCGTGTCCGTCAACAAAGCGGAATCGTTCGGCCGGTGCCGGGCCGTCCAGATTGCCGATCGCCTCGAGGGGCCACACCTCGTTAATGCGTTCGAAGATCTCGTGTCCCGGAACTAACTGCGACCGGTCCCACTGGCCCTGCGCGTCGAGCGGCATGAACTCGATGAATCGCACCACGCGGCCTGTCTGGCGCGCAAAGATGGCAAAGTCCAGGATTTCGTCATCGTTATTTCCCCGCAGCAGCACCACATTGACCTTGACGGGGTTGAGACCGGCCGCGTCGGCCGCATCCATTGCGCCCAGTACCGTGGCGAGGTCGCCGCGCCGGCGAATTGCTTCAAACCGGTCGGCGCGCAGGGAATCACAGCTCACGTTGACCCTTGTGAGTCCGGCGTCGGCCAGTTTTGACGCCTGCGCCGCGAGCTGCATGCCGTTGGTCGTGAGCGCCAGGTCGTCCAAGCCAATTTCGCTCAATTGGCCAATAAGGGTGGCCAATCCTTTTCGCACTAGGGGTTCGCCCCCCGTCAATCGAATCGCGCTGACCCCCAGGGAATGCGCCACGTGCGCGACGCGGACAATCTCTTCAAAGCTGAGCAGTTCGGATCTCGGCAAGAAGGTCATGCCTTCTTCGGACATGCAGTACACGCAGCGAAGGTTGCAGCGGTCGGTCACCGAAATGCGCAGGTCTTCGTGGGTTCGACCGTAGCGATCAACCAGCGGCCCCGTGCTGGGCATTGTCGAAGCGTTGACACTCAAAGGGCCGTCAGGCTGTCCTACGTCGCGCAGATGGGGCTGGACGGAAATCGAGACCGGCACCGCGCGCAGGAGGTCCCCGGCGAGTGGTACTGATTCGTTCGCTTCACTCAT
>JBEKQN010000193.1:0-3994 GCA_049519675.1 Acidimicrobiales bacterium | reverse complement strand
TCATGGCCCGCCGCGTCAGCTTCGAACTCGGCGAGAAGCGGTCGAAACCATGGGGAGCGCCAGTGTGAACGTGTAGTTCAACTGAAACCCCATTTTGAGCAAGTCTTTGCGCAAATGTCGTGTCTTCGGATCGGAAGATGTCGAGCTCTCCGACTTCAATGTACGCCGGAACCAGGTCCGAAACATCTCTCAGGCGTGCTGGGACAGAATAAGGCGAGACGGTGTCACTACCAATCGCATCGCCGAGCACAGCGCTCCACGCTGTGAAGTTGTTGTCATACGTCCACGTCAGGAATGGCTCGAGACTTGGGTCTGGTGTGACAGTGCGATCGTCGAGCATCGGATATATCAGAATCTGTCGGGCCGGTGTGAACTGACGATCGCGCGCGATGATGGCCGCACCCGCAGCGACTCCGCCTCCACCGCTATCACCCATGATGGCGATGCGACGGGGATTGATACCGAGCTCCGACGCGTGCTCAACGAGCCAGATGAAGCCCGCAAACATATCCTCCGCCAAAGTGTCGCCGCTCACCTCAGGAGCGAGCCGATACCCAACCGAGAGGAATGGGACACCGGAGACCGACGCGTACGAGGAGATGAGCGTGTCGTAGTCGTCCAAATCTCCCATGATCATGCCACCGCCGTGCGCGTACGTAATAGCCGAACCAGGTGATGATCCCCGCTTGGTGTACCAACGAAGCTCGATCTCGGCTCCGTCCTTCGCAGTCGTAAAGAACGACGCGGTCTCGACGTCGAGAGACGGTGCCACAAGAGCGGCCAAGTATGGCAACCCATTGTTCTCCCGAAGTTGCTTCCAATCGCCCCTCAATGGGGCCGGGGCTGTACCGCGCGCTGCGACGATGGAGGCCAGAGCGTCCGCTATCTCTGGATCAAGTGCGTACGCCACGGCCTCTAACCCTCCCATCACTTTCTTGGTGGCATGAACGATCGGACAACGAGACTCCATGCCCTCGATGACTTGACGTGCCTGGCGTGCGCAACTCAGTACTCACTCGGTTGATTCCTAATCACCACGAGGCTGACTATCTTGCCCTCGCGGACACTGAAGTAGTTCGACATAATCAGTTCGTCGGGAAGATTGGTCTTATCGAAGTCGCCGTCGTACTTCGCGCGCACAATTGTGTCGCCGTAATGGTCGACGACTTCACGGACATCGAGCGTCACCCGATCACCCACCATCTCTCTCGCCACCCATTTCCTAATTGCTTCGATGCCGATGATTTCGCGGCGAGCGTCGTTGACGTAGGCGTCTTCGGTAAAGGTTCCGACAATGGCGTCAATGTCGAACGCGTTCACGGCATCGACGTGAACGGCAATGACGCCGCTAAGTGAAGTTGACATAATTGGTCTCCTAATTTTGTTGGTCCCGTGACCATTTACTCCACCATGGAGCCTCTCGTAAGGGGAGAGTCAAGCCCATTCTTTGTCCTTGACTCTCCCCCGAGGGAAGGCGCATACTGGAGCGATGAGCTCGTCCCTCGCCATCGGCGATTTCGCCCGGGCTACGCACATGAGCGTAAAAACGCTACGCCACTATCACCAGATCGGCTTGCTAGAACCGTCAGACATAGACTCAAAAACTGGCTACCGATACTACGACGTCGATCAAATCCCCATAGCTCAAGTCATTCGTCGTTTCCGCGATTTGGACATGCCCCTCAATGAGATCCACCATGTCCTTACCGCGCCCGACATTTCAACTCGCAACGAACTCATTGCAGTCCACCTCGCTCGCCTCGAAGGTACCTTGTCGCAGACGCAGAGTGCGGTTACTTCGCTGCGTGAACTACTTGAGAAACCCGCACCCACCTCACTGGTAGGCCATCGAAGTGTTGAGGCAACTCCCGTAGTTGCAATCTCTGAGGTCGTGCACTTGAGGGAGGCCCTGGCTTGGCATCAGGGAGCGCTCGGCGAACTTTACGCAACATTGAGTGATCAGAGAGTTCTCGTTGAAGGAGCCAGCGGCGGAATCTATTCGAACGAGCTCTTCTCTGACGAGAAGGGACAAGCTACGATCTTTGTCCCTTGTTCGAGCACCGTAAAACCTGTGGGCAGAGTGAGGAATCTCGTCGTGCCCGCCGTGGAACTAGCCACCATTGTGCACACCGGACCGCACAAGGGAATAGATCGGGCTTACGGTTCTTTGGCAACCTACGTTACACAGCACGAGTTGGCCGTTGATGGCCCGATTCGAGAGTACTACCTGGTTGGTCAGCACGAGACAACCGAAGAAGCCGAATGGCGAACTGAGATTGGCTGGCCAATATTTAGGACTCGAAATAATTCCGGAGAGAAATTGCGCCATGCGTAGCGTCTTGCCTCTGACATCAGGGGGGCAAACACCCGAAGGAACTGTTTGTTTGAATTGCAACATACAGGTGAACCTTTGGTGACCTAACTGACACTTGGTGGGCGCTAGAGGACTCGAACCTCTGACCTCAGCCGTGTGAAGGCTGCGCTCTAACCAACTGAGCTAAGCGCCCGAAGCAGCCATGCTACATCCTCAATCGAGCGCAGCTCATTTCGTTGGCGTTGTAACCTGCACCTGTGCCAGATAATAAGAAGCCGTCGCGTGACATCCTGGCGAAATTAAGGCCCGGTCCCAAGAAGCCCTCCGCCGTCTCACGAGAAGTCGTCATGGGCTTGGATAACTTTGAGCGGTCCGTTGGACTCATTGCGGGCGCACTTGCACTCCTTCTGGCGTCGCTCTACATACACAAACTCCTGGGTAATACGACCTTGGTCGTGACGTCGCCGCTCACCAAGTCCAAGCAGTGCACGAAAGCGGCGCTCGCCCTGGGTTACAAGATGGTCAAAACCTTTTGCGAAAAGACCGTTCTAACGACCCCCTCGCATTGGTGGCCCCAATTCCTTTTGATTTTCGTCGTGGGCCTCGCGATCATCGCGTTCTCGTACTGGCGCAAACGCGTCGGCGTCGCCGTGTGCGGCTTCCTTCTCGGCCTGGCGCTGGGCATCGCTGGCCTCATCTACCTGTTCCTGGGCGGCTGGCTGGTCATCCGTGCATTTCGACTGCAAAAATACGGTGACGCGTCCTTCGCGGGCTCGGGACGGGCAGCGCGCGAAATCAACCAGGAGAAGAGGGCGGCCAAGCGAGAGGGCCGCGAACCGCGTACGAAATCCAAGAAAGGTGACGTCGTCATCACTCCCCCCAAACCAGTGGAGTCCAAGCGCTATACGCCAAAGAAACCGCCGCCGCGCAAGAGATGACGCAGCTCGGACTTGACTATCCGACTCAGTGGGGCCGTCAATACCCGGCCCGCCTCGCGAGGAATCTCTACCACCTCTTCTACGTGGGACCAGTCGTGCGCTACCTCTCGACCCTCGACGCCCAGGGTCTCGAGCACCTGTCCGGACCTGGTCCTTACATCTTGGTGGCCAATCACACCAGTAATTTCGACACCCCGTTGGTGTTGACGGCGCTACCGACGACGGTGCGCAAGCGCACGGTCGTGGCGGCCGCGATGGACAATTTCTTCATGGACCGCTGGACGGCCTTTAAGACGGTCTTTGTCTTTAACGCCATACCCATAGACCGGCACAAGATCAATCGCCGCAGTTCCCAACAGGCGTTGGAACTGGTCGAGCGTGGCTGGAATCTACTCATCTTTCCCGAAGGCGGCCGTACCCCTACGGGACAGCTCCAGGAGTTCAAGGGCGGCGCGGCCTACCTCGCCGAACGCACCAAGGCCGCGGTCGTTCCGACGTACATCCATGACGCCGGACTGCTGCAAGGTCCCAAGTACGCCAAGGCCCCCCAGTTCCTCGAGGCGCCCAACCAGAAGCGCCACCACGTGTCGGTCACCTTCGGCCCGGCGATGTTCTGTGCCGAGGGAGAAAATATCCGCCGGTTCAATACCCGCATTGAAGAGGCGGTGGTCGCGTTGGGTCAGGACGTCAGCGGGAACCGCGACTACAACATCACCCGGCCGAGCCGGCCGTAAGGATCTGG
>JBEKQN010000192.1:0-4000 GCA_049519675.1 Acidimicrobiales bacterium | reverse complement strand
CGGTGTGATCGAACTCGTGGTGAAACCCGTGGGGAACGTCGCCACGATGTAGCCGCCGCTCGCCAAGGCGCCGGCACTGGTCGTCGTGAAATTGACAGTCCACACCGACGCCGCATTCGCGGTCAAGGACGTGGGCGCAACCGTAGTAAAGGAGACTGCGGTTACATTCGTGGCGGTCGTCAGTGCCGGGGCCGTCCCCGTCGGGCTCACCAGCGTGGCGTCTTTTGACGTTGACAGAAACAACGTCGTCAACACGTCAGTGGTCCCGTTGACGACACCAATGTTGAGACCGGCCGCCGTGGCGTTGGCGAGCAGGCAAGTATTGGCGCCGTTATTCGCCAACGTAATCGTGACCGCACCGTTTTCGCTGGGATCCGACGCCGTGGCCGTGCAGGTCGAGGTGAACGTGGACGGCGAGGTGAGCCCTACGGTAGGCGTCGTCGAGATCGTCGTGAATCCCGACGGGAACGTCAGTTGGATGGTCGACCCCGCGCTGAGCGAACCGGTCGACGACGTCGTAAAACTCCACGTCCAGGTAGATGCTGAGGCCTTGACCAACGACGTCGGTGCGGTGCTGGTCACCGACACGGCGGTCACCGCGGTCGACGTGATGGTCGCGCCGACGGTGGGTGCGACCGCCGTGGTATCCGACGACGTCGCAACCGAGAAATTAGATCCCCCGTATGAAGCGGCCGGTCCATTGATCATGGCGATAGTGAGGGTGGCCGCCGTGCTGGTGGGCAGCGCGCTGGACGCCGGACAGGTTTGTCCGCTGGCGTTTGACAGAGAGATAACAACAACATTGGACTTGGACGCGTCCGAACCGGTGCCCACACAGTTGGTGGCGAACTTGCCGCTGCCCGTGGGGGTTTGCAGCACGATCACGGGCGCAGTGCTCGAAGTGGAGAACCCCGCAGGAAAGGTCACGGTAATCGTGCTGCCAGACGCGAGCTGCCCCGACGACGACGTGGTGAAACCCACGGTCCAGGTCGATGCAGTATTGGCCACCAAGGACGTTGGCGCCACGCTGTTGAACGTGACCGTCGACAACGATGACGCACCGGCAATCACGTCATTCGAGAGCGTCATGACGGTGAGGGCCATAAGCGCGGCGGCCATTGCTCCGTAGAACTTTTTACGCATGAACGTTCGCGAGCCTTTAGCTCGTCCACGAATCGGTGGCCGGCGACGTGGTCGCCGTCGCCGCGCCGCCCGTGGCAACGATTCCCGTCAGTGACGGCATGGAAAAATACGCGGCCTCGCACGCCGCGGGCGCTGCTGTGGTCATAAACGCGTCATTGGTCATAGTGACTGTCAGGCTGGCGCTGGCGGCGACCGTGAGTGCGGTGGTCAAGGTGTGAACGCTGCCGCTCGTTCCCGTAGCAAAGTTCCAGATGACGTCGCTGGTCGACGATGAGCACCCCGCGATGGCACCGGTGAGCGATGCCCCCGTATACCCGGTCGCGTACGTCGAGCTGGTGGGCAGATCAACGCCAGTGATTGTTACGGGGAATACGTTGGGATTGGTAATGGTGAGCACCACGTCGCCGCTCGAGCCCGGGTAGAGGAGGTTAGACGCAGACGGCGAGGACACCGCGGCGACACTCACGTTGCTCACCGTTGCCCCCTGGCCCTCGGCCGAGGAGCCCGAGTTGAGCCCCACAATCCAATTCGTGACGCCGTAGGCCGCGCCGCCAACGAGGGCCATCCCCACAATTCCAGAACCGACTCTCATCGCGACCATTCGCCGTGAGAGCCGCCGACGATGCGCGGGCCGCCTGGAGTTCTTCACTGCTCGCACCCGTAATAGCGTCACTGCGTAGAACGGACCTCGAGCCATGGACGACAAGAGTTCAGGCTGCGTTGTTAGTCGCAATGATGCGTGCACGAAGGAATGACGTAGTTGACCCGGCAACTCCAACTCTCCACATTCACGGCACGGTGTTGCGCCGATCACTTCGCGCGAACTTGCTGCCACAGCGGGCAAGGCAATCACCGGCGCGAGCGGTACAAATTTTCGACGTGGTTCCAAGGTCCGCAACCTTTCAAGGTCGAACCCACGTGTACTTTCAATCTCCAGACCGTCCCGCGCAATCGAACCGGGAGAAAGCATGAGTGGGCCAGCGGCCATCTTCGCCAGTGCGTGCGATCCGGTTTGGTCCAACCTGGATGTCAAATCAAGGGGAAACGAGCCCTGCAGGGGTGCGACGCCCACCGATTGTCCCGTGCCGTTGACCCTCATGTGTTCGCCCTCCCCTCTAGATACGCTCAGGTGCCGTTCGACGACTCGTTGATGGTGGCCAGCCACCAGGCGAAGCAGCGGTGGTTAATATTGACCTTCACCAACAGAGAATCCCGACAAATGAGGCGTCATTGAATATATTGACTGGCAAAAATTTAGTTTCATCCGACGACTTCATTGCGGATGGTTTTACAAAAAAGTTATAAGAGCTACGTCGAAACGCAACGATGACGTGACGATTGAATGTCATATTGATTCAATGACTCGGATGAATATAGATAATTCAACGGATTAGAAATGACCGCTCTTATTCGTGAATTATCGAATCAATTCCGTGTTCGGTTAGGGATTGAATACAGCGCAGTGCGCCATAGCACTCTCTAAATGGTGTCCTCTGTCTAGTAGCGTCATCTGTTCGGGATTGCGTACCACTGCTGGGTATTTTCAATATAGTTAGTCTCGTCAGGCAAAACGTGGATATATCGACAGAAAAATCCGATTTTCGGATTATTTTCGCTTTTTCGTGCGGATTCGTAGGAATTTGATTCGTATATATATGTCTGACCGAAGTTATTCTTCTCAACGAAATCTCAAGACTGGCCTGGCCGCAACCAATGAGGTTACTTTGACCAGAATTGCCGACACCAGAGGCCGAATTCAGCCGTCCGCTCCGCGAACCCAATCTCGACTCTAAAGAGTCCGGCGTACGCGAGTACTTCATTTAACCATCGGCACGTCGCGCCGCCGGATGTAGTTGCCGCCAAAACCCAATCGTCGCCACCTACCAAGTAAGTGGCGACGATTGGGTTTTCCCTGGGGAGGATCTATTTAATGGTGCACTACCGCTATTGAGGCCAAATCTGTCAGTCGAGATTCCTTAACTAGTCCACGAGTCAACAACAGGTCCGGTGGTGGCCGTTGCAGATCCACCGGTTGCGGCAACTCCCGTGAGCGACGGCATCGAAAAGAATGTGCCCTCGCACGCTGCCGGGGTAGCAGCGGTCATCGACGCGTCATTGGTGAACGTCACAACAAGTGAACCCCCCGCGGCCACGGTTAAGGCTGTGGTCAAGGTATGGGCGCTTCCCGATGTGCCAGTTGAGAAGTTCCACAACACATCGCTCGTGGTAGAGGTACAACCGGACTGCGCCGTAGCGAGGGCGGACGTGGTAAAGCCGCCCGCATAGGTCGTGTTCGTAGGCAGATTGACGCCAGTCACCGTCACCGGGAACGTGTTGGGATTGGTGATCGTTGCGACCACGTCACCATTGGTGCCGGGAAACAGTTGGTTCGTGGCGGCCGGCGACGCAACGGCAGTGATCGTCAGGTTACTGACCGTGCCGGACTGGGCCTCACCGGAAGAGCCAGCTCCAAGCCCGACCACCCAGTTAGTAACACCGTAGGCAGCGCCGCCTACCAGGGCCATGCCAACGAGTCCGGAAACGACCTTGAATGGGATCGAACTTCGTCCCGATCGACGAAGTAATCGCTTATCGGTTCGGTTGGTTGAGTTTCCACGCGACGACTCAGTGCTAGTCGAGGGGGTCGGGGGAAGGTTGGATCCTGCCGGGTGGCTCGCCTTTGAAGTTCGGTTCGAACGAGTACGTAACATTGGTGCCTACTTTCTTCTACTTGGGTCTATCGCTGGGCACACAACGACAGTCGTTTTGCAGTGATGAACTCCTGCGACTTGCTGGAGTTACTGCTAGAAGAATGCCCTTGCATGTTTTGAATTCTCGATATTTTTGCCAACCGCAA
>JBEKQN010000191.1:0-4030 GCA_049519675.1 Acidimicrobiales bacterium | reverse complement strand
CAACCACCAGCACCGAAGGCCAGCAGGGCTGCCGCCACGACCCCGGCCGTCTCAGCCCGCAGCACGGTGGGCCCGAGGGCCAGACGTCGACGATGTGCCGACCACTCGTCGGGGGCCCAACCGCCCTCGGGGCCAATCGCGACCGCCGAAACGTCGTTCCAATTACTCTCGCCGTCAAAGTCCGTAATGCAGACGTCGTCGGGCACCTGGGCGACGTCGACGGGACTACCCACCTCGACATCAAACGTGCGACGACATTGGCCGCACGATTCCGCGGCGATTCTTCGCCATCTCGTCACGATCTTGTCACGCGTCTCGCCCTTGAACTTGACCATCACACGTGCACTGACGAGCGGCACGATGCGACTCACGCCGAGTTCCGTGGCTTTGGCGACCGCCCACTCACTGCGGTCACCCTTCAGGGGAGCGAGATACAGCGTCGTGACCGCCGGGGCGGGGTCGTGGTGAACCGGCGTCACACGATCAAGTTCCGCGTCGCCCACGTGACACAGCGACCACGAACCGCGGCCGTCGGTCACGACTATCTCCTCACCGGTTCGTGCGCGCAATACGCTGCGCAGGTGGTGCTCGTCGACCTTCGCCAGCACCGGGTGTTCAGGATCGTCAACGCGAAACTGGCCGAGGGCGGCGACGCGTCGCGGCCACTCGCGGTGGCTCACCGCTTGGCGCGCCGTCGCGAAAAAATGCCGCTACTGTGCTCGTGGATCTCTTCGCCACGGTGCGCGGCCAGTTGGCGCAGCAAGTCCGCCGACGTGTCGTCGAGTTCCGTGGGCACGTCAACGATCAAGTGCACGTAGAGATCCCCACGTCCTCTGCCGTGCAGGTGCTCAACGCCCTCGTGGCGCAGGCGGTGCACGGTGCCGTTGGCACTGCCCGGCGCGACTTCGATGCTGTGCGTTTCTCGCAGCGTCGGCACCTCGATGGTGGTGCCAAACGTGGCCTGGGTGAAGGCAATGTGGGCCTCGTGGTGCAGGTCGTCGCCCGAGCGTTCGAAACGCTCATCGGGTGTCACGCGCAGGTGCACGAAGAGACGACCGTTGGGACCGCCGCGCGATCCGGCCGGGCCGCGATCACTAAGGCGCATCGTTGACCCGTCTTCGACGCCGGCGGGGATTTGGATCGTCAGCGTCGAGGGCATGTTGATGCGACCCTCACCGTGGCAGTCCTTGCAGGGCGTATCGATTCGCGAGCCCATGCCGTTACAGCGCGTGCAGGGCGAGGACGTCACCATCTGGCCGAGGATGGAGTTGCGCACGCGACGCACCTCGCCGAGGCCGGCGCACTCGACACACGTGGTGGTCGTGGTGCCCGGTGCGCAGCCCGAACCGTTGCACGTGATGCAGCGCTGGGGCAGATTGACTGATACCTCGTGGGTCGCGCCAAAGGCCGCGTCGTCCAGCGTGATGTCAACCGAGATCTCGGCGTCGGGACCGGGCTGGGGACCGCGGCGTCCCTGCTGGCGGCCGCTGATATTGCCAAAGAACATGTCGAAGATGTCCTGGACTGATCCGGCGCCGAAGGGATTACCGGCCGCGCCGTCAGAGCCGAATCGGTCGTAGTTGGCACGGCGATCGGGATCAGAGAGGATCTCGTAGGCCTGGGAGACTTCTTTGAAACGCGCCTCGGCCGCGGCGTCGCCGGGATTGTTGTCCGGGTGGTACTGGCGGGCCAGTCGACGATAGGACTTCTTGAGATCTTCGCTCGAGCAGTTGGCGTCGACTTCCAATATGACGTAGAGATCGGTATTAGCCATGTTTCTCGTCTCCGCCAAAACGTCGTGTGAGGTGCTCGCTCACGACCTGGGCGGCGGCCAGCGCTTCGCGGTACTTCATGCGCGTGGGACCCAGCAGGCCAACCGCGCCCGCGGGCTCGCCGTCGATGGTTACCTGGGCCACGATGACCGCGCACGCCGAGAGCGGTTCGTAACCGTTCTCCGAGCCAATGGCGACCGAGAGTCCCTGGTCGAGGATGTCCTGGACCAACGACACCACGAGCAGCTCCTGTTCCAGAATGCTCAAGACCTTGCGGACCGTCTCTACGCCCTGGAAGACCTCGGCCACCCGTGACGACCCGCCGATGAAGACCTGTTCGCCGTCCGTCGTGGGCTTTTCCGCGTGCAACAAGCTCACGGCGTCGCGGACCAGCGTCGCCACGTGGTCGGATCGTGACGGCACCTGCACGCGGGTTTCGAGCGTCGTGTTGATCAACAGCGCGTTGAGCTGCTTGGACGCTTCGGCGACCTCTTCGTGCGTGACGTCGAAGGACGCGATGATGCTGTGCTTGACCACCGAGCCGTCGGAAAACACCGAGACCAGTAGCTGGTGGCGGGCGTCGAGGTTGACGAGCTGGACGCTCAGGATCGAGCTGTGCGAGTGGCCCGCTCCGACCACGACCGACGTGTAGCTCGTGAGTTGAGTGAGCAGGGTCGAGGTCTGTTCCAGCACGTCTTCGACTTCGCCGCGCACGTTGGCGAAGAACTCCTTGACCTGGTGCTGTTGGGCCGAACCCAGCACGCCGGACTTGAGATGATCGACGAAATAGCGATAGCCCTTATCGGTGGGTACTCGGCCGGCCGACGTGTGGGGCTGGACTAGGTACCCCTCGCGCTCGAGCGTCACCATCTCGGCGCGCACCGTCGCCGGCGACACGGCCAGGTCAACGGTTGCAGCCACGGAGGAGGAGCCCACGGGCTGGGCCGTCTTGATGTGCTCAACCACCACGGCCTCAAGAATCGTGGCCTTGCGACCGTCAAGGTCCTGGGGCGACGGCTTGGTTGTGGTGTTGGCGCGACGGGCCATGCTTCCTCCTGTTAGCACTCAATTCTACCGACTGCTAACTCCAAAGCGTCCCTGGCCGTAGCCTTTAACGGTGGACTCCATTTCGGCCAAGGACAACCGAGTCGTGCTCGACGCCGGCAATGAATGGGACCAACTGGACTCCTGGCTCAGTTTCTATCGCGAAACGCTTCTCATCAAGTGCGACGGGCTCGGGTTGGACCAGCTCAAGCAACGTCCCGTCGTCACGTCGCGACTCTCGTTGCTCGGACTCATTCGCCACATGACCAAGGTGGAGCGGTATTGGTTTGAAACCGTCTTCTTGGCCAGCGACGTCCCGGTCTACTACTCGACGCCCGAGGACAAGGATGGCGACTACAACAACGTGGACGAATTGGGTCTGGACGAAGTGCTGAAGAACTACCACAACGCCGTGGCGACGTCTGACGAGTGCGCCGCGGGTCACAACCTCGACGAACTGGCTAAGACATCACGGGGCGAGCAGGTCGTCGATCTACGTTGGATCTACCTGCACATGATCGAGGAGTACGCGCGGCACTGCGGGCACGCCGACATTATCCGTGAACTCATCGACGGCGTGACGGGCTACTAGTTACTCTTCGAGTTTGAGCGCCGCGACGAATGCCTCTTGGGGCACTTCGACCCGTCCAATGTTCTTCATGCGCTTCTTGCCCTCTTTTTGCTTCTCCAGCAACTTGCGCTTGCGCGTGATGTCGCCGCCGTAGCACTTGGCGAGCACGTCCTTGCGCCGGGCCTTGACCGTCTCGCGGGCCAGCACCCGGCCACCGATGGCCGCCTGGATGGGCACCTCGAACATCTGGCGCGGGATCAGCTCCTTCAGCTTCTCGGTCATCCGCCGGCCGTAGAAGTCGGCCTGGGACCGGTGGACGATGGTGGAGAAGGCGTCCACCGGGACGTGGTTGATCAGGAGGTCCACCTTGACCAGGTCGGCGGTGGCGTAGCCCCCCGGCTCGTAGTCGAGACTGGCGTACCCCTTGGTCCGGCTCTTCAGCTGGTCGAAGAAGTTCACCACCACCTCGGCCAGCGGGATGGTGTAGACGAACTCGACCCGCTCCGGGGAGAGGTAGTCCATCTTCACCATCTCGGCCCGCTTGGCCTGGCACAGCTCCATGATGGTGCCGGTGTACTCCGCCGGGGTGAGGATGGTCGCCCGCAGCATGGGCTCGTCCACGTGGTCGAGACTGGAGGGGTCG
>JBEKQN010000190.1:0-4062 GCA_049519675.1 Acidimicrobiales bacterium | reverse complement strand
TTTGAAGCGGCGGTAAAGGAACTGTTTCCTTTTCGCCACGTGATTCCGACACATCAGGGCCGGGCCGCCGAGCGAATTCTCTTCTCCGTCATTGGTGGTGACGGAAAGTTGGTTCCGAACAACACACATTTCGATACGACGAGGGCCAATGTCGAATTCTCCGGTGCCGAGGCACGAGACCTGTTGATTCCTGAGGGTCACGACGCCGCAAAGATTCACCCCTTCAAGGGGAACATGGACCTCGTCGCGCTCGATTCACTTCTCCGGGAGCGTGCGGCCACCATCCCGGTCGTCTTTGTGACCATTACCAATAACTCCGGTGGCGGACAACCTGTCTCATTGGCGAACATTCGAGGCGTGAGTGAAATCTGTCGACGCTACGACGTTCCGTTCTTCTTGGACGCGTGCCGATTCGCTGAAAACGCTTGGTTCATCCATGAACGCGAAGAGGGTCAATCACAAAGGGACATAAGCGACATCGTCCGAGAGATCGCGTCCCTGGCCGATGGTATGACGATGAGCGCCAAGAAGGATCCGTTCGGCAACATTGGTGGTTGGTTGGCCTTGAACGATGACGACCTCGCTGAGAAGTGCCGCAACATGTTGATCTTGACCGAAGGCTTTCCAACCTATGGCGGCCTGACCGGGCGAGACCTTGAGGCATTGGCGCAGGGTCTGAAAGAGGCGGTGCAACCCGATTACTTGCGCTACCGGATTCGCTCCACGGCGTATTTGGGCGACGCGCTCGATGCCGCCGGCGTTCCCGTCGTGAAACCCATTGGGGGCCACGCGGTCTACGTGGACGCCAAGGCGCTGCTCAGTCACATTCCTCCCCTGCAGTATCCAGGTCAAGCGCTTGCGGTAGCCCTTTACAAAGCGGGTGGTATCCGAAGTTGTGAGATCGGCACCGTCATGTTCGGCCGTCAACCTGACGGCACGGAGACGCCCGCCGCCATGGAACTGGTCCGATTGGCCATTCCACGGCGGACCTATACGCAGAGCCATATTGACTATGTGATTGAGGTCGTCACTTCCGTCGCCAAAGATGCAGGCTCCCTACACGGGTATCGAATGGTCCACGAGCCGCAGGCCCTACGCCACTTCACGGCACAATTCGAACCGATCGCATAGAGCGGCCGGAGGGATCTGAACCTCCGGCGTTCGGCTCCGCAGCTACATTCCACGGATCACTGCACCGGCACCGTCGACGTCGACGTCGACGTTGAGGTCGACGTCGAGGTCGAGGTTGAGGTTGAGGTTGTCGTTGACGGCACCGGTACTGACACGATCGCGCTCGTGTCAGTACCGGCCAAATTGAGCCCCATGTCGAAGGCTGTCGCAACGAAGGCGGAGTACTGAGGGGTCACATGCGAGCCGTCCGCCGTCGGGATTATGCCGTCAATCACGCTGGGGCAGAGTTGCTCATCACAGAGAAGCGGTGTGATGTCGAGGTATTGCACGTGCATTTCGCGCGCGAGGTTATGCGTTTCTTCTTGTACATGGATGCGAAGTTGTGGCTCGTGGCGTAGGCACGTGCCCTGCGTGGCGTTTGCGAACGAGAAGCACTGCTCCGGGGCCGGGATCCACGGCGAGTCGCTCAACAACACAAAACGTTTCGTGACTGGGAGTAACTGGCGGATCACCGTGCGTTCACCCAATGCCCAATAGGTCGTTTTCGTGTAACTACCCATGACCAAAACATCGGGGTGCAGTCGCGCGATAACGGTCCTCGCCCACTCGTACCATGATGTGCACGCATTGTTGGGATCAAGCTTCGGCACGACGTCGGAGTAGGTGTCGTAGCCACACGATTCCTTCACCACCGGATAGAACTTCCAGTGGTCGGCCTTGGCCGCGACGGCGATGGCCGGAACCCACATCGCCGAGTGCGAGTTGCCAAAGACGACGACGGTCTTGGTGCCATTGGGATCTCCGTAGTTGCAGATAGCGCTGCGCAGTCGATGGAATGCGCTACAACGTCCAAGGTTGACGTGATCGTGCAGTGCGTGCTCGACGGTGGGCGTCGTCGTTGCCGGTAGCGGATCCTTCTGCTCACCATCGGCGACCGCTTGCGCGAGCGCCACGAGTGGCTTGGAGGCCACGCCCCCTGACGCGTACGTGGCCGTCGCAACCGACGCCAGAGTCAAAATTGCCCCGGCCAAGAGCGCCGCGCGCGCGGAGTGACGTGGTCGATGAGCGTTGGTCCGGTTTTTCAACAAGGGTGTCCTTATGCCGTGGGCTTGAGATAGGTACTCGGCCAATATCTTAAAAGCCAGTGAAAGGGCGGAATTTTCGTTGGGAATTGAATCAAATCGTTATCCCCGGCGAGCTCCACCGCCGCTCTTTATCTTGCTCGTACTGGTCAGCGATCCGATAGGCATCACATTCGTCCCGCGCACGTTGAGCGCCGATTCGAGCGCTGGGGCCAGATACGCCGAATACTGCGGGGTCAGATGTTTCCCGTCCCACGTCGGGATGAGCCCGTTGATGACTGCGGGACACAGATCGTCAACACAGAAGAGGTTCGTCATGTTGAGGGATTGCACGCGGGTGCTCGTCGCAATGGCTTGGACCTGCGCCTGGACTTTGGTGCTCAGAACCGATTCGCTTGACAGACACGTTCCTTGCGTCGCCCCGGACTGCAACAGACACTGTGCCGGTGCTTTGGTGTAGGGAGAGTCGCCCAACAAGATGAGACGCGGTGTGAGCAGTTTCAAGGTGTTGATGACCGACGTTTCGCCCGCCACCCAGTGCGGCGTCTTGGAAAACGTACCGATGATGATCAGGTCGGGGTGCAGTTTCTTGATCTGGGCCTTCGCCCAGTCATAGAACGTGGTGCATCCGTTCGCGATGTTCCATTCGTGGTTGAGGTCGGGAAAGGCCTCGTAGGCGCACGCCTCTTTGACGACCGGGTAGAGCTTGAGGTGCTCCTGCTTGGCCAGCACGACGAGTCCCGGCACCCACATCACCGAGTGCGAGTTGCCGAACACGACGATCGTCTTGGTGCCGTTGGGATCACCGAGATTGCAGACCTTTCCCGTGAAGACCGGGTACTGGCTGCACGAGCCGAGGTTCACGTGGTCGGTACTCGCAGTGAGTAGTCCCGGGTCGGTGAGCGAGGGTACGGCATCGGCTTCTTGGCCCGCCACGACCGCAGCGCGCACGGCGTTGAGTGGGGACATCGTCGCATTGGCGGCCCCGGCTGCTGCCGCGAAGGGCACGCTCGGGGCACCGAAGACGGCGATCGCAATAACGAGCCCCGTCGCGATGGGCCAAAGCAATAGACCTCGCCACGCGCGCTGGGACAGCAACTTGATGTGACGCAGTGGGTTCTCTAATCCGTAGTACGACCACGCCGAGAGAACGACTGAAGCGTCAATCAGAACCAGGCGAACGCTCAAGGTGTCGCCCGCTCCCAAATACGCGGCTCCGATGATCAAGATTGGCCAGTGCCAGAGGTACAGGGAGTACGAGATGTCGCCAAGAAAGCGCAGCGGTCGAATTGAGAGCAACGAGTGCGCGCCGTGGCTCGGCCGACCGACACCGCCGACCAGCAGTGCCCCACAGCCGAGGACCGGGAGCAGTGCGTCGTAGCCGGGCATAGGTGTTGAAGCGGTGAAGAACAACGCTGCCGTGATGATGGCGACGAGTCCGCTCCACGAAAGGGCGCAGCGCATCGCAGAAGGAATCTTTCCCAACCACGGCAGCGCCACCGCGAGCAGCGCTCCAACGGCAAGTTCCCAGGTGCGGTCGAACGTGGAGAAGTACGCCGCCGTCGGATTCGACGCGGTTTGCACTACCGACAAGTAGAGCGAGAGGCCCCCGACTGCCAGCAGCGTCAACGCAATTGGCACGCGGGGCACGTGACCAACAACGCCCTTTCGCCGAAAGACCAACGCCACGATGCCCAACAACGCCGGCCAGACCAGGTAGAACTGCTCCTCAACCGCGAGCGACCAGTAATGCTGAAGCGGCGACGTGGCCGCCGAGGCTGCGAAATAGTTCGTGCCGACCGAGGAGAAGTGAATATTGGCGCCGAAGAACACCGCCCACACACCGTCT
>JBEKQN010000189.1:0-4077 GCA_049519675.1 Acidimicrobiales bacterium | reverse complement strand
GAACGCCTCGGGTCCGACCATGGCGCCGATGGAAACCGGCGCATTCGTATCGAGCATTTGTCGAGGTTCGTAGGGTGGAAGGAATGAGTCCACTAAGGACTGATCGAGCAGATCGACGCCCTCGACGGCGTGGGTCAAGATGAAGCCGTCGACGCATACCATGACGGGCACCGAGAGCTCTTCGGCGAGACGGAAGGCCTGGACGTGCAGGTCCGACGCCTCCTGATTGGTTTCGGCGAAGAGTTGAATCCATCCCGAATCGCGAACCGCCATCGCGTCGCTGTGATCGTTCCAGATGTTGATCGGCGCCCCAATGGCTCGATTCGCCAGTGTCATGACGATTGGTAGTCCTAGTCCGGCGGCGTTGTAGACGGCTTCCATCATGAACAGCAGCCCCTGGCTCGCCGTCGCGGTGTACGCCCGGGCGCCCGTCGCGGAGGCACCGATCGCCACGGACATCGCCGCGAACTCGGACTCGACGTTGATGAATTCGCAGGGTGCGAGCGTGCCCGCCTTCACCATCGCGCCCACTGCTTCGATGATGTGGGTCTGAGGTGAAATTGGGTACGCGCACACGACCTCAGGTCGACAGAGGGCCACCGTCTCGGCGATTGCCTTCGAGCCTTCAATTTGTCGAAGCACGAGCGGCCTCCTTGACCTTCGACGCCACGTAGTCAAAGGACGCCTTGACGGCCGCGGCGTTGCGCTCACCGACCCGGCCGGCGAAGTGTTCGCGCACGGCCTTGTCAATTGCGTCCAAGGTGATCTCGCCGGTGAGCGCGGCGAATCCGCCGAGCAGCGCGGCATTGGGCAGCGGTCGGCCGAGGTGCTCGAGGGCGATGTCCGTCGCGGGGCACGTCATGAGGCGCTCGATGTTGTATTGGTCGAAGAAGTCGCCAAAACCTAGTTCGGAGAAACTGTTCGATGAATTGATCAGGACATAGCCGACCGGCGAGAGACCCGAGAAGAGATCGACCTGGTGGATCAGGGTGACGTCTTGGATGATCACGGCGTCGGGTTCCATGACGGGCTCGCGAGTACGAATTTCCCGGTCGTCAAAACGACAAAACGAGACGACGGGGGCCCCGGTGCGCTCAGACCCGAAACTCGGAAATGCCTGTGCGTGACGGCCCTCATCAAAGGCCGCGACCGAGAGGATTTCGGCCGCTGTGACGACCCCCTGACCACCCCTGCCATGAATACGGACCTGAAACACGATCTGGTTGCCTTTCGCATTCGAAAAATCTGCCTTGATGTGAACGTACAGCGGTGAGACCCCATTTCGATAAGGGCTTAGGTCATGAATTTTGGCAACCTGGTCGGTTTGTCGCGTTCGTCGAGGCTGAGGGCTGCGAATCCGTGCCCTCAGCTCCTTCTTGACCTGTCTCAAAGTGGAGTTGGCGAGGACCTACGCCAGTCAATATTGCTCGAGGAGGTTAGCCCTCGTGCGATGGCGTGAATTCTTACCTTCTTTGGGTCGTTTCCAGTCCGTGATGTCAATCACCACGATTCCCACACCGATCACCTCATTCTCTATATTCACCGGATAGAGATTGGTCAGCCACGTCCGCATCACTCCTGGATCGCTCGATGTTTCGCCCACCACCTCTCGATTGGCGACCGGAGAGTTCGTGTCAACCACGAATCGATACAACGGTTCGAGCTGGGGCCAGATGACGGGGACGACTTCTTCGACGGTTCGTCCCAGTTGGTCGCTTACGGAACCGCCGTGTATGGCGGCCAGCATTGGGTTGATTCGCACGATTCGAAAATCACGATCCACAAAGCCGAGTCCGACGATGGAGGTTGACTGGTACGCGTCGAGGATTGACAGTGCCTCCGCCGCCGCGCGATCAGCCGCGCGAACTTGCTCTTCAACCAGTTTGAGGTCAGCATCGGACTCGACCGGCACGCTCCTCGTCTCACTCTTTGACGAAGACGACGACACCAATGGGGCGGACCGACCTCGACCATTCAACTTCACTTCGTACAGACTTCGGTCGGCGTCGTGCACTAACCGCTTCGCGTTCGGTTCCGAGGAATCGAGCGAGGCGTAGCCAATGCTCACGGTGGGGCGCGCAGGGGAAGTCAATGCTGTGCTCATTCGCAAGGCGATCTCTGAGGCAGCAGCGAGAGACGACGCCGGTAGCACGACCGCAAATTCGTCTCCGCCAATTCGCCCCACAACATCGAAGCTGCGACTCAACTTCACCAAGGTGGAACCCACACTCTCCAAGGCGTCGTCGCCCGCCAAATGGCCGTACGTGTCATTGAAGGCCTTGAAGTAGTCGATGTCAATCATCAGGAGGCTCAGAGATTCGTGCTGGCGAAGCGCGCGGTTGATTTCCACTTCCAGGCGATCGTAAAAGGCGCCGTGATTAAGGCAACCGGTGAGCGCATCAATCGTGGCCATTGACGTGAGATTTGTCCTCAGGCTCATCTCGTCGTCGAGTAGTCGTACTCGCGCGGCTGAGACGCCCACTGCAATCACCACGAGACCTAGGAGCAGCATCGCGAACATCGACATTTCTGACGTTGATCTGTGAACCACCGGATCGTCAAGGCAGATGAAAGTGAATTCTCCAAGCGTCGCGATTCCGCACACGATGACCTGGCGAACATTGAGTGCGAGAGCGGCACTCACAATCGGCAGAACCATGAGAAATAGAATCGGACTGTCTGCGCCTCGATCGAGGTGTATTGACGCCGCCACGATAATCCCAGCGGCGAGCGTCCAACCAAACGAGTAGTGACTCCTCCACCCCGAGGCAGCGAATCGTCTCGCGAGAGGAAAGCTCAAAATCAACGCGAGAATGACAGTCGACGTGAGCGCGACCAGCAAGACCCGATGCGGTCCGTGGGGTGTGAGCACGAAGTACACGAGTGTCGAGACGGCCTCTCCGATGAACACGAGGATTCCGACGTGAAGGTAGTGCAACCAGAAGCGCCTCGCGTATTCTTCACCGTCGATACCAAGCGGGCTCGTAGCGGCTAGGTAGGGGTCGTCACTCGCGGTGCCACGTCCTGTGAAAATAGAGTTCACTTGCATTCCCTCTCGGTTCGGAAGAGTTCTTCACGACTCATAAATGACTCCAGTGCGTAGCGATTGTCGCCCCTTTTTCGCGCTCTAAATTCTGAGTTACGAGAGAAGTTTGGTCTGGGACGACCACAGACAAGTAGGGCCGAACGTCATCATTTGGCCCATAATCGTCTTTATGGCGGCTATTCGTCGAAGTCGACCAATACGGCGGCGCCACTGAATCTGTCGTGCGCCAGGTCGCCCAGCGCGCGGTTGGCTTCGCTGAAAGGGTACGGATGCACGGTGGGCCGCATGCCAATTCTCTCGGCGATTTCAAGGAGTTCGCGACCGTCATGGCGGGTGTTCGCAGTCACGCTGCACAACGTGCGCTCTTGAAAGAGGTGACGTTCATAATTAAGCGTCGGAACATCGCTCAGATAGATACCCGCGACCGCGAGCACGCCGCCCCGATCGAGCGCCGCAAGCGCGATGGGCACTATTTCGCCCACCGGCGCGAAGAGAATGGCGCCGTCAAGGGGCTCCGGGGGTGTGTCATCCGTGTCGCCCACGCTCGTTGCCCCAAGGGCGACGGCCAGTTGTCGGGACTCGGGTGAGCGGGTCATCACGTGGACGCGCGCTCCTTCGGCGATCGCGATTTGTACGGTCAGGTGCGCTGACCCACCGAAGCCGTAGATCCCGAGGCGACCACCCTTGGGCAATTCCGTGCGACGCAGTGCGCGGAAACCAATAATGCCCGCACAGAGCAGCGGCGCCACTTCCACGTCGTTGAAGCCTTCGGGCAGGCGATACACGAAGTCCTCGTTCACGACGACGAACTCCGAGTACCCACCGTCAATGTCCCAACCGGTGAAGGTGGGATGAAGACAGAGATTTTCTTGGTCCGCGAGACAGAAGCGACAGGCGCCACAGGTGCGGGCCAACCAGGCCGCACCAACGCGCTCGCCGATGCGCACTGTCGAGGCACCTTCGCCAAGTTCATCGACGACGCCGACGATCTCGTGACCGGGCACCACGAGCGCACGGCGCGGGGTGAGGTC
>JBEKQN010000188.1:0-4078 GCA_049519675.1 Acidimicrobiales bacterium | reverse complement strand
CGCCAAAGAGTAGTTGGATAAGGATGCAGATGGCCCAGTCGCCAAAGCGCCGTAAGGGTGTGATATCGCTCGAACCGGCGCCCGCGCAAAAGCGACTTCCTTTTACGTAATCCGCCCCAGCCACTAGGGCGTCGCGAAAAGCTCCGATCTCAACGCCATCCATTGAACCGTCGGCGTCGAGAGCGATGAGATACTCACCGGTCGCCGCCTGGAAACCTGCCCTCATGGCGGCACCCTTGCCGTGCTTGAGTTCGTGAACGACACGCACGTCGGAACGCAGCACCCTTGCGATGCGTTCGGTGTCGTCATCTGAGCGCCCGTCGACCAGAATCACTTCGTGGACCCAGGTCGGAATCGTATTTAGGACGTAGGGCAGATTGCCTGCCTCGTTGAGCGTTGGGATGATCACCGACACCGTGCCCGAGGGCGGCGAGGGACGGCGCGCGGAGGCGTGAACTACGCGCAGTGACGTTTTCGCAGGGCTGGCAGCCAACACGGACTAACTCCTCATCAGCCCCTGCATCAGTAATTATGGTGGCGATAAGGGCGAATGTCAACTCTAAATTCCTGGTCAAGGAGGGCGAGGGATTGTGGGCGCTTTTAGAGCATTTTGCTTAAAAGAGACGGCGAATTTACTGCCAGTGTTTACGACTAGCGACGTGCGCCCATCTCAATTAGAAAACGTCAGGAGAATTCAAATGCCCGCAACGAGGCGTCGTTCCGGCGCAAACAATATAACTTCGTGTGAATTGTAAGGTCCGATTGATCATGTCGCTCGAACGTCTTCGGATGGCATCGTGCTGTCCTCGTCCGTCAACGTGAACGACGGTGAATTCGTCTCAGCGAAGTCAACGTAACGGTGATGATTCACTGAGAGTCCCCAGGTCAACATCGATCTCTACGATATTCCCGACTGGTTGGGGGTCAATTCACGATGGTTCAGTGAGAAAGTCAATGTCACAAACGAGTTCTGTGAGCCACATCCGAAGTCGCCGCTCGACCATCGGCGCGGTTAGTGTCGAGTACCGTCAAGAAATTCGCGGATCTAGTGACAAGGTAGACAGTCCGCACACTTGATGGTTCGAGATGGTTCGTAATGAAGAGGAAAGTATTGTGGAAACTTCGAGAAGGATGTTCGGCCCTGTGATTGCAACTATCCACCTCAGCGACCTTCGGGTTGGTCTGCCGGGTGAAGCCACGGAGCGATGCAAATGTGCGATTCGATTGCGCCACTTGGACGGAGCGTGGCTCAAGTGACGAACGAAGAAGGTTCGTTCAGTCCGCGAGCGATACTCGAGCTGGAAATGGCGGATCGCTCTGTTCGCTGGAGGGCGGGCGACTCGTCTCTGCACCGGGACCGGGCTCTCGTGTTGGTGAGACTGCACTCAAAACCAATCGGGGTATTAGATGTCGCACTGGCGGAGCAGGGTGATGGTGTCGACGAGTTGTTTATCGAAGCGTCTGAAAAACTTGCGATACCCATCGCGGAACATCTGAATGAGGATCAAACGCCAGAGTTGAAGTTGGGTGAGCCTCAGGACCACACGGTTGTCGCACCCTGTCTACGTGAGAGGACAGCGCTGCATACGAGTGAGCCCAAAGTGAGCATCGTGCTGGCGACGATGAACCGTCCGGTTTTGGCTGACCGTTGCCTTCAGTCCATCTTTGAATTGGATTATTCGAACTATGAAGTGATTGTCGTGGACTCGTCTACTGGGAGCGAAACTGAAACCCTCATAGCTGAGAAATTCAGCGATGTGCGCTACGTGCGCAATTTTTCAGGACGAGTGTGCGTGGCGAAGAACCGAGGCGCCAAAGAGGCCGACGGGAAGTACATAGCGTTCACGGATGACGATGCGCAGGTTGACAAGTTTTGGATCGCTCAGCTCGTGCTTGCTCTGGAGTCCTCGCCCAACACTGCTTGCGCCACGGGCCTCGTGTTGCCGATGGAGCTCGAAACTCAAGCGCAATCGTGGTTCGAAGAGACGGGGGCGTTCGTGGAAGGAATTCTCCCCCGTCGAATCGACTTACAGCACCGATCGCCGGGGTCGTTGCTGCCCTACGCAACGGGCCGTATTGGTGCAGGAGTGAACATGGCATGGAGGCGGGAAACGTTCGTGAAGCTGGGATACTTTGACGTCGCTCTGGACAGATGTGGGGCGGAGGACCTGGCCGCCTTCTTCGACGCGCTGTGCGCGGGTTATGAAATTGTCTATGAGCCGGGAGCCATTGTGTGGCATCAGCATCGACGGACCGTTGACGAGCTGGTCAAGCAGACTCTGTGGCATGCGACCGGGCTTGGTGCATATATCACTCGCTGCCTCGTCAAAGAACCTGGGCGCATATGGGACCTCATGACGCGCATTCCGGGAGGACTTCGCTATGGATTCGCGTCGAGTTCGGTCCGCAATACAAAGAAGTCCGAGACCTTTCCTCGAGAGGTGACACGCCAGGAGTGGATTGGTTTTATCAAGGGCCCCGCGGCGTACGTGAAGGGGTCATTCGCGGCGCGCCGATCTGGAGTGCCGAGTGGCGAACCTCCTGCCTAGAAAAATTTCAATCATTTTCTGTTTGACACTCTCGATCACCAGTATGGACGGCAGTCAATGTCTCGTCATTTCAGGGATTTGCGGGCGCCGCATACAGGGTCGATTTGGATCGTGCATCTTGCCCTAAATTTCATGATGTGCTTGGCTTCGGTGCTGGCTATTTCGGGTGCTACGAACTCTCCAGAAAGCATGTTGTAAACTTGATAATGGTGCAGTGGCACTCTTTTTGGACTGTGCGGCCGATTCGGAGACAAGCGAAATGGACAAGTGTCACCGCGAACGAGATGTGACGTTCGAAGTCTCAAGTGCGTTCAAGGAGCGGTAATCACTCACGTCGATCGATTGTTGGCCTACTTAGAGGTGGTCTGTCGTGACTCGCGGCGCTAGTTCTTCAACCGTGGTGAACACTGATGTCGTGAGGCCACCTCTGAACCGGCGTATCGCCGTGATTACCTCGGTCACCGTGATTCTTGCGATCGGCGTCATCGTTGCGCTAGCGATTACCAGTTCGAGCATTGGTCCGTCAACTTCCATCACTTTGCCGCCCCATCCCGCAACGCACTTGCAATATCCATTGGGCACGCCCAACAAGACGGAGCTTTCAGGAATGGGCCTCCCGGGCCCCAAGGCGCTGCCGGGCTACACGATGATCTACGCGAGCAATTTCCCGGGTAAGGCACTGCCGACCGGATGGGTCAGTTACAGCGGACAGCCGGCGAACGATCGCGGTGCGGAATACGCAGTTACCCATGTGGTCGTGCGAGGCGACTCGCTACGAATCACTACGTGGCGTGATCCAGATTTTCAAAATCGTTGGGTTACAGGTGGTGTCTGTCAATGCGGAATGCCGCAAACGTATGGCGCGTTTTTTGTGCGCTCCCGTGACACCGGCGGTGGGGCAACCAGCGTCCAGTTGCTGTACCCCGAGTCGGACGTGTGGCCGCCCGAGGTTGACTTCAACGAGAATGAGGGCCAGATCGATTCCACCACCTCGACGGTTCACTTTGGTCCCACGAATCAGGTCGATCAACGCATACTGAGCATCAATATGCTGCGTTGGCACACGTGGGGCATTATTTGGTCGCCGAAGTCGATCAAATATACCGTTGACGGAGTCCTATGGGCGTCGGTGAATACGCCGTCGGAGATTCCCACTATTCCAATGAGAATTTCACTTCAACAGCAGACCTTTTGTTTAGAGGGTCGTCTCTGTCCCTCCGCCCCCGTCGCGATGCTCGTCAATTGGGTCGCCGAATATCGAGCCACGTAGGCTCAACTTTCTCACGGGCGCGCGAGCGTTTTGCGCGCGGATGAAAACTAAGTTTGGCTAACGATTGAAGACGACGCGTGCAACACCGTGGCCGTCGGCCACACTTTCACTATCTTGTAGCCGGTGATCAACAAGGAGCTTTCCAGGTTCACCTCCCACGACTCTGGATACCCGGCGACGTTCACCCCCCACGATTCTTGTGACTGGCTCAGAATGACCCACGTTGCGTGATGTTTCACGAATGCGCTCGGCCCTATGC
>JBEKQN010000187.1:0-4140 GCA_049519675.1 Acidimicrobiales bacterium | reverse complement strand
CCGCCGTTGCCGTGCCCGCGCTCTCGGTTGCGGCGGCGTCGCCGTCGCAATCCCAGCAGCCAATCGCCAGCCTCACCATGTTGATGACGACGTGGGTGGTACTACAACATCTGCCCTTGACGTATTCGCAACGTGGACCCTGCTTGAGTGTCACCGCGAACGAAGTCCAGATGTACCACTTCGACATCGAGACCGATCAGTCCGTCGCCGCGATTGCCAGCGGCGAGACCCTCTGCGAGGGCACGCTACTGCGCGGATTACTGGTGCATTCGGCCGGTGACTACGCCGCACTGCTCGTGACGATGTTGGGCATGACCCACGATCAGTTCGTGAACGAGATGAATCGCGATGCGAACGCCTTTGGTATGACGCACACTCACTACGTTGACTACACCGGGATCTCTCAGTACGACCGATCAACGGCCCAGGACCAGACGATCATTACGGTGGCGTTGATGACCAATGAGCCCATCGTGCGCAACATCGTGGCGCTGCCGAGAGTGAAGTTGCCGGTTGCCGGTGTGGTCATCTCCTACACGCCGTTCGTGGGTCAGGATGGCGTGGTGGGCGTGAAGTCCGGATACACCAATTTGGCCGGCGGATGTGACGTGATGGCCATCAATTATTGGTTAAATGGCACCGTGATTACGACCTACGCCGTTGACCTCGGCCAGCACGGCGGGAACGCCCTGAATATCGCCGGCGAGGTGAATCTTCTGCTTTCGCACGCCCTACGCGCGCAGTTCGTACGCGTCGTGGGACCCCAAGGCACCAGTGTCGAATGGGAAGGTTGGCCCGGCTACGTCGTCGCGCCGACCACAACGACAACGTCGACAACCACGACGTCGACAACGTCGACAACATCGACGTCCACCACGACCACGACCGTTCAGTAGTTTTATCGAGAGTCCCGCACTCGTCGCTGGTAGACGAAGTACGCGCGGTCAGACTCGTCCGTCGGTGCCGCGCCCGTGGGGTCGGTCTCTTCTACCAGGTCGAAGTCGAGGGCCAGCGCGTCTCGTACCTGTTGCAGTCTGACGCCCAGCTCAACGATGAGTTCGTGGTGCAGCACATAATTCTTGTCCTGAAGGTGCTCGAACACCCGAATGTCCCACTCGGAGTGGACGTCGTCGACGAACTCGACATTCATGATGAGGGTGTGACCGTCGAAATCGTGGACCCACGGCGCCATGTCGGCGAGCCGACGGAACCTGCCGAGGGTATTTATGTCAAAGATGAAGATCCCGCCGTCGACCAGATGCGTCGAGACTCGCTCGAACAGTGATTTCCACCCGTCAAAAGTTGACACGTGATTGAGGGTGTCGAATACGCACAGCACCACGTCAAATTGCTCGCGCAGCGAAAAGGTTGTCATGTCATCGAGGTGTAGTCGCGCGTGAGGACAGCGACGTTCCGCAATCTCCAACATTTCGGGCGAGAAGTCGAGACCGGTCAGGGCAAGTCCCGACCCGAGCCCGGCGAGGATCGCGCCGGTGCCGCAACCGAGTTCAAGCACTGAGTCTGCCTGGGGACGGTAATGCTCGATGTGTCTCAGTATCGTCCGGCTCGTCTCGACCGGGTCGCCGTTGATTGCGTCGTAGAAGCGAGCGAACTCTCGGTAGGCGGCCATCAACCCATCTTGTCATTGCTTGATAATTGCGGCTCCACGTTTTGAGCGCCGAGGATGCGCTCAGTAACCCAGGTCAACGTCGACGAGACCGAGGAGTTCTTCGCCCGCCCCGAGACGCCGGACGTTTTCCGTGATTCTCTGTGCGAGCAGAGGGAAAATCATTTCCTTGGTGTCGGCCGTGTGCGGCGTGATGAGACAGTTCCTGAGTTTCCAGAGTGGGTGACTTGAGGGTAACGGCTCAGGCTCAGTCACGTCGAGAGCCGCGCCACCGATGACACCCTTGCGCAGCGCCTCGACCAATGCGGTGGTGTTCACGAGTCCTCCTCGACCCACGTTGACCAACCACGCGTCGTCTCTCATGACGTCCAGCTCACCCTGACCAATCATGTGATACGTCTGCGCGGTCAGCGCGGGAGCCAGCACCACGACGCGCGCACTTGCCAGCGCGTCGTTCAAATGTTCACTGCCGACCGTTAGTTTGGCGCCCTCGAGAGGTTCTGGTCGGGGACGAACGACAGTGACGTGGGCACGAAATGGTGCCAACAGTTTGAGCAATGCGACCGTGATGCCGCCCGCGCCCACGATGGTGACGGGCTGGTCAAAAAGACTTACGCCCGCTGGTTTGCCCCAGGCGCGCGCCCGCGCCCTGGTTGGCAGTTGTCGCAGCCCCGCCAGCATGAGCATGAGCGCGTGCTCGGCGACGGGTTCGGCGTACGCCCCCTTCGCTGAGGTCCACTGCTGCTCGTGGGTGATGGCGCCGGCCGCAAAGACGTCCTCCACGCCCGCGAGCGGCAACTGCACCCAACCAATGCCGGGATGGGTCGTGAGATATTTCTTGAGATCATGTGCCGCTCCGAACTGAATCCAGATCAGCCCGTCGGGGTGATTGTCGATCGAGACCGTCTCACCGCCGCCACGGCGGATTGCTTCGTCCGCCCAATACGCCCCTTCGGGACCCACCGCGATGCGTGGTTTCATTCTGGTACGCAGGGCCCGAGGCTCGCGGGCCCACTTGCACACTTCATGTTCCGCGTGGCAAATACGTGGTGCTGATTAGCGAGTGACGGAATTGGACTCATCGCTGGTCCCAGTTGATGCCGGACAAGGACCCCAGCGCTCGAATGAGCGATTGGGTTCCGTCGAGACCGCCGCCTTGGGCTTGCAGGGCCACGTAGAGCTGATGGGCGAGCGCGAGCCCCGGCAGTGACAGATGCATGCGACCGGCTTCGCGCAGCGCGATGCCCATGTCTTTGACAAAATGATCGACGTAGAATCCCGGCGCCATGTTGCCCGCAATGGCGCGAGGAGCAAGGTTCGACAGCGACCAACTGCCCGCGGCCCCACCGCTCACCGACGCGAGCACGGTCTCGAGATCGAGGCCGGCCCGATAGGCGTAGAGCAGCGCCTCGCACACGCCCATCATGTTGCTCGCGATGAGCACCTGGTTCATCATCTTGGTGTGTTGGCCCGCTCCATGATCACCCTGGCGCACGATCGTGGCGCCCATCACCTTGAGGCACGGCTCGATCGCGAGAAAGACGTCCTCGGGCCCTCCGACCATGATCGAAAGGGTCGCATTCTTCGCCCCGACGTCACCGCCCGACACGGGGGCGTCCAGGCTGTGCACGCCGCGGGCTGTTGCGCGCTCGGCGATCTCTACGGCGAGCGCCGGTTCACTCGTCGACATGTCCACTACGACCGAGCCTTCGTGGGCCGAGTCGAGCAGACCGTTCGCTCCAAAAACCACCTCTCGCACGTCGACGGGAAAACCCAACATGGTAAAGATGACGTCACTGTCTTTCGCGACCTCGCCCGGCGTGTCAGCCCAGGTGGCGCCGGCCGCTACGAGAGCGTCGGCCTTTGAACGCGTACGTGATGAAACCGTCATCGGGTAGCCGGCGTTCAGTAAATGGGCGCACATGGTTGAACCCATGACACCGGTGCCGATCCAACCGACCCTGGTCGTTGCGGGAGAGACTTCTTCGACTTTTTCCATGGACCGAATGTAGTCCGCCCGCTTCGGCGCGTCGTGGCGCGAAAGTGATTACAGCTGGGCGAGACCCTCGGTCGCGATCTTTTCGAACGTCGTCATGTCGAAGTCGAACAACGAGTCCGGCTCGGGCCAGTGGATCACGAGTTCGGTGATGCCGAGCTCTTCGTAGCGACCGGCCCAGTCGACGAACGCGTCAAGTGAGACCAATGGGCGCTCACTGTTGAGGCCGTCGAGCAGGACTCGTTCGATTGTTTCGAGTGGTCGACTCACTTCGTCCAGGGCCACCCGCAACCGGTGCATCTGTGCGCTGACGGCGTCGAAACACGACTCGTCGGCGTTGGCGGAACGACCGGTCGATACCCAGCCCTGTCCGTAACGGGTGACCGTACGCAGACCTCGTTTTCCCGCCGCCGCGACGCAAAAGGGTGGTCTCGGCCTCTGCAGCGTCCCCGGCAACATACGCGCGTCCGTGGCGCTGTAAAACTGGCCCGTTTTCGTGGTGAGCGGCTGGGTTAGT
>JBEKQN010000186.1:0-4263 GCA_049519675.1 Acidimicrobiales bacterium | reverse complement strand
CCCAATGACCTCCCAGACCCCAATCCGCTGCCTGGTTTTTCGCGGCGGCACATCTAAGGGTCTGTACTTCCACGCGCCCGACCTACCAGGCGACGTCGCGACCCGAGACGAGGTCTTGCTGGCCGCCATGGGCGCACCGGACGTGCGCGAAATCGACGGCATGGGGGGCGGACACCCGCTCACTTCTAAGGTCGCGGTGATCAAGAAGTCGTTACGCGACGACGCGGACGTTGACTATCTCTTCTTGCAGATCTGGCCCGACCGGGCCGAAGTCTCGGATAACCAGAACTGCGGCAACCTGCTCGCTGGGGTTGGACCCTTCGCGCTCGAAGAAGGGCTGCTCGAATTAAGTAGCCCTACGAGCGAGGTGCGCATCTGGATGGAAAACACCCAGAGCCTCGCAGTCGCCCGCATCGCGACACCCGACGGCGCCGTGCGCTACGAGGGTGAGACCCATATTGATGGGGTCCCCGGTACGAGTTCGTCCATCCCCATTGAATTCCTCGACATCGCCGGATCAACGTGCGGGTCGCTGCTGCCAACGGGCCACTCGGTTGACGTGATCGACGGAGTGCGCGTCACGTGCATTGACAACGGCATGCCCGTTGTCTGCGTGCGCGCCGACGATCTGGGACTGACGGGCTACGAGGAGCCGCAGGAAATTGAGGCGAACCTCGATGTCTGTAAAAAAGTGGAGCAACTCCGTCTGGCCGCGGGTCCGCGCATGAACCTGGGCGACGTGACCAAGAAGTCGGTGCCCAAGGTCAGCCTGCTCGCGCCGGCAAAGAACGGCGGCGTCATCGCGACGAGAACGTTCATCCCCCACCGGGTCCACGAGGCCATCGGCGTGCTGGGCGCGGTCTCGGTAGCGACTGCCTGTGTGGTGCCGGGATCGGTCGCCCAAGAGATCGCCGGCGTCACTGCTGACGGCTCGGTCATGACGCTCGATGTTGAACACCCGAGCGGATACTTCAGTGTCTCCATAGAAGCGGTGACGAAAGGCGGCGACGTGCACGTTAACTCCGCCGCGCTCGTGCGAACCGCACGACTTCTCATGCGCGGAGACGTATTGGTTCCATCGTCGATATGGGCCGGTCAATGATCATTGACTGCCACGGTCACTACACGACCGCGCCGGAACCGCACACACGCTGGCGCCAGGCGCAGGTCGCGGCGTTCAATAGTGGCGAACCTGCGCCCGACTACCCCAACATCTCGGACGACCAGATCATTGAGACCATTGAGAAGAACCAACTGCGACTGTTGCGTGAACGCGGAGCGGACATGACCATCTTCTCTCCGCGCGCGTCGGCCATGGAACCGCACGTGGGCAACGAGCAGGTGAGCGAGTCGTGGTCGAGGGCGTGCAACGACCTCATTGGTCGCGTCGTGTCGCTCTTTCCCGACAGCTTCATTGGCGTGTGCCAACTCCCGCAGTCGCCCGGCGTGTCGATCAAGAATTCGATCGAGGAACTGGAACGCTGCGTCCTGGAGATGGGCTTCGTCGGGCTCAACCTCAATCCCGATCCGACGGGCGGATGGTGGACGGGGGCGCCACTGACGGACCACTCCTGGTACCCGATCTACGAGAGGATGGTCGAGCTCGACGTGCCGGCGATGATCCACGTGTCGGCCAGCTGCAACGACAACTTTCATTCGACCGGCGCCTATTACATGAACGCCGACACCACGGCCTTCATGCAACTACTCCAGGGCGATCTGTTCGCCGACTTTCCCGAGCTTCGCTTCATCATCCCCCACGGGGGCGGTGCGGTCCCCTACCACTGGGGTCGCTACCGAGGGCTCGCCGACATGCTGGATAAACCGCCGCTCGCCGAACACCTGATGGACAACGTATTCTTTGACACGTGCGTGTATCACCAACGTGGCATTGACTTGCTCTTCGACGTCATTAATCTCGAGAACATCCTCTTCGGTTCCGAAATGGTGGGCGCCGTTCGCGGCATCGACCCCGAGACCGGTAATTACTTTGACGACACGAAACGATTCGTCGACGCGCTCGCCCTCACGCCAGCCCAGCGCGATCAGGTCTACTCGCGCAATGCGCGCCGGGTCTATCCACGTCTGGACGCGTCGCTCACGGCTCGGGGCCTCTAGTGATCAGCACCTTCACCATGGACGCCGACTGGCTGGAATTTGACCCCAACCCGTCTAAGCCCACCTTTCAGTTGCCCCGCGGCACCGTCGACGCTCACTGTCACGTCTTCGGTCCCGGCAGCCGCTTCCCCTTCGCGCCCGAGCGCAAGTACACGCCCTGTGACGCCAGCAAGGAGCAACTCTTTGCGCTGCGCGACTTCCTCGGCGTCTCCAGGAACGTGGTGGTGCAGGCGACCTGTCACGGTTCGGATAATTCCGCCATGCTCGACGTACTGCGTTCCTCCAGAGATGCCGCCCGCGGTGTGGCGACGGTCGAGCCTGACGTCAGTCAAGGAGAACTAGATGACATGCACGCGTGCGGCGTGCGCGGAGTTCGCTTCAATTATGTCCGCCGCCTCGTCGACCCTGAGCCCGACGCGTACTATCACCGCATCATCGAGAAAATCGCACCCATGGGTTGGCACGTCGTGGTCTACTTTGAGGCGGCGGACCTAGAAGAGCGGTGGAATTTCTTCACCTCCATCGAGACGCCAGTGGTAGTGGATCACATGGGCTGTCCTGACGTGACCCAGACGGTTGACGGACCCGCATTTGGTCGCTTCGTGCAGCTGATGGACGAGCACCAGAATTTCTGGTCCAAGGTGACCTGCCCCGAGCGTTATTCAGTGTCGGGCCCGCCGGACTTCATTGACGCGATTCCGTTCGCGCGGGCCATCGTCGAACAGTTCCCCGACCGTGTGCTCTGGGGCACTGACTGGCCGCACCCTAACCTGAAGGGCTACATGCCCGACGACGGGAGAATTGTCAACTTTATTCCGCGCATCGCGCCCAGCGCAGAACTACAGCGTAAATTGCTCGTAGAGAACCCCGCTCGCCTCTACTGGGAAGAAGGTTAAATCGTGGTCGACAACTCTGAACTAGACGACATTCCCGGCACCACCGTATTCACCGCGGAGCGCTCACACCGTGGTTTTCATCTCAACCAATTCTGTATGAGTCTGATGAAGCCCGAGAATCGAGCGCGCTTCAAGGCCAACGAGGCGGCGTACCTGGATGAGTGGTCGCTCACACCAGCCCAGAAGCAGGCCGTGCTCGACCGCGATTACAACGCCATGATTGCCAACGGCGGCAACATCTATTTCCTCGCCAAGATCTTTTCCTCCGACGGCATCAGCTTCCAAACCGCGGCGGCGTCGATGACCGACATGAGCGTTGAGGAGTACGCCGCGATGATGCTGCACGGCGGGCGCTCACCCGAGGGCCTGCGCTCGATCAAAGAGGGTCGCTAACCATGGCGCGCATAACGGCCGGTGTCACCACAAGTCACGTGCCCGCGATCGGCGCGGCGCTGGACTCGGGCAAGCAGGACAGCGAGTACTGGGCGCCGCTCTTCGAGGGTTACGAATGGTCCAAGGAGTGGATCGCGGGCGAGAAGCCCGACGTCATCGTGCTCATCTATAACGACCACGCATCGGCGTTCTCATTAGAAGTCATCCCGACCTTCGCCATTGGCTGCGCCGACGAATACGAAATCGCCGACGAGGGTTTCGGCCCACGTCCCGTGCCGGTGGTGGTCGGACACGCAGACCTTGCCTGTCACCTCGCCCAGTCGCTCATCCTGGACGAGTTTGACATGACGGTCATCAACAAAATGGCGGTCGATCACGGGCTGACCGTGCCGCTCTCACTCATGTTCGGCCAGCCCGACGTCTGGCCCGTCACGGTCGTGCCCATCGCGGTCAACGTGATTCAATTTCCGCCGCCCACCGGAGAACGGTGCTACAAGCTCGGCCAAGCCATCAGACGGGCCGTAGCGAGTTACGGCGAGGATCTGAACGTGCAGGTGTGGGGCACGGGCGGCATGAGCCACCAACTGCAGGGTCCGCGCGCGGGCCTCATCAACCAAGTCTTCGACAACTCGTTTCTTGACGACATGGTCGACAATCCCGATGACCTGCGCAAGATCCCACACATCGAATACCTGCGCGAGGCCGGATCCGAAGGCATTGAGTTGGTGATGTGGCTCATCATGCGCGGCGCGCTCGGCGACGCGGTGGAGTTGCTGCACCGCTTCTACCACGTGCCCGCATCGAACACCGCCGTTGGACACATGGTCCTAAAACCGGTCGCGACGAAGTAGCGGAC
>JBEKQN010000185.1:0-5992 GCA_049519675.1 Acidimicrobiales bacterium | reverse complement strand
GAGGAGTCAAATGTTGATGAGCCATCCAGTAATTTCCCAACGAATACGACGGCACTCCAAAGGTGACCGTGCCGCGATCGCAGCGATCATCGTGGGGATGATGGGTCTCGCCTACGGCTCAATTGCCGATGCCGGCGCCGCCTCAGCGCCTTCATTCCTTTCATCCCTCGGCACCCCGACGATGGTGGGCTCGACAGTGCCCGCCAACGGCGACGTCAATCCATACGGGATTCTCGTGGTACCCAGCACCACAGGAAAATTGACCCAGGGCAACACGCTCATTAGTAATTTCAACGAAAAAGCCAACGTGCAGAGTACGGGCTCAACAATCGTTGAGGTGTCGCCGAGCGGAACGTTGAGCACGTTCGCCACCATTGCGTCACTGCCTCCAGCACACCAGTGCCCGGGGGGCGTCGGCCTCACCACCGCGCTGTCGGTTCTTCCCGGTGGTTGGGTCGTTGTCGGGAGCTTGCCCGCCGGCGCTAATGGCGCGCTGCCGCTCGCCAACCCCGCGGGCTGTCTGATCGTGCTCAATTCCAATGGAGCGGTCGTCGAGACCTGGACGAACGCGAACATTAATGGCCCCTGGGACATGACCGAAACCTCAACGAGTACCGGAGCGGACCTGTTCGTCGCGAACGTGTTGAGTCGCCCGGCCGGTACGAGCGCGACCCCGAAGAGTGGTGACGCCTCCACGATCGTGCGTATCAGCGTGTCGCTCAGCGCCGCTGCGGCGCCCCGCGTGACGAGCTCGGTTGTCATCGGATCGGGATTCACTTCTCAAGCGAACAAGGCAGCGCTCGTGCAAGGGCCGACGGGAGTGATTTTGGGCCATAACGGCACCCTGTACGTCGCCGAAACATTACAGAACCGTGTCTCGGAAATTCCCAATGCGTTGACACGAATGAGCCCGGTCGCTGACGGCACCAAGACCTTGACCTCGGGTGGTTGGCTCAATGCTCCCTTGGGCCTCACTTTCGCACCTAACGGCGACATACTTGTGATGAACGCCAACAATGGCAATGCCGTAGAGGTGAGCCCCTCAGGTCATCAGTTGACGAAGGCCACCTTGGTCCCCAAGGGAGCAGGTGATCTCTTCGCCGCCGCGATTACCGCCAACGGCAAGGGTCTGTTATTCGTCAACGACGGCACCAACGCACTCGATCTCGCAACCGTTCGTTAGCTCGAGGCCGGGTGGCTGACCAATAGCGCTAAAGGTTGGCGGCAGCTACTCGACTCGGAGTCGCACTTGGACAGTCGCGCTGAACCAACACCGGACATATTCCCGACTTAAAATTTGGACGTTCTGACAGATCCACAGGTCACTCGATACGCCTCAATGAAGCGGAGCGGAGCGGAGTTAACCCTACGCCTTGTGCGGAGTAATCAAGTACTTTTCACCTGATGCCTGGAGCCCGTAGACACTGAAGGCTTCGGGTTGCAGCGCCTCGGCCAGCGAGACCTCTTTTGTATACGTGCTCGAGAAGGTGTTCTCAAGTCCACGCGCAACGCGTTGGCGAAGATCGTTCACCGCGTCAGGCCCGATGCTCTGTAAGAAGGGCGGCAGCAGCCACCCGCCCACGCCCCACGCGAAGCCAAAGCTGCGAGTCAGTACGGTCGGTCCGCGGTCAAGGCCGCCATATATATAGACCTGCTTGTCGCCGGTCGCGTCAAAACCAATCGTCGCCGACGTGGCAACAATGGCCTCGATGAGGTCACCCATGAACGAGGGCGACGATGAATCGCAGACGTACTGCGCGCCTAACGCGCGCAACGTCTCGACCTGCTCGGGCCGGCGCACGATATTCACGAGTGGCACGTTCTCTTCGTGACAGAGTTTGACGAGCATCTGGCCCAAGTTTGACGCCGCGGCCGTGTGCACGATGCCGGTGCGGCCCTCTCTACGCATGGTCGTCACCATGCCCAGGGCCGTCAACGGGTTGACAAACGCCGAGGCGCCGGCGCGTGGCGACGTACCGTCAGGCAGCGCCATCACCAGTCCAGCGTCAACCGTTCGATACTGGCTATACATCGATCCTCCAGTGACCGCCACCGTCTTGCCGAGTAGAGCTTGGGCTGTCTCTGACGAACCGGCCGCGACCACGGTGCCCGCTCCCTCGTTGCCGACCGGCAACGAGGTTCCCACACGAGCGGAGAGTCCCCGTAGCGCATTCGCGTCGACGGGCGCAGTGAGCAACGGACTTTCGGCGGGACCCGAGACGGTCGCCTGAGTCATGTCCGCGCCCGCGAAGAGCAGACCAAGGTCCGATGGATTGATCGGTGACGCCTCTACGCGAACCACTACTTCGTGTGGCTTGGGCTCCGAGACGGCAACCTCCGGCAGCGAGATCTCGAGGGTTCCTTGGTTAGTGACCAGCGAACGCAACGATCGGCCCGTCGATGGAATATCAATTGTCATGGCGCTACCTCAGTTTCGTCTCGCTGGCGTTGACAAGCAGAGCGTAGTGAACTGAATTGTCCTCCACCAGGGCCGCTCATCAGGGCGAGCAACATCGCCATTACCGGGACCCCGATGCGTCGCGGGATAGTGCACCCGGTGGGTAGTACCACCACGCTCGCGAGTACGGCTACCCACCTGCACGCCATACGTTCCAAGTACTAGACATCAAGGAATGCGCGCCCGGGTATGCCCTCAGATGGTGACTGCGCTGACGTGAGCCAGGCCCTTCGCGTTGCCTGGTACCGCTTTTGGGCAACCCTGCACGACCGATGGGGCAGTTACGTGACCATCATCGTGCTCGTGGCGTTGCTCGGCGGACTCGCGATGGCGGCGATTGCCGGCGCCCGGCGCACGCAGTCATCCTTCCCGACACTGCTCTCTCAAACAGACTCGTCGAACGTGGAATTACTGACGGGTGTCTATAACCCGGCGATTGGTCAAAAGACTGGGTACAACGCCGGGCTGATTCGACAGATCTCTCACCTGCCGTTCGTTAAGCACGTGGGCAACGTCGTGGACCTGAATCTGCTCCCACTAAGTCCGAAAGGTCAGCCATTACTCGCGGCCGATGGACTGTCGATGACGGGAAGTGTGAGAGGAGAGCTGTTTGTCCAGGACCGCGTCATCGTCACCAACGGAAGGTTGGCGAACCCGCGGCGTGTCAATGAGTTCGTGATGGACTCCGCAGACGCACGGGCCCTCGGATTTCATCTAGGCCAAGTAGTCACGTTCTACGCTTACTCGAACGAAAAAACGGGGCTCATAGAAAGCTATGGGCCGCAAAAGTTCTTCACCAAAGTAAAACCGGATTATCGTTTCAACGTCAAACTGGTCGGTCTCGGCGTCGTCCAGGCGTCAAACCTCATGCAAGACCAGGTCGACGTCGCTGGAGGCGGAATCGTACTCTTCACGCCCGCGCTCACCGATCGATTGCTCCGGTGCTGCGTCAATACATCCCTGACCGCGCTGCAACTTCAAGGAGGTTCACGGCACGGAGCCGCCGTGGCAAAGGAACTGGCCAACATTATTCCTAAAAGCCTGCCGCTGGCCTTAACTCTAGGGTCCAACGTCGAAGCCAAAGCTGAGCAAACGATTAAGCCGGAGTCACTTGCGCTTGGCGCATTCGGTCTGATCGCCGGGCTAGCCGTGCTGATCATCGCCGGCCAGGTGATTTTTCGACGATTACGTTTTAACGCCATCGATGGCGCGGTGTTAAGGGCCTTAGGGGCGGGGCCGGGCACGACCATCATCGATGGGACACTTGGAATCTTCGGCGCCGTATTTGCCGGTTCGATACTCGCGGTGCTCGTCGCCGCGGGATTATCACCGTTGGCACTACTCGGACCGATCCGTCGCTATATACCCCACGGCGTGAACTTTGACTGGACCGTGCTCGGAATTGGCGTGGCGCTCATCGTGGTGTGCCTGAGCGCGGTAACGGTTGTCGCCGCGTTGCGCATGGCGCCGCAGCGAACGTCGACCTTTGAAAAAATCACGAGTGCACGTGGGTCTCATGCCGCCCGAATCGCCGCGTCGGCCAACCTGCCGGTGCCCGCCGTTACAGGCATCAGGTTCGCTCTGGAACCGGGGACGGGGCGCAATCGAGTGCCAGTGCGCTCGGCGATCCTCGGGGCTCTCTTCGCCGTTATCATCGTCGTCTCCACCATCACGTTTGGCGCGAGCCTGCACGCGCTCGTCTCGAAACCCTCGCTCTACGGGTGGAATTGGACCTACGAAATGAACGGGGGCGGGGGTCTGGGCGACATTCCTGGCGCACCCGCCGCGAAACTGCTTAACCACAATAAATATGTTGCGGCGTGGTCGGGCGTCTACTTCGGTTCCCTCAAGATCGACGGCCAGGACGTCCCGGTCATGGGCGCTACACCAAAAGCCAAGGTAAGTCCACCCATCCTGACCGGGCACGCATTCGACCGTTCCAACCAAGTGGTGCTGGGTACGGCGACGCTCGCCCAGTTGCACAAGAAGGTTGGCGACACGGTCACCGTACACAGCACTGGCGCTGCCGCGTCAGTCACGCTTCGCATTGTCGGAACGGCCACGATGCCCACCATCGGCGTTGGGGGTTCCTCCCACCTCGAGATGGGCAGCGGGGCGTTGCTGGCGTACCAGCTGATTCCGCTGAGCCAGAGAAATCTATTCGACGTGAAGTCTGGACCTAACGCCATCCTCATCCGGGTAAAGGCCGGAGTGAATCACACCGCCGCTCTCATTTCGTTCCGCAGAATCCTGGCGAGGTTAGGTGGAAATTCGAACGGGGGGGTAATGCAGGGGGTGCAACGGCCGGCGCAGATAATCAACTACGGCACGCTCGGTTCAACCCCAGATGTACTGGGGGGGGCCCTAGCCGTCGGTGCCGTCGTTGCCCTGGGTCTCACACTCGTCGCCTCGGTGCGACGCCGTCGTCGAGACCTCGCCCTGCTCAAAACGCTCGGCTTTACCCGGCGTCAACTCGCCAGCGCCATTGCCTGGCAATCGACGATCGCGGTGGGTTTGGGCACCGTCGTCGGGGTGCCACTGGGCATCATCGTTGGTCGCTTCCTGTGGGGCCTCTTCGCTCGAGAGATTAACGCCGTACCTTCGCCCACCGTGCCCGCGGTGTCCGTACTCTTCATCGTCATCGGGGGCCTCGTGCTCGCCAACGTCGTCGCGGCTATTCCTGGGCGCATCGCAGCGAGGACTCCGACGTCACTGATGTTGCGCGCCGAGTGACGCTCCCGGACACCATTGACGTCAGAAAAGCTAACGAGATAGTGCGTTGAGCGGCGAATGACCTTCAGGAGCCACCACGTGTCGTGACTGGTGAAATTAGGTTTCGCCTTTCTCCGCCGTGGTGTACGCGGTGCCTTCTTTTTCGCTCTTAGGTCCGACGCTGGCATCGACCATGTCCGTCACCATGAGTGATTAGTTGGCCAACGTGACGCTGACGTGGTCGGATACGTCGAGCAGTTCAATCCACGTTTGTCCCGGCTTGAGTTTGATTACGTTGCCGGAGGAGGACTTGTAGACGGTCGCCTGACGAAGATTTTGTCGCGACCATATGCCGCGCTCTAAAGTCCCGCCGGAAAACACTTCGACGGGACCAGATCCAATCATTTGCGCGTAGGAGTCAATGACGCCAACTCCTCCCACGTAGTTGACCGTCATCACGATCACGTTCTTCGGCGAGATTCGTACGCCGTTAGCGCTCACGTCAGGCTCGTCATAAATCGACCGGTCCCAGGATTTCGTAATGGTATTCCACTCGTACGACGTCGCGAAGCCATTGGCGAAACCGACCACGAACGACGTGACATGAGGGCCAGGCGTCTTGACGCTGGGCAACGCATAAGTAAAGAGTGGCCGAGGCGCCTGAGGGTGAGCATCCATCTTCATCAGGAGCGCTGCATTCGCAAACAGATTGTGCGGGGGGTAACGCGCGGCGTCGCGGAACATGGCGCCACCACTATTGGCCTCATTAAAGAGCTTCACCGGCGCGGTCATGATGCTCCTCACCGCGTACTCGGCACCCAC
>JBEKQN010000184.1:0-4405 GCA_049519675.1 Acidimicrobiales bacterium | reverse complement strand
TAACGCTGCGACGGCGTCGCCACGGAAGGGAGGATCGCATGTCCGTAACAACCTCGAGTCACGCGATCGTCGGCACCCCTCAGCGGCCGCTTCGCCGCGGTCGTGACAACTGCATCGTTGGCGGGGTCTGCGGTGGGTTCGCTACGAGACTGGGCATCAAGGAGCGCTACGTCCGCTTGATCTTCTGCCTGCTGACGCTCGTCTTTGGACTTGGCGTCCTGCTCTATATGACCTTTTGGGTCGTCCTCACGCGCTCCGGCGAGGATTCGTCGATCATTCAGCGAATCTTCCTCAACCGACGCGAGGCGCAGTTCGTCCTCGTCGGATTCATTTTCACACTCCTCTTGCTGATCGCCCTCGAGACGACGGGTGTCGACGTCACGCACGGATTCGATTGGCCCTTGCTGCTGAGTGCCTTCGGGGGCTTCGCGGTGTGGCGAGGCGCCTCCAACGACGAGCGCACCCATATTCAGGAGTTCATCAACTCCGCGCCAGTCATCGGCGGTGCGTCATCGAAGAATCGAAAGGGCGTGGCGCTTCGTGTCATCGCCGCGATTGCGCTCATTTACGCGGGACTGCACACCATCAAGCACATCGGTGGCGTCTGGGGATCGGCCGGCCCCGCGCTCTTCGGCACCTTGATCTTGATCCTCGGCGTCCTCGTCCTTCTCGCCCCATGGTGGCTGCAAAACGTTCGCGAACTGACGAGCGAGCGACGTGAGCGGGTGCGCGCGGAAGAACGCGCGGCAATGGTCGCTCACCTCCACGACTCGGTGCTGCAGACCTTGACTCTCATCGAGCGCGCCGCCGCGAACGGCGGCGACGTCACCCGCCTCGCACGCAACCAAGAGCGTGAGCTTCGCCAGTGGCTCTTCAGTCCCGAGACGATCGCCAATTCGTCGACGTCATTCGTCGGCCTCGTGGGCGCGATCGAGCATGACGTGGAGAATGACTACGGGGTCAAGGTCGAACTGGTTACCGTCGGGGACTGCGTGCCCGACGAAAGGGTCCTCGCGCTCGTCGCCGCCGGTCGCGAAGCCGCCATCAATGCCGCCAAGTGGTCCGGGGCTTCGAGCATCTCGATCTACACCGAGGTGGAGCCCCGGTCCGTCTCCCTCTTCGTCCGCGACCGTGGCGTCGGCTTCGACAGTGACGCCATCCCGGCCGATCGACAGGGCATCGCCCTTTCGATCAAACAACGAATGGCCCAGTACGGGGGCGAATCGTTGATCAACACCTCAGTGGGCTCGGGCACCGAAGTGCAACTCGTCATGCCGCGCAGCACATGACCATCTCGAACAAACCACGGGTCTTCCTCGTCGACGATCACGAGTTGATTCGTTCGGGTATCCGCGCGGAGATCGCCGGCTCGGTGGACATCATTGGCGAGGCCGACGAAGTCGGGGCCGCCATTGAGATAATCCTGGAGCGCAGCCCCGACGTCGTGCTGCTCGACGTGCATATGCCCGACGGTGGCGGCCAGGCCGTGCTACGTGGGGTCTGCGAAGTTGACTCCTCGGTGAAATTCTTGGCCCTCTCGGTGTCGGATGCCGCGGGCGACGTCATCAGCGTCATACGCGCCGGCGCGCGCGGCTACGTGACCAAGAACATCTCCGGGCCCGAGTTGATCGACGCGATCTATCGCATCGCCGCGGGCGACGTGGTCTTCTCTCCGCGGCTCGCCGGCTTCGTGCTCGATGCCTTCACCGCCGACACCCCCGACCAGGCCAACGTGGCAGTCGTCGACCCCGAACTCGACCAACTCACCGCACGCGAGCGACAAGTGCTGCGACTTATTGCCCGTGGCTACTCCTACAAGGACATCGCGAAAGAACTCGAGATCTCGACCAAGACAGTTGAGAGTCATGTGTCCTCGGTGCTGCGCAAGCTACAGCTCTCCAGCCGGTACCAGTTGTCGCACTGGGCCAGCGAGCGCCACCTGTTCTAGTCGCCGCACCGAGAGACGGGCTAGTTCTCTTCGCCCACCGTTTCACTGGCGACTTCAGCCCACACGGGAATCTTTCGCGCGGCCGGACCAACGGCGACGTAGAGCGTGGCGAGCACCCACAGCACGTAACAGACCTTCGCGTTCACGAAGGCGAGCGCCGCGGTGAGCGCGTACAGGATCGGAGGCGGGGCCGCGCGCAGAACCGTGTGTTGGATGGTCCTCTTGTCGACGTCGCCGACGAAGAGTGTCAGATGGAACGAAAGATAGACCCACAGGCTCATGAACGCGAGCCCGATCACCAGCATGTTGATGCTGTACAACTCTGCGGCCGGCGCGGCACCCGACGACTCGGTGAACGAGTAGCGCGCCAGGACCGCGGTCGAGAACGGGAGGAAGGCCACGCAGAGCATCAGTCCGAGATTCAAGATCAAGAGCAGCCGGTCCACGTCGCGGATGCGCCGGAACATCGAGTGATGCGCGACCCACACGAAGCCGATCGTGGTGAAGGAGAGCCCGTAGGCGAGGTACGACGGCCAGAGGTGACGTAGGGCGGCACCCAGGTGCGCACCACTGGTCGAGGGGATCCGTATCTCAATGACGAGCAGCGTGATCGCGATGGCGAGGATGGCGTCACTGAAGGCCTCGAGACGTGCCGAGCCACCGTCAGAGGAGCGTTCGGGCAAGATTGACCTGACCATGACCGGCCCTTCCACGTTGCGGCTTGGTCAACTCTACGTATTTCGCCGCGAGCCCGGCGCGAGCGCGTAATGGATGCCGAGCACCTGATGGACCCCTCAGCATCACCGACGTGGTCACGGGAACGCGAGTTCCTTCCTCGTAGCATTGCGGATGTTGCGTTAGGAGACGAATGCGAATACTCATTGTTGGCGGCACATCGTTCGTCGGTCGGGCCATTGCGTTCGCCGCCTCTGACAGCGGTCACGACGTCACGGTGATCAATCGTGGCCAGACCGAGACCGATCTGCCCGCAGATGTGACGAGGCTGATTGGCGACCGGCAGGGCGACATGTCGGCGCTCAACGGGCTCGCCTTTGACGTCACCGTCGATGCCATTGCCTATCGCCCGATCGATGTCGAAGTGCTCGCGAGCGCCCTCGGGGAGCGCGGCGGCCACCACATTCAGATCTCCTCGGTCTCCGCGTATGAAGACCCCGCGCTGTCGGGTGCGACCGAGGAGACGGCAGAACTCTGGAGCGACGCCCCGACCGAGCCCGACGCGCCGATCACGGCCGAGACCTACGGTCCCCTGAAGGCCGCCTGTGAGAGGGCGGCGACCGAGCACTTCGGTGACCAACTCACCCTGGTGCGACCGACCTACGTCATTGGCAGTCACGACGCCACGATGCGCTTCCCCTACTGGGTGACGCGAATACAGCGCGGCGGGAACGTCGCGGTCGCCGGACCGCGCGATAACGCCCTGCAGTACGTCGATGCACGCGACCTCGGAGAGTTCGTCGTCACGCTCGCCGACAAGTCAACGCTCGGGGCCTTCCACGTGTGCGGTCCGTATCCCGCCCCGACGTTCTTCGACGTCATGCAACGGGTCGCCGATCACGTGGGGCCCAGTGAGACGAAACTCATTGAGGTTTCGGCTCGCCACGTCTCGAGCCATCACCTCGATTCGCGCTTCCCCCTCTGGTCCGGCACCCGCAACGAGACGGTCATGGACCTAGACCCGGCGAAAGCGCTCGCGGCCGGACTCACATTGCGCAGTCTTGAGGACAGCGTCGACGACGTGGTGGCGTGGTGGGGCGACCGCGATCTTCCCTCGTGGTGGCTCACCCGTGAACAAGAGGCCATGCTGGTCCGGACGAAGCCCTGAACCGCCGCCATCGCCGAACCGGAGAGTAATTTCTCTCACCGGTAGTAAGAAGGAAGTCCCGTCGGACAGAAGCAGGTAATGGGCTCACCTCAAAATGATCGCTTTCGTCGCCTCGTGCACGAACACAGTCCGGCCGTCGGCAACTACCTGCGGCGGCGCCTGCACCCCCTGACCGTGGCCGACCTCGACGACCTCGTCGAAGAGACGCTGTTCGTCGTATGGCGAAGGCTCGACGACGTGCCCTCTGAGGCGGAGCTTCCCTGGATGATCGGTGTGGCCCGAAACGTCCTACGCAACGCCCGGCGCAGTTACTACCGGCGCACGAATTTCGAGTCAACGCTGCCCGAACCGGCGAACGCGCCATCCGCGGAGGACTTCGTCATCGCGGATTCGGGCGTGCGAGACGCGCTCGTGGCGCTCAACGATGACGACCGCGAGGTCTTGATGCTCAACGCCTGGGATGGTCTCGACACCCACGACCTCGGCGTCGCCCTGAACATAACGACGAACGCGGCCGCGGTGCGATTATCCCGGGCCCAGGCCCGTTTTCGTGAGCGATTCGCCGCGACGCAGGTCATCTGAAAGTTCTGACCGGTTCGCGACAAGAACTTGGT
>JBEKQN010000183.1:0-4405 GCA_049519675.1 Acidimicrobiales bacterium | reverse complement strand
GAGTACGGGGTGCTGGACGGCCGCGTTCCCGAAGGGACAGTTGTCGGACACGACGGACTGTTCGAGATCGTTCTCCTCCGCTCGGGCGGCGAAACCGTGCGCGGTGAGGATGCCGGCGATCGACGACATCGCGGCCTTGAGCGTTGGGTTCGACTCATTGGAACCAACGGTTCCGGCCAGTGTGCGTCCATATTCGACGCCCACGTCGTGGGCCATGGCCTCAGAGGCCTCCGGTCCCAGGCGCTCGAGGGCCATCTCCAACAGGGCGACCAAGAGGGCGTCGCGGCGCATTGATCCGTCCATGGCGAGGTTCGCGTCCACGACGCGGTAGCCCTTGGCGGGACGTCCGACGGTCGTCTTGTGGACATTGTCGAAGGTGACGTAGCCCGATTCGGTGAGGCGCTCAAGGTGGTGGCGTACGACGTTGGCGTGGACGAGACAGTGGCGGGCGAGTTCGGTCGCGGTCGATCCGGGGTTCTCGCGCAGGTACAGGTAGATCTTCCTGCGCGTGTTGTCGCCAAAGGAGTGCGTCAGGCTCGTGACCGTCGCGGTGAAGAGGGCCGGGTCTAGCTCGTTCTCGTTGGTCGCCGTTGACACGTGAGAAAGTCTAGGAGCAGGTGGGCAGCGCGCGCCGGTAACCTCAGAAGGCCCTCTCAAAGGAAATCCGTGACCTCCAGCAGCCCCTCGCGTAGCGAACTCAGCGCCATTGTCGAACCACAACTGGTGCGCACGCTCGACGAGTTGGGCTTCCTCGGGGAAGTCGATGAAGTCAACGGTTCATTGCGCGTTGAACTCGTGCTGCCGGTCACCGGATGGCCCAACCTGGCCCACCTCGAGGCCGCCATCCAGGGACTCGCGCCTGGCGCCACCGTGGTGGTGCGTTCCATGGACGAAGAGGAGCTCCTCAAACTTCGCAACTTCCTTCGTGGTGAGATGGCCGGCGACCCTGGTCCGGGGCAGCATGACCACGGTGGCGATCCCAAGCCCAAGTTCCTCGACCGGCTCTCAAAGACGCGGGTTCTCGGCATCTCATCGGGAAAGGGCGGGGTCGGGAAGTCTTCGGTGACCGTCAATCTCGCCATCGCCCTCGCGCAGAGCGGCTTTGACGTGGGCGTGCTCGACGCCGACGTCTACGGTTTCTCTCTTCCCAAGATGCTCGGCGCCGTCAACGATCCCATCGTGCTGGGCGATACGGTCATCCCGACGCTCGCGCACGGCGTGCGCTGCGTCTCGATGGGCTACTTCGTGCCCGACGAGCAGCCCGTCATCTGGCGCGGGCCGATGCTGCACAAGGCCATCGAACAGCTCGTCACCGAGGCGTGGTGGGACGAGCCCGATTTCCTCTTGATCGATATGCCGCCGGGGACCGGCGACGTGGCGCTCACGCTCTCTGAAGTACTGCCCAAGATCGAGATGTACGTCGTGACGACGCCCCAGGCTGCGGCACAGCGTGTCGCCCAACGCTCCGCGTACGCCGCGCGCAAACTCAAACTGAGTGTTCGTGGCGTCATCGAGAACATGAGTTGGTTCACCGGTGACGACGGCAAGCGCTACGAGATCTTCGGCGAGGGCGGCGGAGCGAAGCTCGCCCAGGAGTTGGGCATCGCCTTGCTCGGTCAGATTCCGCTCGAAGCGAAGCTCCGCGAGGGCGGTGACATCGGTGAGCCGATCGTCGTGAGCCAACCGGACAGCGAAGTTGCGCGTGCCTTCACCGCACTGGCGAAGACGGTCGCGGCCCAAGGACCGGCGCGCGTCTATCGACAAGAACTCAAGTTGATGTAGTTGAGAAGTCGAGATGTTGCGTCAGTGCGAACTGACTGCATCATTTCAACCGTGGCGACTGCAATAAAAGCGAAGTACGTGCGTTCATGATGCATTGGGTCTAGACAATTTACGATTTGTCTGGTATTTTGCCGCTCACTGGGCAATAGCGCCTGGGCTATCGGGGGGATAGATATGGACGACACCAGCACCGATGCTGGCGCAGGGACTTCTTCGCATGACCAGAAGGACCTCGCAACATTTGGGTACAAGCAGGAGTTGCACCGAACACTCGGGTTCTTCAGTTCGTTCGCGGCGGCTTTCAGCTACATCTCACCGTCGACGGGAATCTTCACCCTCTTCGCCCTAGGTCTCACGACCATTGGTGGTGTCTTCATTTGGAGTTGGCCCATCGTGGCTGCGGGCCAGATGTTGGTCGCGCTCAACTTCGCCGAAGTGTCGAGTCACTTCCCGGTCGCGGGGTCGGTCTTCCAGTGGACGAAGTATCTCGCCGGACGCCCCTACGCGTGGTTCACCGGTTGGATTTACATCTTCGCCGGAGTGTTGACGGTCACGGCGGTCGTCGTGACGCTGCCATTGACCATCCTGCCGATGCTCAACCTGATGGGCTGGAACCTCAACGCCGCTGCGCACTCGGACCAGATCTGGGTCGCGGTCATCACGCTCCTGGTAATCACCATTTTGAACATCTACAGCGTCAAGGTCGTGTCGGTCGTAAACAACACCGGCGTGTTCTTCGAGATCGTCGGCCTCGTCGTCTTCGCGGTCGTCATGCTTATCGTGCACCGTCACCAACCGCTGTCGGTCATCACCAACACTGGTGGTCTGCACCTCGGCTTCGGCTCATTCTTCCTCGCGATGTTCATGAGCCTCTTCGTGATCTACGGCATGGACACCGCCTCGACGTTGGCCGAAGAGACGAAGGACCCGCGCCGCGCCGCGCCGCGAGCCGTGCTGTCGTCGGTCGGCGGGGCGTTCATCATCGGTGGCATCTTCCTCTTGGCGATGCTGATGGCGATCCCTCACCTCGGCTTCGCCATCAAGAACGCGTGGGGACCGGCGCAGATCATCGAAGCGAACTTCTCCAAGCCGTGGGCCATCATCTACCTCGCGGTCGTCTCCGCCGCCATCCTCGTGTGCTGCCTCAGCATCATGACCGCGACCATTCGACTCTGCTTCGGGATGGCCCGCGACAACCGTCTACCGGGATCGAAGGCGATGGCGAAGGTGCACCCGAATCTGCACACGCCGATTCTCTCCTGCGTGGTCGTCGCCGTGCTCGCCGCGATCCCGCTCCTCAAGTACGCCGGTGCGGGCTACGTCGCGATCGCGGCAACGGGCATGATCTACCTGGCCTACTTCTTGGGCAACCTGGCGGTGTTGCGCGCTCGTCTGAAGGGTTGGCCGCGCGAGAAGACACCGTTCACGCTCGGCAAGTGGGGAATTCCCGTCAATATCCTCGCGCTGTGTTGGGGCGGCGCAATGTTGGTGAACTTCGCCTGGCCCCGCGCCGCGAGCAACCCGACGCCGAACCAGACCGCCGGTTCCCTGAGTACGGGACTTTCCTTCCTCAACAAGGTGCCCATCCTGTACACGGTGCTCGGCCTCATCTTGCTCATTGGAGTCCTCTACTACTTCATCATCGAGGTGCACAAGACCCTCCCGGTGAATCCACCGGCTGAGACCGGGACGTTCACCATCCCGAGCGAGTCACTGCCACCGAGCGAGGTCACCGACTAGGGCGAAGCGACGGTTCACTTCGAAGGAAGTTCGAAGCTCCAGACCAACATCCGACTTCGGTCGGCGCGCAGAATGTCGCGCGCGCTCTCGACGGGCATGCCGTTCACGTCGAAGGCGACGCGCTCGACGCGTAGCAGTGGCGTGCCGCGCGTGACGCCGAGCAGACGCGCGGTCTTGACGTTGGCGTTCACCGGGGTGATCCGTTCGACCGCGCGTACGGGACGGGCATCGTAACGCCGGTCGAGGACTTCGTAGATCGATCCGTGCAGCGGCTCGCCGAGTAGGCCCGAGAAACGTTCCGCGGGGAAGCTCGAGTGCTCGAGCAGCACCGGCAGTTCGTCGGCGAAACGCAAACGGTCGACCTCGTAGACCTCGGCGCCCTCGACCAGTTGCAACTCGTCGAGCGTCGTCGGGTCGGCGACCACTTTCTCGGTGCGGAGGATCCGTGCACTCGCCACGTGCCCCAGACGACGCGCCTGTTCTGAGAATCCGGCGAAGGTCGTGAGGTCGTATTCGATGACGGGTTCGGCGATGAACGTGCCGCCGTTACGTCCGGTACGACGGTGTATGAGTTTGCGAATCTGCAACTCGGCGAGGGCTTGGCGCACCGTTAACCGGTTGACGCCGAACTCCTTGGCCAGTTCGCGCTCGGGTGGCAATCGGTCGCCGGAGCGGAAGTGTCCGAGGGTGATTGACGACGCCACCGCGTTGGCGATCTGCGTGTGCAGCAGCCCCTTGGAGCGAGAGATCTTGGGCGGCCACTGCGCTTCTTTCGCCATGGTGCCTCCTTTCGAAGTGGGACGAGTGCCCTTACAACCGTGTGCCACGTCCACTATTTATGGTATAGACAGTTCGGAACTTACGTGCGTCGGGGGGCGAGGAT
>JBEKQN010000182.1:0-4422 GCA_049519675.1 Acidimicrobiales bacterium | reverse complement strand
AGGTTGTACACCTGTCCGCACACCCCGGTCACCGTGGTCGGCTTACTGGGTTCATGGAACGAAGTCGCGAGAGTCATGTCGCCAACGTAGCGAGATGTCGTTACATTGAGTCATCGATCCCTTGTACAACAACTCCGTAACTCGCCCCCGGGGTGGCTGAGGCCATAAAGTTGAGGCTTCGTGAGGACAACAACCGAAGGACTATTCAACGGCTATTGCGTCGAGGATGATTGGTCGAGCGGCCCGACGTGCTGGCCAGGCAGCGGCGGTCAATCCCAATAGCCCCCTGCACAGGAAGAAGATCGCCAAGTTTGCCGTAAGGGACCACGACGTCGTCAGTCCTTGTTACTTGGATAAAAGGCAAAGTGCAATTCCCGCGAATAGTCCGCCACTGGTTTGTGTGCAACTTCGTCAAGTATTGAGAATTTGCCACTGCCACCAACGACGCGTGAATCCCGCGACGAATCCCAGCTCGAGGGATTCGCCGCAAGACTGTCACGTCCTATTGACATGCCAAACGAATCCGATGAGTGAAGATCGTTACTGGATCTTTGACCGCTACTTAACACCCATGATGTATTCCTCGGCGATGGCACCGTCGCGCCATTTCGCAACGGTCACAAAATGCACGCCACCCTCAGCGAACGAGATGACACAAGTCCATTCGCCGTCGGCCATCCTCACTGGGTGCTCAAGAACCTTGTACTCGGGAGTTGAGTTCTGGTAGGCCTGGCAGGCGTTGACATGCGCATCGATTCCTTCAGTGTGATCACCGAACATGTCCACGATGACGTCGTCCGTGTGCAACTGGCGAAACAGATCCCAGTCGGGCCTATTCCAGGCTTCGAAGTCAACTCTTTCGAACAAATCTATTGGCTTTGCATCTTGGGTGGACATACCACCCTCCCTTCATATCTCGAACAGCGAACGCTGTGTGGTGGCACGACTGCTCCATTGCCAATCGCATTTTGCAGCCTCGCACATGGTCTGCTGTCTTGTCTAGGTACATCTAGGTGACCAAGTCACACGTTAGCTTCGGCAACTACCATCTATTTCTATGGAGAAATATGAGTCATCTGTTGATCCTTACGGAGATGGAACCCCGACTCGTGACGCTCTTGAAAGAATGGCCAATCGCTGGACAATTCTTGTAACTCACGTGCTCGAGGATGGGCCTACGAGATTCAACTCAATCAAATACCGCCTCGGCGTGAGTTCTCAAGTACTCACTCGGGTCCTGCGCGAACTCGAACGCGACGGACTGATCAAACGGAGGGCCTTCGCCGAGGTGCCCACGCGAGTCGAATATAGCCTGACGCCGCTGGGTGGCACGATGTGTTCAGTGGTTCACGAAGTACGACGTTGGGCGGAAACGAATTCCACCGCGATCACGGAAGCCAGGGAAATCTTCGACAGGAACAACTAGGGCAACTGTTCACGGACAGTGCCCTATCATTCGAAAAAGTGCATTATCAAGCGGAAACTGAGCTTCAAAGGGGAGAGTAATGACTGAAACAAGTCGAGAACCTATTCGAATGTTGGTTTTCGCCGCATCGTTGCAGGAGAATTCCCTGAATGCCAAGCTGGCGATGCTGGCAACAAGTGTGATCGAGCAACACCAGGGCGTCGCTCAACTCGCGACCATGAAGGATTTTGACTGCCCCTCCTTTGACGCTGACGTCGAGGAGACGAGTGGACTACCCGACGGCGCAGAACGATTTCGTGCTTCCGTAGAGTCGTCAAATGCCTTCGTTATTTGCTCTCCCGAGTACAACGCATCGATGCCCGGCGGGTTAAAGAATGTCATTGACTGGGTCTCGCGATATCGGCCTCAACCGTTCAACGAAAAACATGGTCTTCTCATGTCAGCGTCGCCCTCGATGATTGGTGGAAACCGTGGTTTATGGTCACTTCGCGTACCTCTGGAACACTTGGGAGCGAGGATTTACCCCGACATGTTCTCGCTGGCACAAGCCCACAACGCCATCGGAGACGACGGGCGAATCGCGAATGATGAGTTAAGCAGTCGGTTCGTGTCCAACATCATCAATTTCATGGATTTGGTAGAAGCGGCGACTCACTATCCCTGCGTCAAGCATGCGTGGGTCGAGTACCTCGGATCGAATCCCGACCCCTTATTCGATCGCGTGGACACTGCTTCGTCACTCTAACGCCCCCCTGGCTCCGTTGATCTGCTAATGACTTATGGCGACTCCGTTCGTTGAGTTGACGACCGCGGCGCACCGAGTGACAGAAGCACGTTCGCAGGGACCAAGATGGGTTCAAACATGGTGGTCTGCTCCCTATTTGAATCGGGTGACTCCACCTCGACGTACCGTGCGGACGCCCACCAAATCTGTCGATCGTGGCACTAATGAATCGGCGATGATCCAGAAAACTCTGATTTGTCCTGGGGGTAAACAGGGCAGACGTCGATACTCGGAACTTTCGGAGTGTGCAGGGGTGTACAGCACGTGCAGGTGCGCAGCGGTTTATGGACTTGAGAGTTCGAAATCATGCCGGAACAAGGATCCAGAGAGTGCGAAGACCCAGGATTTCCCTGGGCCTTCGACTTCGTTTATGCACTGCATGGTTGGTGGCGGGGGCAAGATTTGAACTTGCGACCTTCGGGTTATGAGCCCGACGAACTACCAGACTGCTCCACCCCGCGTTGCGTGAACAACTCTAGCGGTTTTCGCACCGGCACCCCTCGGCGCCTCAGATTGCTCTCCATTCACCATCGGAGCACGAACCGTCTTTGTCTATTTCTTCTTCTTCGATGGGAACGTCGTGGTCGTAGTGGTCGAAGTGGTCGACGTTGACGTGCCCGTCGTTCCGGAGAGTGCGTTCTGGGCGAGTTGCAGTTCGCGGTTCATAGCGTTCACCTTCGACTGGTACCCACCGAGGTTCCCGGCACTGAGCGCATTCTGGGCGGCCGTGTAGTCGGCGGACGCCTGATCGAGATAGTAGGAGGCACTCTTTCCGGTCTGCGTGCCACCGCCGGGATTCGTGGTGCCCGGTCCCGTCGAGACATTGGCGCCGAGGACAGCCGAGAGGGCACCGGCCAGGGTCGGTTTGATCGCGACGTCTTGGTTGAAGACGGCGATGACGTACCGCAGTTGCGGCAGTGGGTTCGACGTGCTCGTGACGTACAGCGGTCGGATGTAGAGGACGCTCTGGTCGAGCGGCACCATCAAGTTGTTGCCGAGCAGCACGCTCGAGCCGTGTTGGTCGAGGAGCGTGGTGATTTGCGCCGCGTCGCTGTTCTGTTGAATCTCAGAGTCGGCCTGCACCGGACCGGTCACCGACGTGCCTCGCGGCGTGACGTAGACGTGCAGTTGTCCGTAGTCGTCGGGATCACTGGTGGCGATCATGAAGGCGGTGAGTCCCTGGACCGTGTTCGAGTTGCCGGCCGGGACGTAGGCGATTGTCTGGAGCAACTGTTGATGGTTCGCGAAGGGCAGTGAGCCGACTTGGTAGACCGGGCTCATTGGCGAGAGATTGGTCGAGACGACGTTCCCCGCATTGTTCGTGACGGTCGTGCGCTTGAGCGACTGCCGGGGGGTACCCGAACCGGTGGTCGGTGAAATCTCCCAACGGTCTGACGCGGTGTAGAAAGCGCTCGCCGTCGCGATGTGGTAGCGACCCAGCGTCGCTGCCTGCACCGAGAAGAGGTCGGTTGGGTAGCGCAGGTGGGTGCGGATCGCCTCGGGCATCTGGCTCAGTGGGTGGAACATCGTCGGGAAGGCGGAGCGGTAGGCCTTCAAGATCGGGTCATTTGGATCGTTCGCGTAGAACGTCATCGCTCCGGTGTAGGCGTTGACGACGACCTTGACGGCGTTGCGCGCGTAGTTGAAGCTGTAGGGAAGGCCGCCCTCGTTGACATTGAGGCCCGAGGCGTTCTGGCTGTAGGGATACTGGTCGGTCGTGGTGTAACCGTCGAGCACGTACTGGACCTCACCGTTCGCGATGACCGCGTAGGGGTTCGAGTCGAAAGTGAGGAAGGGCGCAGCCTTTTGGGCCATTTGCTGCACGTCGCGGACGAACATGACCCGGCTCTTGGACGTGATCTGGTTCGAGATGAGGAAGTTGAAGTCACCCAGGCGCAGCGCGAAGGCCATGCGACTGAAGAGTCCGCCGACGGCGACGCCACCAGTGCTGGCGTAGTGCGTTTCGACCGAACTCCCGGCCTTGGGCCCCGAGTTCACCTGGTAGTCGAGTTCGGGCTGCTTCGTATTGGCGACGACCCAGCCCGGGTCGTGGATGCCGAAGTAGACATCGGGTTGGGTCAAGACGGGCATTCCGTTGGTGGACTGCGGCGGGACGTTCGACACGACGAAATTCGGGTTACCGGTCGTGTAGTCAACCGCATTGGCGGCCAATACTGCCGCGCCGATGCCGTGCGTGTACTGCAGGTGTTGG
>JBEKQN010000181.1:0-4502 GCA_049519675.1 Acidimicrobiales bacterium | reverse complement strand
TTCGTACTGAAGTGTGAAAACCCGAGTGCGTGGATGATCGAATTGAGCGTGCCCTGGAAGGCGAAGAAGCGTTCGGCGACGAGACCCAAGACGACCCAGGAGATGGCGGTGGGAAGGAAGTAGATGGTGCGAAAGATCCGCCAACCAGCGACGCGCTGGTGCAAGAGAACCGCGATGCACAGAGGAAGACCAAGGGCGAAGGGGACCGAAAGCAGCAGGAGCGCGTTATTTCGAAGTGCGGTCCAGAGATTCGGATTGTGGAATGCCTGGGTCCACGTCGATACGCCGACCCAGGTCGCGGTCTGACCATCCCACTGGGTGAAGGAGTAGTACACGTCTTGACCAATGGGGATACCGATGAAACCGATGACCAGGGCAATGGCGGGGAGGGCAAAGACGACACCGGCCAGTTGGCGCCGACGCTTCAACGTCAGACGCCGCGCTTTCGGTGCGTTGACGCTGACGGTAGCCATGGATCAGTGTTGCCTTTCAGTTACTTCGGACAGACGACAATCGCGTCCCCGCCCAACGCAAACAGAACGTTGAGCGGGGACGCGCAGCCACGGGTTCGTTAACCCGAAAACTTCGTCGAGCTCTTGAGTGATGCCGGGAGTTGCTCCCACGCCGACGCCATGTTCTTCAGCGCGGCGAGCGGCGTGGTCTGGCCCGCGAGCACCGAAGGAAGCTCGCTGTCAGCGGCGTTACCGACGTTGACCTGGATGTAGTTGTCCATCATCGGGTACGGCGTCATGTGATTCACCGTGACGAAGTTCAACATCTCCTGGTTGACCGGATTCGACGTCTTCAAGCCCGAAATGTCAGGGATGAGTCCAGCGGCGTTGATGATATTGCCCGCTTGGGTCGTCGTGAGGAAGTCGAGGAACTTGAAGTCATCCTTCTGGTACTTCGAATTCTTCATCACCGAGAAGCCGTCACCGGGGTACTCCACGACACCATTGATAGGGGTCACTGAGTACGGAGGTACGAAGGCCGCGACGTTGGTTCCCATGGTCTTGGTGTACTGCGCCGTGTCCCACGTCCCGTCGACCATCATGGCCGCCTTGCCCTTTTCGAACTGCGTGATGTTGGCCGTATTGGTCAAGACATCGGAGTTCGTGTAGCCGTCCTTCTCCAAGGTCGCCCAATCTTTCAGCTGGGTGACGTTGGCCGATGACGTCCAAGGGATCGAGCCGTCGTAGAGGCCCTTCCAACTGGCGAGCGAGTGCGCACCGATCATCAGGTAACTCATGTCGTACCAGGGGTAGAACTCCGTGCTGATCGCCTGGCCACCGTTGCCGTAGACGATGGGCTGGATGCCCTTCGCCTTGAGCGCCTTGCAGTCGGCGAGGAGCTGGCTCCAGTCGGTCGGCACTGAAGTGATGCCCGCCTTCTTGAACAACGCCTTGTTGTAAAAGCCGATGTAGAACTGGGTCTCCAGCGGCATTACGTAGGCGCCCTTGCTCGCGTTGAAGTTAGGAGCCTCCCACTGCAGGCCCTCCATCTTGGCGAGGTCCGCCGCGGGCACGTTGCCCTTCAGGTTCACGAGGTCGTTGGCGTACTTAAGGTCGTAGACACCGGTCCACATGACCGCAAGGTCCGGGCCGGTGCCTGAGATTGCCGAAGTCTGAAGCAAATTGAAGTAGCTCGTTCCCGGTTGCGCCACGATCTTGATGCTGATGTTGGGATTGAGTTTCTCGAAGGCCTTCACCAGGTTTGTCGTCGCCACGGCATTCTGTTCGGTCCCATAGTTCTGCCATAACGTCAAGGTCGTCTTGGCGCTTGCTGACGCTGGGCCCGTCGCGAAGAACGTGCCGGCGAGAACAAGCGTCGCGGCGACCGCGCCGAAACTTCTCATTCGTGTATTTTTCAAAGTCGCACTTCCCCCTTGCTAAACGAAGCCCAATTTGAACTTCGGTTCTTTCGGAAATTCCTCCTCAAGATCTGCCCACTACTGGCTCGTCGAGGTGAGGCTGTTGCCCCGGCTCGAGCGCCAAAAAGTCAAAGTCGCAACCGGCCGGAGCCTGGGTCACGTGTCGGCGGTACAGCTCAACATAACCGCGGTGATATGACCGAGTCTGGTCACGCTGGCTGCGACGCAACGCCAGTTCTGCGGAGGAGATCTCCACTTCGATGAGGCCGGAGTCGGCGTCGACGGTGATGAAGTCACCATCGCGTACGAGTGCGATGACGCCATCGGCGGCGCCCTCGGGGGCAACGTGGAGAAAGACGGTTCCAAAGCTCGTGCCGCTCATGCGGGCGTCGGTGACGCGAACCATGTCGGTGACACCCTGGTCGAGGAGTGGCGTCGGGATCGGGATCATTCCCCACTCGGGCATGCCCGGTCCACCGATCGGGCCGGCGCCGCTCAGTACGAGGACTGCGTCGCTGGAGGCCGTCGACTCGGCACCGGTTCGTCGCGCGACCTCGTCGGTGTCGTGCATGACGTACGCCGGACCACGGTGGCGAAGTAGTGAGGGCGTTGCCGCCGAGCGCTTGATGAGTGCACCATCGGGCGCGAGATTGCCACGTACCACGCGAAATGCGCCATCGGCGTCGACGGGGTCATCCATTGGGCGCACCGGGCTCTTCGGGGGAGAGGCCTCTGCTTGCACGGCGCCGGTCGTTCGCCCGTCGGCGAGAATCACGTCGGCGTGTAAGAGGTCGCCGAGCGCACCCATGAGCGTGGGAACACCGCCGACGGCGTCGAGGTCTTCCATCAGTGCCGAACCAGTGGGTTCGACGTCGACGAGCACCGGCACGGTGCGTCCGACGCGGTCGACCATCTCGAGGTCGAGTTGAAGTCCGAGTCGTCGCGCCATGGCGGTCAGGTGGATAACCGCGTTCGTTGAGCCGCCGACGGCGCCGAGAAGGGTGACCGCGTTGTCGATTGAGTCCTGGGTCACCTGCCCGGTGAGTTTGGCGCCGGTGTTCACCAACGCCACGATTCGCGCACCGACGTTCCACGCGATGTCGACGTGGCGCGCGTCGCCGGCGGGAATCGACGTGGATCCCGGTAAGGCGAGTCCGAGGCCCTCACAGATCACCCCCATCGATGACGCCGTACCCATGGTGTTGCAGGTTCCCTTACCAAGGGTGAGCGCAGTCTCGAGTTCGCTCCACTGCTCGTCACTGAGGTCCCCGCCGCGTCGTTCGTCCCATAGGCGCCACAGATCGGTGCCCGTCCCAATGCGGCGACCTTCGAAATGGGCCACCGGTCGCGGCCCCGAGACCAACAACAGGCACGGAACGTTCGTACTGAACGCTCCCATCAGTGCTCCGGGGATCGACTTGTCACACGCGGCCAAGACCACGACCGCATCGAGCGGCTGACTGCGAACCGACTCCTCGATCTCCATTGCGAGCAAATTCCGATAGAGCATCGAGGAGGGCTTCATGAGGTCTTCGCCGAGCGAGAGCACGGGGAACTCAACGGCGATGCCGCCGGCGGCTTCGATGCCTCGGCGCAGTGGGGCCACGAGATCGGCCAACGGTTGGTTGCAAGGGTTGAGGTCACTGGCGGAGTTGGCGATGCCGATGATCGGGCGCCCGCCCAACGCATCAACGGCCGCGCCGCCCATCTTCAGAGCGACGCGACTGTCCAGGGCGACCTCATCGTCACCTTGGACCCAGCGATCACTCCTCAAGGTCATAACTCGGGGACCCCAATGCCTTCCGCTCCGGGTTTGGAAATCGCGAGGTCGACACCCGACGCATCGAGGAACTCAAGGGCCAGCGCGGCCCGTCGAACTTTTTCTCGAACGTTGCCCACGACGTCGCTCATCACGTGCTCACCCGAGGGGTAGACGGCACGGGCGTTGCGCAGTCCGAACTTGGCGTACAGCGGCGCCGCCACGAGGGCGATTTCAGCCAGCTCGTTGCCTCGTACCATGCCACCCAGTGCGTCGGGCGCCTCGAGGTAGAGGTCGATGGGAGCGCTGCTCACGGCACGCATCTCGGAGAGTTCGGCGAGGCTCATGTCGCTGGGCACATTGACCGTCGATCCGCCGAGGTCGATCAGCTGTTTGAAGGAGACTGGATTGGACGGCGCCAGCACCGCCGAGATCTTCCAGACGATCGTCTCGGGCAGTTCGTGTGCAAGCACCATGGCGCGCAGCAACTGCATCAATCCTGTGTCGGCGATCAGGAAGCCTCGAATTCCCGCATCGACGGCCCGGAGAATGTCTTCGAGGGCGTAACGAAGTTGGTCCATTCCACGGAGGCGTCCCGAGAGAAGGAGCCCGTCCGGGCTGCGCACGGAGCCGCCAATCCCGTACTCTTCTCGCGGTCCGACGAACAGGCTCACTTCGAGTCCCTCATCGGCACCGATACGGACCATCTCGTCGAGTTCGGCGCGAGTCAACAGCATGGCGCCGCTGCCCTGGGAGGCCCGATGGATCGGCACCTTGAGCGCGCGAGCTTCGTCAACCACGGCTCGCAGCGCGTTGGGATTCTCGACACTCGGAATCTCCACTCGGAAGTGCGCGCCGTCAGCGAATCTCGCA
>JBEKQN010000180.1:0-4522 GCA_049519675.1 Acidimicrobiales bacterium | reverse complement strand
ACCTTGTCGCGATCGGCGAGGGACATGAAGACCTGGCCCGAGTCGGGCAGTTTGGTACCGGCGGCCAATTGCGCCTTGGCAAAGGCAATGCCGAAACTCTCACCGATACCCATCACCTCGCCCGTGGAGCGCATCTCCGGGCCGAGCACCGTGTCGACGCCCGGGAAGCGGCTGAACGGCAGCACGGCCTCCTTGACGCTGACGAAGTCGGGCACGGGCGTGGTCGCGGGCACGACCTTCATCTCGCGCAGTTCGGCCAGGGTCTGGCCCATCATCACGCGAACGGCCACCTGGGCGAGCGGCACGCCGGTCGCCTTAGCCACAAAGGGCACCGTTCGACTAGCGCGCGGATTGGCCTCAATGACGTACACCTCTTCACTCTTGATCGCGTACTGCACGTTGATCAGGCCCACCACGCCCAGCGCATTCGCAATCTTGGTCGTGGCGTCACGCAAGTCGTCGAGCACCCGCGCGCTGAGCGTCTGGGGCGGCAGCGCGCACGCCGAATCACCCGAGTGCACGCCCGCTTCTTCCACGTGCTCCATCACGCCGGCGATGAACAGTTCGCCCTGCGCGTCGCGTACCGCGTCGACGTCAACTTCAATGGCATCTTCTAAGAAACTGTCAATCAGGATCGGCCGACTGGCCGACACCGCCCCCTCGCGCGCGAGTGAACCGTGCACGCTGGTGAGGTCAGCCATTACCCGCTCGAGGGCCAGGTCGTCGTAGACAATCTCCATTGCCCGCCCTCCGAGCACGTAGCTCGGACGAATGAGCACCGGGTAGCCGATCTTCTTCGCGATGAGGCGCGCCTCTTCGAGGTTGAGGGCCACGTCACCGGGCGGCTGGCGAAGACCGAGACGCTGGCAGATGCTCGACCACTGCTGACGGTCTTCGGCGGCGTCGATGGACGCGACGGGCGTGCCCAAGACGAGTGCGGGATCAATCGAGTGCGAGAGCTTGAGCGGGGTCTGTCCGCCGAGCGCGACAATCACGCCCAGGACTCGCGCCCCGTCACTGCACGCCGCCTGTTCGGCGCGGATCACTTCGTCAAGGTCTTCGGGCGTGAGCGGTTCAAAGTAGAGACGGTCCGACGTCGAGTAGTCGGTCGACACCGTTTCGGGATTGCAGTTGACCATCACGGTCTCATATCCCAGATCGCGCAGCGCGAGCGATGCGTGCACGCAGCAGTAGTCAAACTCGATGCCCTGGCCAATGCGATTGGGACCCGATCCCAGAATGATCACGCGGTCGCGCGATGACGCGACGACTTCACTGGTGTCCTCGTAGGTGCTGTAGTGGTACGGCGTCGTCGCCGCGAACTCGGCGGCGCAGGTGTCCACGGTCTTAAACGTCGTCTCGACGCCGGCGGCGCGGCGCAACGAAGTCACCGCCGCGATGGTCGTGTCCGTGAGGTTGGCCATCTGGGAGTCAGAAAAACCGAACTGCTTGAAGCGCCGCCACCCACGCCGGTCCAGCGACGCAGGGTTGAGGCCGTTCTTCAGTTCACGTTCGCGTTCAATGATCTGCATCAGCTGGTCAATGAACCACCGGTCGATCCTGGTGCGTGCGACCACCTCGTCACGTGTCGCGCCGCGCCAGAGGACTTCGTGCAGCGCGAAGAGTCGCTCCGGGGTTGCCACTTCGCAGCGATGCCACAGCGTCTCGTCGTCGAGCTCGGCGAACTCGTTGTCGTGGCCGAGTGCGAAGCCGAGGCGGCCCTGTTCGAGCGAACGAATGGCCTTTTGCAGTGACTCGGCGAAGTTGCGCCCGATGGCCATCGCCTCGCCCACTGACTGCATGCGTGTGCCCAGCTCCGGTGTCGCGCCCGGCAGCTTCTCGAACGCCCATCGCGGGATTTTGGTGACGACGTAGTCAATGACCGGCTCGAAACTCGCGGGCGTCACTCGAGTGATGTCATTTTCTATCTCGTCGAGCCGGTAACCCACCGCGAGTTTCGCGGCGATCTTGGCGATGGGAAAGCCCGTGGCCTTTGACGCGAGCGCGCTGGAGCGACTGACGCGTGGATTCATCTCGATGACCAGGCGCTCACCGTTCTCGGGGTTGACGGCGAACTGCACGTTCGATCCCCCCGTTTCAACGCCCACCCGGCGCAGCACGGCGAAGGCGTCGTCGCGCATGGCCTGGTACTCAACGTCCGACAACGTCTGGATTGGTGCCACGGTAATGGAATCGCCCGTGTGCACGCCCATCGGATCAAAGTTCTCGATGCTGCAGATCACCACGCAATTGTCGGCCATGTCGCGCATCACCTCAAGTTCGTACTCCTTCCATCCGGCCACCGACTTTTCCACCAGGATCTCGTCTATCGGTGACGCGTCGATCCCCTCGCGCGCCAGGACCCGGAACCTCTCGAGGTCCTGGGCAATGCCCGTGCCAGCGCCGCCCAAGATGAAGCTCGGGCGCACCATGACGGGCCAGCCAATCTCCTGGGCCACCAGACACGCATCCTCGACCGAAGTCGCGAAGCCCGACGGGGGCGTGGCCAGGCCAATGTCGGCCATGGCGGCTTTAAAGAGCTCACGACTCTCTGCGGTGTCGATCGCATCCGGGCGTGCGCCGATCACCTCGATACCGAGGCGCTGCGTCACGCCGCGTCGCACCAGTTCCATCGTGAGGTTGAGCGCGGTCTGACCACCCAACGTAGGTAGTAACGCATCGGGACGCTCGCGCTCCAAAATGTCGACGAGCACGTCGGGATCCAGTGGTTCGATATACGTGACGTCCGCCGTCGCGGGATCGGTCATGATCGTGGCCGGATTGGAGTTGACCAGGATGACTTTGTAGCCATCGGCGCGCAGCACCTGACAGGCCTGCGTGCCCGAGTAGTCAAATTCGCAGGCCTGGCCAATCACAATCGGCCCGGATCCGATCACCATGATCGACTGGATGTCGTCGCGTCTGGGCACTAGTGGCGCTCCAAGACGCCGTCGCTCAACAACGTCTCGAATCGTTCGAAGAGGTACCGCGCGTCGTGGGGACCGGGACCGGCCTCGGGATGGTACTGGACCGAAAAACACCGATCATCGGGCGAGGAAATGCCTTCGATGACGCCGTCGTTCAGGTTGACGTGGCTGACGACGCCGCGAGCGAGTGATTCGGCCGCGACCGCGTAGTTGTGGTTTTGCGCGGTGATTTCGATGCGCCCGGTCGCGATGTCGCGCACCGGGTGGTTGCTGCCGTGGTGACCGAAGGGCAGCTTGTAGGTGCGTGCGCCCAGCGCGCTGGCGAGTAACTGGTGGCCGAGGCAGATGCCAAAGATCGGCACGGTACCGACAAGATCGCCCAACACGCTGACAATGCTGACCAGCGCCGCGGGGTCACCCGGTCCGTTGGAGAGGAACAGTCCGTCGGGGCGTAGGTCAAGAATCTGCGATGCGTCCATCGACGAGGGCACCACCGTCACCTTGAATCGCTGCGACAGTTGGTCCACCATGGTGCGCTTGATGCCGTAGTCCACGGCGACCACGTGCAATGCGCCGTCACCGCGCTGGTAGTTGGTTGGCGTCGAGACTTCGCTCACGAGGTCCTGGCCGTCGGTGCCGAGGGCCGAGCGCGCGGCACTCGCGACGAGATCTTCATTCGCGTGTCCGAACGCGCCGGCGAGTGCGCCGTGGTCGCGCAGGTGACGGGTGAGGCGGCGAGTATCGATACCGACGAGGGCCGGCACGCGAGCGCGTACTAAGAACTCCTCGAGCGATCCGCTGGAGCGCCAATTTGAATCGACCGGCGAAAGGTCACGCACGACAACGCCGCGACACCACGGCCGAGACGCTTCCTCATCCAGCGACGTCACCCCGTAGTTGCCAATGTGCGGGTAGGTGAAGGCAATGATCTGACCGGCGTAACTGGGGTCGGTGATGACTTCTTGATAGCCCGACAGCGCGGTGTTAAAGACAAACTCGCCGGAGGTGACTCCCGACTCGGGCAAGTAGCCCGCCGCGTACCCTTCGAACCTCGTGCCGTCAGCGAGCACCAGCAGCGCCGGCTCGCGTCTCACGTCAGCACGCCGTTCTCGACAATCAATTGACCACGGGCCAACGTGGCGCGAACCCGTCCGAACATGGCTCGGCCGTCGTAGGGGGTGTTGGTCGAACGACTGAGCATCTCGTCTCGGCGCACGGTCCAGCGCTGTTGGGGATCAAAGATCACCAGATTCGCGTCGTCACCGACGTGGAGTGCGCCCCCGTGAGCCGAAAGTTTCAGTCGCGAATCGCCCGCGCGCAACTGGGCGATGCGCGCCGGCGCCCGGCTCAACAGATTGAAAAATTGCGTCGGCGCACAGGTCTGGGCCCCCAAGGCCTCATAGGTGAGCGAGGCCGCGTGCTCCAAGCCCAGCATCCCGGCGGGCGCTTCGTCGAATGGCAGGTCCTTCAGCTCTGGCGCGTGCGGCGCGTGGTCGGTGGCGACGGCGTCGACGGCGCCGCTGATCAGGGCGTGACGAAGCGCCGCCACGTCACTCGGCGTGCGCAGGGGCGGGTGGACCTTAAAGAGCGGGTCA
>JBEKQN010000179.1:0-4541 GCA_049519675.1 Acidimicrobiales bacterium | reverse complement strand
GTGTGCACGATCTCGGGTGGCGTTGTCACCTTCATCGGCGTCGGCACCTGCATCCTGGACGCCAACCAGGCGGGCAACGCCAGCTACGCGCCCGCGACCCAGGTGCAACAGTCGTTCTCGGTAGTTGCCGCCGCTAGTGGCGGTGGTGGCGGTGGTGGTGGTGCTTCATCTAGCGGATCCACCAACGCGCCACCTCCTTCAACCTTGCCCTCCTCTTCCTTCGGCACCCCGACCTCAGCGGTCGTGCCGACGACGGCGACCACCATCACGGTCACCTCGAGTTTGGGTGGGCAGAGCACCACCGTCACGGTGCCCGCCGGCGCGTTGCCGAGCGGCACCGTGGTGAGCGTTTATCCCATCATCGACACTTCCTCTCTGGCGCCGATGGTTCCCTCGGGACAGTCCTACGTCATTGCCTTCGCCGTTTCGTGGCAGACGACTGGCGATACCTCGCCGGCGGCGACAACTCCTCTCACTATGACGATCAGCGACGCGAGCATCGTCGCGGGCGACACCATCTACGAACTGTCCTCCACCGGTCTCGTGGTAGTGGGCACCGCCACGGCCAACGGCACGGCCACCGTCACGTTCTCGAACGACCCGGTGTTCGTGGTGGCCTCACCCAGTACGTCCGTCCAGGTACCACTCACCATCACGACGCTCTCGGGCCGGGTCGGCACCCCACTCACCCTCGTCACCAGTGGTGGTTCGGGCACGGGGGCGGTTACCTACAGCGTTACCAAGGGCACCGCCGCCGGCTGTGTCATCAAGGGCGGGCAGCTCTCGGCCACGTCGGCGGGCACGTGTCTGGTCACCGCCACCAAGGCGGCCGACGCCACCCACAAGGCCATCTCCTCGGTCGCCACCGCGGTCACCCTGACTCTGCCCGCTCGACCGGCGACGCTCAGCCTGGGCTTCGCTGCGGGTAGGAGTTCGCTGAGCTCTGCCGACAAGAACTTGCTGGTGACGCTGTCGAAGAAGCTGCTGGCGGGTGCCTCGGTGACCATCACCGGCTACGCCAAGGCTGACACCGCGCTGGCGCACAGCCGGGCCCGGGCCGTCGCCAACTACTTGTTGAACCGGGTCAGGTTGCACGTGACGCTCAAGACCTCGATCAGCACTTCGGCGAACAAGGTAACGGTGTGGACGACCAAGCAATAGGGAGCGATGTTCGCCATGGTTCAAGAGACCTTGGTGGACTAACGCGCCATTGGCGTGAGTGGGGTATCGACAAAGCAGCTTCAGCGAAGGAGAAGTTATGGTGACCGGACTTTCCATTGAATCCGATGAGTTGGTGCGCCTGCCGCTCGGGTTGGACTCGCGCAAGTTCTTGGACTCGTTGGACGAGGGCGCTCTCGTAGTGAACGCTGAGGGCGAGATAGTTGACGCGAACGCTACCGCTGCTCGTCTACTCGACCAGAGCCTTGGCGCGTTGCTCGGACGTGGGTTCAGCGACTTCCTTATCTCCTCGGTCGATGAGAATGGAGCGCCGCTGGGCTCGCTCGACGACCCGGTCGCCTTTACACTTCGCACCGCGAAGCCCACCGGCCGACGGCTCATCGGAGTTGCACTGGCGGACGGGAGTCGGCGGTGGTTGGTGGTTCGGTCTTCGCCGCTCGTCGTTGACGGGACAGCCCGGGGCGCGAAGTGTTCGATGTTCGACGTCACTGGTCGCCTGAAGCACTCGCGGATGATGGAGGCAATCCTGGCAATCCATAGATGCATTGTGGATGAGTGCAACGAAGCCGATTTTCTCCGGCACCTCTGCGATGCGGTGGTTAGCAGTGGAAAGTTCCAACTGGCCTGGGTCGGCCTCGCCGTCCCCGATGGTGCTTTCACCGTTAACGTTGCCTACGCGGCGGGCCCCGCCGCTGCCTATCCCTACGAACGGATTGTCTCGTGGTCCGCTCAGCAACCCAACGGGCTCGGGCCGGTCGGGACCGCGATTCGCACCGGGAATGTTCAGGTCATCGACGATGTGTTGGACGTCCCCGGCTTCGAACTGTGGTCGGGACGTGCAGCCGAGTTTGGGCTGGCCTCGTGCGTTGCCGTGCCCTTCAAGGTGGGGGTAACCACGGGGGCCCTTTGTGTATACGCCGGTGAAAAGTTTGCCTTCGATGACTTGACGATCAAAGCATTGGAGGAGATCGCAGTAGAGATGGGCTTCGGCCTCGGCCATTGGCGTACGGTGCATCGTTTGGAAATTGCCCTTGGTGAGACAATTGACATTCTGGCCCGAATCATTGAGGTTCGTGATTCCCACACCGCGGGGCATCAGGCGAGCGTGGGTGCCCTCGGCGAAGCAATCGCTACCCAGTTAGATCTCAGCCCCGCAATGATCAAGTTGATCGGATACTCCGGGAGACTGCACGACGTGGGCAATATCTCGGTTCCCGCTGAGGTTCTCACTCGTCCGGGAAAACTCGGTCTACAAGAACTCGAGTTGGTAGAACGTCACACCGTTGTCGGCAATGATATTTTGCATCGGGCTTCACTTCCCTGGCCGGTCGCCGAAGTTGCTCTGCATCACCACGAGCGTATGGACGGATCAGGCTACCCCGATGGTCTTCACGGCGGCGAGATCAGTCTGCCCGCGCGGATCATCGCTGTCGCCGACGTCGTGGAAGCCATGTCCCAGGACCGCTCCTACCGGACGGCGCTCGGTATCGAAATTGGCCTCAACGAGATTGAGCGTGGGGCTGGGACCCTGTACGACGTCGACGTCGTTGCGGCCTGCATTGGTGTCTTCGAGGCGGGATTCACCTTCTCGAACGGGGCCACGGATTCGTCGGGGTTGGACTGAGGTCGAGGTGAGCTACGTGATGAAATCCACTGTTCGCCCGATACGTACGATGTTCGCCTTGCTGCAGTTCGATGCCAGGGGAGTGACTGGCCCCGTGACATCGAACGTGACGGCGCCCGGTCGAGCGACAAATCGCGATGTGGTGGTAATGGCAACTCCGAACCGAGCGCAAACGAAGTGAAAACGGTGAAGAGCGGCGCGTGGGATCATTGGGTGGTTGAATCGGCGGATTCAGTCCTTCGGCCATCCGTGGCGGATTCGAGCGAGTTGTTCAACTTCTTGCACGACGGCCATCTGGCGCTGAACGCTGACGAAGAGATCCTCGAAGCCGAAGATGATGCCTGCACTCTGCTGAACCTCAGTCACAAGGATCGTCTCGGCCGCAAGATCCGTGACCTCTCTACCTTCTCGGTCGTCGAGGACCGATCACCGCGAAAGATGTCCGACGGTTCAGACGATGTTGCGCCTCGCGCCGGCGAGTATGTCGGTAAAAAGTTCGTCAGTATCATCACGACCGACGAACCGAGAGACCATGCCGTCGAAGTGATGCTGGGCCAACGCCGTAGGGGGCGCCCCGTCACCGAGTTCGACGAATCCATTCAGAGCCCGTGCGCGCGACATGGGGAAGGATGAACATGAAGAATAGATACGACAAGTCGATTCACCCTACTCTCGAGTCGCAGTCGCACACGCCGTATAGCCACTTCGTCGAGGGGCTTCTTGAAGCGAATGCGGAGGGTGAGATCATCGACGCCAATGAGCACGTCGCCACGCTTCTGGGACGTTCTCGCGAGGCATTGCTTGGAAGCCAGATCAGCGAGCTCATGATCTATTCAATCGAGGAGAACGGTGCACTGCTTAGCCCCTTTGATAATCCTGTCGCCGTCGCGCTGGGCACCGGCACCGTGAGTACCAAGTTGATTGGGGTCCCTTTGACCGATCGGAGTCGGCGTTGGCTGGTGGTCCGGTCCTGGCCCCGCAGCGTCCGCGGGCTGGTGGTGGGTGCGATGTGCTCGCTCATTGATGTTACTGCCCAACTACGCCAGTTGCGGATAACGCAGATGTTCATGACGCTGAATGGATGTGTTACGCAGTCCGACGACGAAGCCGAGCTCTCGCAAGAACTGTGCGACAGAGTCGCCAGTGAAGGTCGGTACCCGTTGGTCTGGGTCGCCGTAGCTACAACCGGCAGGGATCACACCGTCGCCATCGCCTACGCGGTGGGTCCCAGCACCGACGACCTCTTCGGCGGGGCCACCTCGTGGTCGGAGCAAGTCATTACCGAGATTGGATTGGTGGAGACGGCGATTCGTACTGGTGTCGCCCAAGTTGACAACGATATCTACGTCCACCCCGGATTCGAACGGTTGGGCGACCGTGGTCGGGCGACCCAGGTGGGGCTCGCCTCGGGCATCGCGGTTCCCTTGAAGATTGGTGCGCGTTCTGCCGTGCTGTCCGTCTACGCCCGCGATAAGTTCGCCTTCGACAAGATGACCGTGCAGGGATTCGAGAAGACCGCTGCCGAATTAGGTTTCGCTTACTTGCCGGAGTCCCCGAAGTGACGCCACTTCAGAAGATACCTGTGGAAAGTGGGTCACGCCTCGCTGCAATCAACGGCGACCGTCCTCCGCTCGCCGTGTCGTTGACCGAGCCGCGCCGCGTGCGCGTGCTCCTCGTGGAACTCGGTGCGTGATGGTGAAACGCCGAGACCAGGGAATCGAGTCGATAGGTGCGTATC
>JBEKQN010000178.1:0-4567 GCA_049519675.1 Acidimicrobiales bacterium | reverse complement strand
CGGCGAGCGGCGAGGCCACCACGATCAATCTTGATGCTGACTTCGTTGACCTCAAATGTACCCTCGGCCCGGCGCTGCAAAATGGTCAGGGCGTCGACATCCTCCTGGACCACCCCGGCCTGCATTTTCTCTAAAAACCGGTCAATTTCATTGTCGCCCACGCAGAAATCCCGAGACAACGCCCAGAAGTCGTAGACCGATGTGTCGGTCGACGGCGTGAGCCCGTAAAAGATCTTCATGTGAAAGGCGTGGTCGTCGCGGCCGTCCGGCAGGGGCGGCTGGCCCACCGGGGCCAGGCGCGCGTGCAGCAAGTAGTAGCCCGGCGGATAGTAATCAATGTCCTGCCAGCGATCGACCTTGCCTTCAAGCCCCGTGGTGCGCGAATAGAACGGGGGGCACTCAACTTCATTCATGTGTCGAAAGACCCGGACCACTCGGTTTTCTTCGTCCGCTTCGACCTCGATCGGGGTCGTGGCAACCTCGGGGGTCCCGATGGATCCATTGTGTAGGTACGTTTCGTGACTGAGGTCGAGCAGGTTGTCAACCAGCAGATGAAACGGCGCCTCAATTTTGGCGACGCCCGATACGGACGACCATTCGTCGCTCTCAACCAACCAGGGCGTCTCAGGCAGCTTGTTGAAGTCAGGTTCACCGCGTCCCATCCAGATCCACACCCACAGACCCTGCTCGACGACGCGGTAGCTGCGCACGTCGGCCTTGCTCGGTATGCGGTCCTGACCGGGGACAGCCACACACGTACCCGCACAGTCATAGGTGAAGCCGTGATACCCGCACACCAACACCTCGCCGACCACCGTGCCCAGTGACAGCGGGTATCCGCGATGCGCGCACTGGTCCGCGAGCGCCACGACCTGACCCGACTCACTGCGAAACAGTGCGACGTGCTCGCCGAGGATCTGGCGCGAGAGCGGCCGCTGTTCGAGCTCAAGGCTCAACGCCGCGACGTACCATTGGTCACGCAAGTACATGGTTCCTCATCTGTGGCGAGTTTTCAGCGATCATTGTCAGACAAAACCTTGATCACCCGTTCCTAGAGCGCAAACTACCAAATCTGTGATAAGCAAACAAGCAGTTTTGAACTAGGAGGTTCATATGTCGTTTCTGGACGGGGCATCGTGGCACGGCAACATTTCGCTCAACGGCTGGCGGCCCGGCGGTGCCGGTGACGCCCCAGTAATGGAACCAGCAACCGGCAAAGAACTTGGTCGAACCGGGCGTGCCAGCGTGGCCGACGTGGCCGAAGCGTCCGAGGTGGCGGCGAGCGCACAAAGAGAATGGGCGGCACTCCCCTACCTCGCGCGCAGCGCCGTGCTGCGGCGGGCGGGTCAATTGTTCCTCGATCACAGCGAAGAATTGTCCGACTGGATTGTGCGAGAGTCCGGCGGCATTGGTCCCAAAGCCGGACTCGAGATTCAGACCGCCGGCGAGGAATGTTTTGAAGCGGCGGCCCTCGCCTCTCACCCCACGGGCGAGATCCTCCAGAGCGCGCTGCCGCGGCTCAGCTTTTCGCGGCGCGTACCGGCCGGTGTCGTGGGCGTCATTGCCCCCTTCAACTTCCCGCTCATCCTTTCGATTCGTTCGGTGGCCCCGGCCCTCGCGCTCGGTAATGCCGTCATCTTGAAGCCCGACCCGCGCACCGCCGTCTCGGGCGGCGTGCTCTTGGCGCGAATCTTTGAAGAGGCGGGACTGGCCCAGGGTCTGCTGAGCGTGTTGCCCGGCGGCGCCGACGTTGGTGAGGCGTTGGTGGTCGACCCACGCGTGCGCGTCATTGCGTTTACCGGTTCTACCAAGGCCGGTCGACAGGTGGGCTCCTTGGGCGCCCAACACCTGAAGCGCGTGCACTTGGAACTGGGCGGCAACTCGGCACTCATTGTCATGGACGACGTTGACTTGGAAAAGGCGGTCTCGGTGGGAGCCTTCGGTTCGTTCATGCACCAGGGACAGATCTGCATGACGACCGGTCGCCACATTGTCGACGCGCGCATTGCCAATGAGTACGCGGCCCTGCTAAGCGAGCACGCCAATCACTTGCCGGTGGGTGACCCCGCGAGCGGACAGGTGGCGCTCGGTCCCCTCATTGATGCGGTCCAGCGCGACCGCGTGCACTCCATGGTCACCGACACGATTGGCCAGGGCGCCACACTGTCGGCCGGGGGCACCTACGAGGACCTCTTCTACCGACCGACGGTGCTTACCAACGTGCCGACGTCGTCGCCGGCCTACGCCGAAGAGGTCTTCGGTCCGGTCGCTCCGGTGGTCTCGTACTCGTCGCTCGATGAGGCGGTCGCCATGGCGAGTGCCACGCCCTACGGACTCTCGCTCGGGATACTTTCCGGTGACGGCCTGCGCGCGCTCGAGCTCGCCAGTCGCATCACCAGTGGCGCCATCCACATCAACGACCAGACGGTCGCCGACGAAGCGGTCATCCCCTTCGGTGGCACCGGCAGCTCCGGCAACGGATCGCGCATGGGCGGGCTCGCCAACCTGGACGCCTACACCGAGACCCAGTGGGTCACGGCCCAGAGCGAACTGGCGATCTACCCCTTCTAGAGGCTGTTGAGGTCCACGTAGTTGCGCGCCAACACCGTTGACGCTTCGAGCGACGTGACGGCTTGGCGCAGTCGGGCCGACTGCACACCGTTCTCGAAGTCGTCGAGGTGCGTGGGGTGCAGCATCTGGGTCATGTAGTTCGAGAACTCTTCGGCGCGCCACACCCGTTCGAGGCAGGTCGCGGAGTAGGCGTCAAGGAACGCGTCGTCGTCGTGTTGAATTTTTTCCCGCAGCGCCCGTGACAACACTCGAACGTCGGCTAGCGCCAGGTTCATCCCCTTGGCCCCGGTCGGCGGCACGATATGGGCGGCGTCGCCGGCGAGCAGCAGACGGCCGAAGCGCATGGGCTCGATGACCACGCTGCGCATGGCGGTGATGCCTCGCTCGACGATGCGGCCCTGGTTGATCTCGGGCATCTCTTCGGTCGCGAGCCGCACGTCAAGTTCATCCCAAATGCGCTCGTCGGACCACTCGTCTAGCTTCTCTTCGGGTCGCACGCCCAGGTAGAGACGACTGAGCGTCGGCGAACGCATGGAGTACAGGGCGAAACCGCGTTCGTGTCGACAGTAGATGAGCTCATCGGTCGTCGGCGGAGCCTCGGCCAGGATGCCGAGCCACGAAAACGGATACGTCCGTTCGTAGCGACGCACCACCGACGACGGCAGCGACCGATTGGCCACGCCGAAGCTACCGTCGCATCCGGCGACGTAGTCACACGTGAGCCGCACCGCACCGTCGAGCCCCTCGGCGTCAACGACGGCCTCGTCGTCGGTGAGTCCTCCAATGAACTTCACTTCCGTGTCGAACAGCAACTCGGCGCCCGCCGCAAGGCGCAGCGTGACCAGATCCTTCACCACCTCTTGCTGGCCGTAGACGGTAATGGTTTTGCCCGACGCGAGTTCACTCAAGTCAATTCGGTGCGACGAACGCTCGAAGCGAATCTCGACGCCATGATGCACGAGTCCCTCGTGACGCATGCGCGTGCCCGCACCGGCCTCGTCGAGAAAGTTGGCGATGCCAAATTCAATGACGCCCGCGCGCACGCGCTTTTCGACGTACTCGCGACTTCGACGTTCGAGGATGACGTTGTCAATGCCGTCGCGGTTGAGCAACTGGCCCAGGAGGAGTCCTGCCGGACCGGCGCCGACGATCACCACCTGGGTGTGAATGTCCCTCACCGCACTCCCTCTCATTACGCGACCGTCGATGCATCTACTGGCAAAAACCCGAGCGCCGTTACACTTATAGTGTACTGTTCAGTTAATTAATGCTATAACACCCCTACATCTTGGAGCACATCATCGCGGCGTCTAGAGCTTCTCGGAGGAATTCATGGCGGTAGTCGTGCGCAACGTGGTTCGCACCGACATTGAGCTCGTTGACGAACTGGGTCGCTTCGGCGTTGCCACGATCCACGAGGCCCAGGGACGAATCGGTCTACTCGCGCGACGACTGCGCCCCATCTATCGTCCGGTGCGCGTCGCCGGTACCGCACTCACGTGCGAAGTCGCACCGGGCGACAATTGGTCGATCCACGTTGCGGTAGAGCAGGCCCAACCGGGTGACATCTTGGTCGTGACGCCCACGAGCCCCTGTGACGACGGGTACTTCGGTGAACTGCTCGCCACCAGCCTCATTGCCCACGGCGTTCGCGGTCTCATCATCGACGCGGGCGTTCGCGACGTTGCCGAGCTGACGGCCATGAAGTTTCCCGTGTGGTCCAAGACCATCAGCGCGCAAGGAACCGTCAAGGAGACGCCCGGCAATGTCCAGACGCCGATCGTCTGCGCCGGCGCCTACATTCGACCGGGCGACGTCATCGTCGCCGACGACGACGGAGTCGTGGTCGTCAAGCGCGAGGACGCGCAGTGGGTCCGGGCCTCGAGCCAGTCGCGCGAGGACAATGAGCAGGACAAGCGAGCGAAGCTTGCGTCGGGAAAATTGGGCCTCGACATGTACGAGATGCGTGAGAAGCTCACTCAGCGAGGACTCATCT
>JBEKQN010000177.1:0-4597 GCA_049519675.1 Acidimicrobiales bacterium | reverse complement strand
TCGTGCCTCTTAGCTTGCCCTCGACAATCCATCGGGAGGCCAAGACACCCTCGCTCGCGTTCCACGAGCAGCCTGATTGGCGTGCACGACTGGCACCTCCAGGGCGTCGGTGAGTTACCCCTAGGTCTTTATTGGAGTCAGAAGCAGTGCGGCACGGGGCCCATTTCGTACCGTACGAGCCACTCTCGACATTGAAACCGCTGAGATCGGCGACCGCGTGATGGACACGGGACCTCTCAGTCGACGATTCGGCGCCGCCACGGCATGGGCATCGGGTTTCGCTGAAGGCAGGAGCTCCGCTACTGACACGACCCGACGTTCCTTGTTATGCTCACGCTCGGACAGACGTCCACGGCATCAAACAGGGTCAACGGCTTCGCAAGAACCGTCCACAAAATCCAAAAGGGGAGTGCAATGAATTCAATCGTAAGAGGTCGCGTGAGGCACGTCGCTCTCGCGGTCAGTACCGCCTGTCTGCTGTTCACGGGACTTTCAATCAGTTCGGCTGGCGCGGCGACATACAAGAAGACGCTGGCCTGCGAGGTCACCGACACTGGTGGCATCAACGACCGATCGTTCAACGCCTCGGCCTACCTTGGCCTCGGCGAGGCGAAGAAGGTCGCCCCGACATTCATCAAGACCGAAGTGCAGTCAACGCCGTCAACCGGAACAGAGTCCACCTACCAGACCGAGATCGCGTCGTTCATCTCCCAGCACTGCAGCATCATCATCACAGTCGGCTTCCTGATGTCTGACGCCACGTGGAACGCCGCACAGCAGAACCCGAAGGATCACTTCGCGCAAGTCGACAACGGCAATGCAAGCCCCGGTAAAGACGGTGTCGCGGTGCCGCCCTACAAGGGAACGGCCAAGAATATCTTGGGTCTGACCTACGAGACCCAGCAGGACGCGTTCCTCGGTGGTTACGAGGCGGCGGCGTACGCCGCCGCGCACAACGCCGCAGCCCCCAAGGTCGCGACGTACGGTGGTGAGCAGTTCAGCTCAGTGACCTACTACATGGACGGCTTCTACGACGGTGTCCAGTACTACAACACGAAGATGAAGCCGAAAGTCCCTGTGGCGGTGCTCGGATGGAACGAGAAGACCCAGAAGGGTACCTTCATCGGTTCCTTCACCGACCAGACCACTTCGGCGTCCGACACGACCGCCTTCCTGTCCCAGGGCGCGACCACCGTCTTCCCGGTCGCCGGCTCCGACGGTCTCGGCACAACGTCCGCCGTCAAGACGTGGAACGGCTCACACACGCTCAAGGCGAACGTCGAGTGGGTCGACACTGACGGCTGCGTCAACGACCCGTCCGACTGCAACTTGTTCCTCAACTCGGTGACCAAGGGCGTAACGGCGTCGGTGAAAGCTGCTGTCCTGGACCAGGCCACGGGCAAGTTCGCCGGTGGCGACTACATCGGCACGCTGAAGAACGGCGGCGCCGCCTTCATCGAGGATCACGGCGCAATGGGCAAGGCCAACAGCGCGGCCACGCTCAAGGCCGTCGCGACGCTCACCACGGGGATTGAGAACGGCACCATCAAGATCCCGGTCGGCGGCAAGTAGTTCGCACCCGCTAACACGTGCCAACGGGGGCCGGATCTTCGGATTCGGCCCCCGTTGCATTTCACATCCCAGGTAGGTTTGAAACTCATGAGGCTAGAACTGCGAGCGGTCACCAAACACTTCGGTTCGCTCGTGGCCAACAAGAATATCGACCTCGTCGTTGAGCCGGGACAGATACACGGCCTGCTGGGAGAGAACGGCGCGGGCAAGACCACGCTGATGAACGTGCTCTACGGGATGATCACGCCCGACAGCGGCCAGATCCTCATCAACGACGAGGTCGTGACGATTCGCGACCCCAAGGATGCCGTCACCCATGGAATCGGTATGGTGCATCAGCACTTCATGCTGATCCCGGTCTTCACGGTCGCCGACAACGTCATCCTCGGTAGCGAGCCCGTCAAGCCCTGGCCGTTCATCGACCATCGCAGCGCGACCGAACGCATCATCGCCCTGGCCAAGGAGTACAACTTCAACATCGACCCCTCCGCGACGATCGAGAACCTGCCCATCGGCACCCAACAGCGCGTCGAGATCCTCAAGGCCCTCAGCCACGACGCCGAGATCCTCATCCTTGACGAGCCGACGGCCGTGCTCACCCCTCAGGAGACCGACGCGCTGATGATCGTCATGCGCTCGTTAAAGGCGCAGGGCAAGTCAATTATCTTCATCACTCACAAGCTGAAGGAAGTCCTAGAAATCGCCGACGTCATCACCGTGATGCGACTTGGCGAGGTCGTGGGCACGACAACACCCGCGCAGGCCGACGAAGCCTCACTGGCCTCGATGATGGTGGGCCGCGACGTCAGCCTCGTCGTCGAGAAGCCCCCCACCCGCACCGGCGACGTAGTCCTCGAGGTCAGGGAACTCTTTGTACAAGACGATCGGGGCCTAACTGCCGTGAAGGGCGTCTCGTTCGAGGTCCGGGCCGGCGAGATCCTCGCGTTCGCGGGTGTCCAGGGAAACGGACAGACAGAGCTGGTCGAGGCGCTCACCGGACTGCGGCGCGTGACGGCTGGCTCGATGATGCTGAACGGGATGAATCTGGTCGGCCAATCCGTGCGCGACGTGCTCGACGCGGGCGTTGGCCACGTCCCCGAGGACCGACAGCGCCACGGCCTCGTGCTTTCATTGTCCGTCGCGGACAACCTTGTCCTCGACCAGTTGGGTAGTTCTCAGTACAAGGCGTGGTGGGGCCGCAAGCTGAAGGCGATCGTCGAGAACGGCACGCGCCGCATCGCCGAGTACGACATTCGCGCCCAGGACGAAGCCGAGCCGCTCAGCGCCCTGTCGGGCGGCAACCAACAAAAGGTCGTCATGGCGCGCGAGCTCTCGCGTGAGCTCAAGGTCCTGATCTGCGCCCAGCCCACCCGCGGACTCGACGTGGGTTCGATTGAGTTCATGCACCGCCAGATCGTCGCGATCCGCGACGAGGGGGTCGCGGTGGTGATCATATCGAGCGAGCTTGACGAGGTCATCGCCCTCGGGGATCGCGTGGCAGTCCTCTACGACGGCAGGATCCAGGACATCGTGCCGCCGACCACGAGCCGTGAGGACCTCGGACTCCTGATGGCCGGTTCGCGTCCGGCCGCAAGTGCGGGATCCCTTCGATGACCACCGACGTCGTTGCCAGACCTTCGCGGTCGAGCCAGCTGCTCGCGATTGCCCAACGCGTTCGGCGCGCGAACATGGCGCTGGTGCTGCTGCTCGCGCTCTTCGTTGGTCTGATAATCGGGGCGATCATGATCATCGTGACCACTCCGACACTCGTGCACTCCTGGAGCACGTTCTTCTCCCACCCGGGCGCCACCATCGCGGAGAACTTCAACACCGTGTGGTTCGCCTACGAGCAGATCTTCCAGGGTGCACTGATCAACTTCCACGCCCTTCGGGTCCTCATTGACCACCCCGACAAGGCCAACCTGGCAACCGCCTTGGGACCGATGTCGCTCACACTCCAGTACGCGACTCCCCTCATCGTCGCGGGCCTCGGCCTCGCCATCGGCTTTCGCAGCAACCTCTTCGACATCGGCGGTCAGGGCCAGGTCATTGCGGGTGGCCTCATCGCCGGCCTCATCGGCTTCAGCCTCAATTTGACGCCCATCCTCCAGGTCTCCCTCGAGTTGATCGGGGCCATACTCGCCGGCGCCCTGCTCGCGTCGCTCGCCGGCGTCCTCAAGGCCTACACCGGCGCTCACGAGGTGATCGTCACCATGATGTGCAACTACATCATGGTGCTCTTAATGGGATACCTGCTGATCACCAATCTCTTTGCTCGTCCGGGCCTGAAGGACGGAGCCTCCAAGGCGGTGACGCCGAGCGGACAACTGCCCTATTTCTTTTCGCATTTGAGCTCTGGATTGCTGGTCAACCTCGGATTCCTCATCGCGCTCGCGATGGTGTTCGTCGTCCAGTGGTTCTTCAATCGCTCCAAGACGGGCTTCGAATTGCTGATGGTGGGCCAAAATGGCGAAGCTGCGCGCACCGCCGGCATCAACTCCAAGCGCACGACGATCATCACCCTGTGTCTCGCCGGAGCATTCTGCGGCCTCGCGGGCATGCTCGAACTGACGGGCGTCGACCACTTCCTCTCTCCGAACTTCGGCGGTTCCTACGGTTTCGACGCGATTACCGTTGCCTTGCTTGGTCGCAACCGCCCATGGGGGGTCTTCTTCGGGGCAATCTTCTTCGGCGCGATGTACGCCGGTGGTGAAGCCATGCAGGCCTTCACGCCGACCAACATCCAGTATTCCCTCGCCCAGGTGATCCAGGCGGTCGTTGTCTTCTGCGTCGCGACACCCGCACTGATCGTCGAGATATTCCGTCTCACCGACAACGGGCGCTTCCGTTCGTCGGGTACCTCGGGAAGCTGGACAAAGTGAGCGTCACCTCCGAGATCGTCTCACCCGAGATCGTCACCCTCGATAACCTCCGCCAGATCACCCGCGGGCGCGCCTTCGGTTACGGCGTCACGCTCATCCTGATCGGTGCGCTTGAGGTCCTCTGGTTCGGCGGCGCTAGCTCC
>JBEKQN010000176.1:0-4668 GCA_049519675.1 Acidimicrobiales bacterium | reverse complement strand
TTCAACTGGGCGTCAGTTCGGTGGTGGTGATGCCGGCCAAGGTGGGCGTGCGCTCGAATCCGGTCGTCAAGGTCGGACCGTTGGACCTCGCCCTGAGCCAGCAGATGCGACTGCGCCGGATGCACGGTTCGCGCGCGTACGTGGAAGCGACAAAAGAACTGCGCATCGAAGTATCGCCGGAGGAGGCGTCTCCCAAGGCCCTGCTTCAATTACTGGATGAACTGATGGCGGTGACGGCCCAGTAGTAGCCATTCGTTAGCATGGATGAAGTGCGTCGTCTCATTGCCCTCCTGGTTGTAGCGCTTGTCGGCGCCACGGTTTTTGGCCTCAGTAATGGCTCTTCGGGCCTCGGCGTCAACGGCGCGCGCGTCTCGGCCAACACCTTTCGCTCTGAACTCACGACCATTTCGACATCGCCGATACTGCAGTGTTACCTGACCGCACTGGACCCGGTGGACTTCGGCACGGGTGGAGGGAGCCAGACCATGGCGGCAACTGGCGTCGCCGCGTGGACGAGGCTGCGCATCGAGGGCCTCTCCATTACCCAGTACGTGAAGAGTCGATTGAAGTTTGTCGCGACCGCCGCGACCTTGAACCGGGCCGAAACGTCGCTGGAGAGTGAACTGACCCAAGCGGCGTCGGCCGCTGCGAGCAAGGACGGCGCCTGTCCCGGCACGGCGTCGGCGGCGCTCGCCGCGATGCCCACGGAGATGCGCAACGCCGAGATTGAAAGTCAAGCCGCATCGCTCTATCTCGTGGGCAAACTCAATTCCACAATTCCGCTGACGGCCAAGTCATTGGAGGCGTTTTACACGAGTCACACCGCGGACTACGACACGCTCTGTGTGAGCATCGCGGTGGTGCCCCTGTCGCAGACGACGGCCTTCGCCACGGCCCAGTCCGGTGGCGAGTCAGTGGCCGACCTGGCCAAGCAGTTCTCCATCGACACGTCAAAGACGAAGGGCGGCGCCGTTGGCTGTTTCCCGCCGTCGAATGCGTCCTACGCGAGCGTTCGTTCTGACGTGCTGTCGACAGCGCTCAACACGTTTAACACGACGCCCCAGTACATCAACGACAACGGCACCGAAGAGGCGCTGTTCGTCGCGCCCACGCAGCGCACCGTGACCCCCTTCGCGCAGTCAGAAAGCGCCGTCTTGGCCGACGTGCAAAATCAGAACGCCAGCGAGGCGAACACCGAAGAGGAGTACATACTCTCTCGGGCCGCCATTGAGGTCGATCCGGCGTTCGGGCAGTGGGCGGTCGAGTCGACCGGACCCACCGTGCTGGTGCCGTCATTGCCGGCCAAAGTTGACGTCACGGGCAACAAGTCGTTGACGACGAGCGTCATTACCTATCACTGACCAACCCGTAGTTCGGATCGTCGGGCTGGGTCCCGCTGGCGTCGAGCACGTCACGCAGCGCACGCTGGACCTGATTGCCGACGCGTCGACGGCGCGACTACGCACGAGGGTTCATCCCGCCGCTTCCCACTTCGAAGAGATCGTCAGTTACGACGACTGGTACGAGCGGGCCGACTCTTTTGACAAGTTGTATGCGTCAATCGTCGATGATCTGGTGTCGCTCGCCGCAACGTCGCCGACGGGCGAGGTGCTCTACATCGTGCCCGGTTCGCCCGTGGTCGCCGAACGAACCGTCGAGATTTTGCGCGCGCGCGGTGACGTACGCGTCGTCCTCGAACCGGCGGTCTCCATTATTGACATCGCCTGCGCGACGTTGGGACGCGACCCCATGTCGAGCGGCCTTCGAGTGATCGACGCACTGCAGTCGAACGAAATGCTGCGGGGTCCCGGTCCACTCTTGGTGCTCCAGACCTACGCGCCCGAGGTCCTGGCGACGATCGCGAGTCGAGTCGCGACCACGACAATGGTGACGGTGCTGCATCACGTAGGACTCGACGACGAAGTTGTCGTGACGTTGCGTGCTCAGGACTTGGCCACGTTCGCTCACGCCGACCACCTCACGTCGTTGTGGATCGATGAACTGCGCACTGGCGGTGAGGCGACGGACGACTTGTTGGACCTCATGAGAAGGCTTCGCCGAGAGTGCCCGTGGGACCAAGAACAGGATCACGCCTCGCTCACCCGCCACTTGCTGGAAGAGGCGTACGAGGCACTCGACGCGTTGGAGAACTTTGTGCGCACCGACGCCAACGGTGCGTCACGAGAAGCGGCAACCGCGCACGTGCAAGAAGAGCTCGGCGACCTGTTGTTTCAGATCATCTTCCACGCGGAGCTCGGTGACGAAGAAGATCTCTTTGATTTCACTTCGATCGCCGATGCGGTGCGCGAAAAGTTGATCGGCCGCCATCCCCATGTCTTTGGCGACGTGTCCGTGACCGGATCCGATGACGTGGCCTCGAGATGGGAAGTGATCAAGCGCGAAGAAAAGGGACGCACCAGCGTGACCGACGGCATTGCCTGGCAACTGCCGGCACTGACGCTCTACGCCAAGCTGCTGCGTAAAGCGGCGCACGTCGACGTCACGCACGTGAATGGCGAGCAGGCGAGGGCCTACGCGTTAGCGGCTCTCGAGTCACTTCGCTTTCGCAATGATGGCGCGAGCGACGCGCAATCAACCTCGGACGTCGATGACGCGTGGGGCGATCTCGTGGTCGCGATAGTGGGTTGCGCCCAGTGGTCGGGTGTTGACCTCGAAGGCGTACTGCGTGAGCGCGCGCAGATGTTGCGCGATGAGATTCGTAGTGGCGAATCGAGAACTAAGGACTAATTGTCCGCGAAGTAACCTTGGGAAGGATCTTTAGGAGAAACGCCATGAGCGCAATTGAAATCATCGTCGGCCGCCAAATCTTGGATTCACGGGGCAATCCCACCGTGGAGGTCGAAGTGCAGCTGGAATCAGGGGCATTTGGCCGGGCCGCGTCTCCTTCGGGCGCTTCGACCGGGAGCCACGAGGCCGTCGAAATTCGTGACGGCGGCGACGCCTGGGGCGGCAAGGGCGTGTCGGGTGCCGTTAACAACGTCAACGGAGAACTCCACGACGCCCTAGAGGGCTACGAGGCCGGCGACCAGCGCGCGGTCGACTTCGCCATGATCGACCTTGACGCCACGCCCAACAAGAGCCGGCTCGGGGCCAACGCGATCCTGGCGGTGTCCCTGGCCGTGGCCAAGGCGGCCGCGATGGAGTGTGGGTTGCCGCTCTATCACTACATCGGGGGAGTAAACGCGCACGTGTTGCCCGTGCCCATGTTCAACGTCGTGAATGGCGGTGTGCACGCGAAGAACTCCATTGACTTCCAAGAGTTCATGGTGATGCCCATCGGCGCCGCCACGTTCTCCGAAGCGCTGCAGTGGGGCTCGGAGACGTACCACTCTCTAAAGCGCGTGCTGGATTCGCGCGGACTCGCGACCGCGGTGGGTGACGAGGGCGGCTTCGCGCCCGACCTCGAGAACAACGAGGCGGCGGTGAAGATTCTCGTTGAAGCGATAGAGGCCACCGGACGCACGCCCGGACGTGACGTCGCGATTGCGTTGGACCCCGCGTCAAGTGAGTTCTTCCGCGACGGTTCGTACCACTTGGATGGTGAGGGCCGGGTGCTTACGAGCCTCGAAATGGTGGACTACTGGGCTGACCTCGTGAGCCGGTACCCGATTGTCTCACTCGAAGACGGCATGGCCGAAGAGGATTGGGATGGTTGGGAGACGTTGACGAAGCGACTGGGTGAGAGGATTCAGCTCGTGGGTGATGACAACTTCGTCACAAATTCTGAGCTCTTGCAAAAAGGCATTGACCGCGGCGTCGCCAACTCGATTCTCATAAAGCTGAATCAGATCGGCACGCTGACCGAGACCCTCGATACCATCGGACTCGCGCACGCACACCAGTACAGCAGCGTAATTTCGCACCGATCGGGTGAAACCGAGGACGTAACGATTGCCGACCTTGCGGTCGCAACGAACGCCGGACAAATAAAGAGTGGCGCGCCGGCACGTTCTGAGCGCGTGGCGAAGTACAATCAATTGCTGAGACTTGAGCAACAACTCGGGGATCAGGCCCGTTTTCTGGGCGCAACGTCTTTGTCGGGGGCGGTAAGTGACAGCTACACATAACTACATCAACCGTGACCGCAATCACTGGATGCTGCCCCTGGCCGTGGTGACTGCCCTCGCGACGCTCGTGTTTTGGTTCCCGATGAGCGCCCTGTGGCACCAGCAGAGTGAGATCAACGCCACCGCGTCCCAGATTGCCGCGATCAAACAGCAGGACCAGGCACTCAAGCTCCAGGCGAAGTCGGTGTCGTCCAAAGCGGCCGCGATGCTGCTGGCACGTTCGCAGTACCAGTTGGTCGCACCGGGTCAAAGCTTGATCCAGGTGCTGCCCGGCGATGGTTCCGGCAAGGTCTCCCAGTCGACGGGCGATCCCGGACTACAACCACTCGTTGCCCCGTCGTCGGTCTCGTCGCTCGCCGCGAGCGCCGCGACGAACCACGCCAAGAAGCACGGTTCTTCCGACAGCTTTCTCACGCGATTCGAGCGCACCCTAGAATTCTGGCGTTGAGCACTTTTCATGACGCGTCGCCCGCTGACCTTCTTGTCGTAGAGCAGCTGCTCGGCCGTCCGCTCGCCGGCCGGTGTGCCGTGGTGGCGCGTCGACTCGACGGCCGGCCGGTGGTCATTGAGAATGAGCCGC
>JBEKQN010000175.1:0-4715 GCA_049519675.1 Acidimicrobiales bacterium | reverse complement strand
CCTCAAGACCTTCTGGCGATGGGGTTGATTCTCATTGGTCTAGCCCGCGTTAGTAAAAACAAATGGGTCTGGGCCGGAATACTGCTTGGATTGGCACTCGCGACCAACCAGTTTGCCCTGCTGGTCTGGGCACCGCTCGTCGTGGTGGCACCGAAGGAACAGCGGAATAGATTCCTCGCGTCATCCATACTTGCCACCGCAGCAATTGACCTACCTTTCATTATTCTCACGTCCGGTCGAGCATTCAGAGCAGTCGTGATCGGGTCCGGTTTCATTATCTCGCCAATCGGGGGCACCGTGTTTTGGGAGACGCACGCTCACGGCGACACGGTGTTCATAGTGTCGCGACTGCTGCCAATATTGCTCGCTTTGAGCCTGACGTGGTGGGCGGCGCGCCGACTTGGTCCACGCATACTGGAACCAGTACCGCTCATTTCGCTGATCGCCACGGTACTGACCCTCAGACTGGCGTTCGAATCGAACCTTTGGGGCTATTATTTCATGCCGCTCGCGGTCATGCTCATCGTGCTTGACGTCACGCGTCATCGCTTCCGGCGCTACTTAATTGTGTGGATCGCCATCTTTATGCTGGCCTTCAACCCGATTCCCTGGGGATTTATGTCGAACGGGCGCCCCTGGGGACTCAGCGCTCGCCTGGAAATACCCATGTACATAATGATCGTTGCATTGTTGTTCGTGGTTATCGACGTCGTGCGTCGTCGGTACCACGTCGAACTTCTGGTCTGGCTCGCGATCGCGATATTGATCTTCATCAAGATTCCTTGGACCGCCTACCCGGACCGCCATCTGTTGCCCACCTATCTTTATCAAATTGTCTTGGTACTCGGCGGAGGAGCCCTGGCGATTAGCCCGCTGATCTCAGCAATTCGTAACGCACACGAGCGGAATCATCATTTCGATCTCATCGAAGGAGACCAGACACCGCCTTCTCCGACTCCTCAACTACCCACGTAACGCGCCGCACCCCTCAGATACAGGCGACACCTGTGGCGACGGTGCCTCACGTCAGCTTTTATTGCTGCAGCGTCTAGAGCACCAACTCCATGCGAAGTCCTTCGCTATCCCACTCCGCTTCGCTCGGTAGGCGTATCGCCGCGTGCCCGAAAACGCGCCGGGCCGTAAACAACAACGCGGCAACGTCGTACAGGTGCTTTTGCGGCACCCCCTTGATGTCGCTGTTGATGATCTTGTCAATGCCGGGGATTCTCTTCTCCAATATCTTTCTGCGTTCCTCACGACCGGCCTCGATCTTCTTGGAGTAGCGCAACGGCATTTCGTTATTCAGTTGGTAGAAGCTCAACTCGGGTCGACCCTCGTAGACGACCCGTTGGCGGTAGGGAGACATCTCTTTGGCGACCTCGCGGTATCGCGGTAGCAGCATCGCGGTGACCGCATCGATACGGCCTTCGGACAGTGGCGCGTCCCCCTCCAGCATTAACCTGGTCGGCGCGTTGTGCAGCCCCGCTCCGCGCCGGGCCAAAATGGCTCTGCCCTGACGGTCACACGTCCTCACCTCTTCGTTTGACTTTTCGATATAACCAATCGGTGCGTTCACGACGATGATGCTGAAGGATGGCCGCTCGTCCAGGACGTCAATGAACGACGTGTAAATCTTTGGTTGTTCGGGTGCGAAGGTGGCGGCGTGCATTTTGGCACTGGCCACGACCCACCGCGATCCCCAGGGCGTGACTCCGGCGACGACCTTATACGGTAATTCAGGCCCTCGACGAGTAGACATGGAGTTACTGGGCCAAGACTGGCCGGCTCATCTGCTCCAATGTCCGCACCAACTCCTTGGGGTGCGCCGTGTTCGCCATCGCGTCTTCATAACTCACCACACCATCAACGATGAGTCTGGCGAGGCTGTTCTCCAGGGTCTGCATGCCCTCTTGCGTGTTGGTGAACATGACGTTTGTCAATTGGTTGGAGCGGCCCTCGCGGATGAGGTTTCGCACCGGGTTGGTGGCAATAAGAACTTCGTAGGCGGCCACCATGCCGCCGCCGATCTTGGGGATGAGCCGCTGGGCAATGACCGCGCTCAGCGAGGAGGCCAACTGCACTCGAGTCTGTTCCTGACGCCACGCCGGGAATACGTCAATGATGCGGTCGATCGCCTGTGGGGCGTCATTGGTGTGCAGCGTCGCAAAGACGAGGTGGCCAGTTTCGGCCATTGTCAGGGCGATCTGAATCGAGTCAATGTCACGCATCTCGCCGATTAGCAGGACGTCGGGGTCTTCGCGAAGAGCCGAGCGCAGCGCCCGGTCGAACGAGGGGCTATCCAGGCCAACTTCGCGCTGGCTGACCGCCGAGACCTTGTGGTAGTGAACATACTCAACGGGGTCTTCGATGGTGAGGATATGGCACGCTCGCGTCGAGTTGATCTTGTCAATAATCGAAGCCAGCGTGGTCGACTTTCCCGAACCGGTCGGTCCAGTCACCAGCACAAAGCCACGCGGCAGTTCTGCGATCATGTTGGCCGCAAAAGGCAGCCCGAGATCGTCAAAACTAGGAACGACGGTCGGAATTAAGCGCAGCGCCAACGCCGTCTGACCACGCTGGGTGAAGATGCTGCCACGGATACGGGCGCGGTCAAGGTAGGAGAAGGAAAAGTCAACGTCCAATTCCTGTTCAAAGATCTCTCTTTGACCCGGCGTGAGCAAAGGCAACGCAATGGCGTCTATCTGCTCACCGGTCAAGGGCGCTGCACCCTCTAGTGGACGCAGCTTGCCGTCAACGCGTATGCGCGGTGGTGAATCTCCCGAAAGCAAGAGGTCGCTGCCACCTTGCTCCCACAGAATCTCCAACCAGTTGTCCATTGACAAGGTGTCGTTGCTCACTGCATCACTTCCCGTCTCATCAGGGGTTAAAAACTGACGTGCCCGGCACGAAGGCCGGGCACGTCAGTTCATTAAACGGTGCTTGGCTTTGAATCTAACTTATTGTACTAACGCGCAAGTCGCGGGACCGGTGTATGCAACAAAAGTACCAGAACCGGTCACGCCGCCCGCAGGCCCAGTCGAAATGGTCAGTGCACCACCCGTAATGGTAAATGCGTAGTGCGGCAGGTTGTTAGGCCAGGACTGAATGTACGGTCCACCCAATGCGCTAGCCGTAAGGTTCGCCGTCGTCGGCGCCGTTGCAGGATTCTCAGCGGTGAACGCTGCCATGGCCGTGGAAACGGTTGCTCCATCAGCCTGACACGCGGCAACCGCACTTTTACCCGTTATTCCACCAAGGGCGAAGATAACGACTGCGGCGAGAATACCGAGTACAACGATGACGATGAGGAGCTCGATCAATGTGAAGCCCTCTTCTATTTCTCCAGCGGCCCTTTGGAGTTTAATTCTGCGATAAGTCCCAAGCATTTTTTTCCAGCCTTTCATAAAATGGGTCTGCCGACACTCGGAGGAACCCCCCTTAACAACATCTGTGTAACTATGGGTACTATACACGAGCCATTATCAAGAAATGCTTTAAACAAAGGGTTTTTGCTATAACAAATTTTGCCCAAAAATAGATTTTTCGTTTAAATTAAAGGTTGCGTGAACGAGAGTGGCTGCTCGAGACAGCACATAAAATGCCTGATCAGAGGAGATCTCACGCCATCACCCCTTCGGGGGTGTCACTGGGCTCATAAGTGTGAGGAAGCAACCTTTATTGAGAGAGCGGATTCCGTCTCTTGCAACATTCAGCGTTGACCCCAGGAACAAATAAATCTTTACCGATCCGATTTCAGAATTGAATTGTTCCAATACGAATGACGTGAACGATTATGAAATCAGTGTTGATCGAATCTCCTATTTCGCACCACATTGTGAAAGCTGCTGATGCATTAAGTAACGGTGTCCACCGCGACCATTTGAAGACCAGTTTTCATGAGAACGAAATTGGAAGATCTGTGCTACAACAACCAGTCCCAGGTGCTCACGGACTCGCCCGTGCCACACCACACGTTGCACTGAGCGTCAATCGGCGCCGCGAGAGATGAGGGGTAGTCGTCGAACGTGACGACTGCTTTCAGTATTGCGTTCGTTTGGCACGTGGCGCCGGAGCCTCCATTAGCGGAGGAACACGCGTAGAAGGTCACGACGCGAGTATTGGCACTCGTGGGATTCCACACGGTCGAGCACCATACAGAGATGGTGTTCACAAATTGCGTGGGGTCTGAGGTCGGACCGTTGTCAAAAGTGAGCGTTGATGGTGTCGCGCTCGGCCCCAAGCAGGAAATTGCTGCGTTGCTTCCGATAGCCAGAGGTAACGACGCGTAGCGATCATAGTTAATCGCCACCTGGGCCGCGCTACCCGCTGCGTTCTGCAACGCAAAAGCGTACGTAAACTTCGACGTGTTACTTAGGTCATTGGTCGCTTCACGGGCCAACGCCGCGATAATCAAGCTCATGGAGATGAAGTACACGAGAGCCAAAATCATCACCGCGCCCGAATCGCCGTGTACACGGTGCCTAGCGCCTGAGGACTTTTCTCCGATAACTGCAGAGTCGGCGCATCGTCGGCCAACTCGCGGTGAAAGCCGCTGTGTCTTTAATTCGCTGTACCGCAACCTCGACTTCATTAATTGGTCTTTCCGTTGACAGTGGCAGACACATTTGACACGAAACCGGCACTCGGCTGTGCGGTCACATAAAGGTAAATTGTGGTTCCTGTGGGCTGTCCCGTTGAGTAGCTTGTCCCACTTA
>JBEKQN010000174.1:0-4750 GCA_049519675.1 Acidimicrobiales bacterium | reverse complement strand
GTCGAATTCAGCAGCTAACTCGTACACCGTGGCTCCCGCCTGGCATTTAGCCGCCATTTCGACTGCCTGAGCCTCAGTGAGCCGCCTCTGTCGTTGACGGATTGAACCATTTAGTCGATAATCAGAGGAGGTGATAACTTCCGGGGCTTTCTTCTCCAGATGGCCTTCTTTTAAAAGCAACCATTTGTTTGAGTCAGCAGTGGATAGGGCCACGAATTGTTGACCAATTTACAACGTCCGTGATGAGGGGAATGCCGTCGAACAGGGCTACTTCACTTCCCAGCGCTATCGGGATGTGGGATTGATCTGAGGTCAAGATCATCAATGTTCTCGAAGTCTGACGGGTTGCAAGTAAACAGTGGTAGATCGTTGGCAATTGCCGTCGCCGCAATCATCGCATCAAACGCACGCGCACTCGACTTTCGTCGTGCACGACGAAGGGATGCGGCGACGCGACCGAAGGACCGTGCTGCTGCCGCATCGAATGGGAGTGGCTGGAAGTCGGCCTCGGCCTGCTGGAGACGTAGTTGTCGTATTGCCTGCTCCCGTGGATCGGACGCGACGAGCGGACCGACGGAAAGTTCGGCGAGTGTTACGGCTGTGATCATCGGTTCTTCCGGGAGCGTCGAGACGTCGGCAATCCTTTCAAGGAGGACAATGGTGCTGGTGTCAAGAACGCCGCGAACAATGGGAACTAACGCCATTACAAAGTCTGGTCAAGAATTGAGTCCACGTCACGACGAAGGGATTCAGGATCCATCGGCGGCAACGATGCCCACCGATCCGCCAGTGCCAGTGATGACAACGGAGGCGGCTCCAGTGGCAGAAGCAGCGCGACTGGCTTGCCGTCTCGCGTCACCGTTAGGTGCTCACCCAAGGCAACACGATCGACGACCTTGCCGCCATGGTTTCGTAGTTCGCGGATAGTTATTTCGGTCATGGAGCAAGTGTATCACGCGTGATACAGGATGCTACGACCCTCGTAACCCCCTTCGCTTAACGCCGAGCGCCACGACGACCCTTTGGACCTCGGACCGCTCGTCGGGGTTCGAAGAGGTGACCAAGAGGGCGGCTCTACCCTTTTCTCGCACCAATTCTCGTCATCGTGGTTGCTAGCTGATGACCAGGGATGCAAGGGGGTTCGAACATAGTCGCGTTACCTCCACCGATCGGTGCCAGAAATACTAAAAAAGTTCGGGACGTCTGTCTGACTATGGCTCCGGAACCTGCGTCTCACTTTCCGGCCCGGCTTCGCCTCCTCTGCAACGGTGGCTCCGGGACGTGTGTCTCACCACTTCCCCCAAACTGACACGCTGTCACTCGGGTTCTGGACGTTCGTCCAGCGCTCGAGTGCGGCGATGTGTTAGGAAATTCCCGATGGGGCCAGATTCAATCGACGGCCCCCTGCCATTACTCCACCCGCATCGTCGACTGCTTGGGGTGTGAGCGGACGTTCTAGGTTCAGGTGCATGCAGTCGCACTGCAGTCAATGTTCAGTTACACCCGCTTTACATGCACAAACAAGTCAGTCAGAATGACGGTCATGTCATCGCAACAGTTCCGCGCCGAGTTCGATGCCACCGTTGCCTTTAGCAACGGCGGCGCTCTTCAAACCGAGGGATTCCGAGTCGATGTTCCGGGTCCCGACACGTCGGAGCAAGAGGTCGCGGAGCTCTTCGTCAAGTCCCTCCACCTGCTCATGGTTGACCGGGTTGACGTAGACCGGCTGCGGTTGTTCCCCGAAGCGCACAAGGGCACTTATGGTGGGCCTAGCGATACGACGGGCCGAGTCGCGTCCGCAGCGTCGACGCGGACCTGGGTGGACCTGAGCCACGTGATCGTCGCGGGCATGATGACCTACCCAGGTCTGCCGGGTCCGGAGATAGTTCCGCACCTCACGAGAGAGGACTCACGCAAGGTCTACGCGCCGGGAACCGAGTTCGCGATCGACCGCATCAGCATGCTCGGTAATACCGGTACCTACCTCGACAGTCCTTTTCACCGGTACGCTGACGGCGCCGACCTCGCCGGACTGGCGTTAGCAACGCTGGTAGATCTGCCGACCGTGGTCATCCGCACCACCGGCAGCCGCTCCCGGGCGGTCGACGTCGGAGCGCTTTTCGCCAGCGACGTCCTTGAGTGTGCCGTCCTCTTGCACACCGGGGGGGATCGGCACTGGGGGACTCCCGAGTACGCCTACGATGCTCCCTATCTCACCGAGGCCGGCGCTCATTGGCTGGTGGAACATGGTGCACGACTGGTCGGGATCGACGCGGTCAACATCGATGACACGTCGAGCGGCGGGCACCGGCCGGCCCACAGTGTTCTGCTCGCCGCTGGGATACCGATCGTCGAACACCTGACCGGCCTGGATCAGCTGCCACGTGTCGGAGCTCGATTCACCGCAGTACCTCCGCGCATCGCAGACTTCGGAACGTTCCCTGTTCGGGCGTTCGCTTCAATCCCCGTTGGTGGCGAAGAGCCTCAAAAGGTTTGAACGCGGTCCAATATGGTCCACGGTTGTTGTACATGTGCCAACGGGGAACCCGATCAAGACCTGGTCGTACTGCCGCAACACGTGCCCACGGATCATGGTCTTCACCAACTGAATTCGTCCCACAACGTTGCCGCTATGAAGTTGCGGCCCGGTACACCACGTAGAGCACCCCGTTGTCGTATGCGGCGCTGTGAGCGAGCGACCACTTGGTTGGCGGGTTGTCGGGAAAGAGGCGCGGACCGACACCTCGGCTGAGGGGGTAGACGAAAAGGTGCAATTCGTCGAGCAGCCCGTCAGCGATGAGGGCTCGCACGAGCGTGGAACTGCCGCTCACGTAGATACCGCCGTCAACATCGTCTTTGATTCGGCGAATTGCATCGGCACTGTAGGGGCCAGCGAGCGAGGAGTTCTGCCACGTTGTTGCCTTCAAGGTCGATGAAACGACGTACTTGGTGGTCCCGTTCATAAAAGGCGCACCGGGGTCCTCGCTCGCGGTGCGGTTCGACCAGGCCGGTTCAAACATCTCGAAGGTAGTGCGCCCCAGCAGGATTGCGTCGCAGCTCGACATGAGGTTGCCAATGTCCTGGCCCATGGCCGGGTCGAAGCCATAATCGAAGGTCCAGGTCGGCGCGTCGATCACGCCGTCGAGGCTGATGAACTCGTGAACTCGAATCGTTCCCATCTTTAGTAGTTCCTTTCGGTTTCGGCGGCACGCTGAATGCCGCTCATATAAACCACGAATGACGAAGGCAAAATCGACACCGATTCGCCGGATTTTCAAAAATTTCGTTGACGCTCAGTTCGCGGCACGCTGTCGGGTGAGGAAGTCACGTTCGACCGTGTTCGAGGTGAGTTCGATGGCCCGGTCGTAGGCCGCTGCTGCCTCGTCGAGGCGGCCGACGCGTGCAAGAAAGTCTGCGCGTGCGGCATGGTAGGGCTGATAGTTATCGAGCGACGATGGGTCTATCTCGCCCAGAGCGGCGAGGCCCTCGGCGGGCCCGTGCAGTTCGGCGACCGCCACTGACCGGTTGAGGGCCACGACAGGGTTGGGACGCATTTCGTAGAGGTGGTCGTAGAGGATGATGACCTGGGACCAGTCGGTGGACTGCGAAGTGGTCGCGTCGGCGTGGACCGCCGATATTGCGGCCTGGATTTGGAACGGACCGGGCCGGTTGCGGCGAAGGCAGGTGCGCACGAGTTCCTGGCCCTCACTGATCAGCGCGCGGTCCCATTGCGTGCGGTCTTGGTCGGCGAGACGGATCAAGCTTCCGTCGATAGCGACGCGGCTACGACGGCGAGACTCGCTGAGCAGCATCAAGGCGAGCAACCCGAGGGCTTCGGTTTCGTCGGGCATCAGTGTGGCGAGGGTTCGCGCGAGCCTGATGGCTTCGCCCGATAGGTCGGTTCTCGTCAGGGTTCGTCCGGAAGTGGCGGTATGTCCCTCGGTGTAGATGAGGTAGATCGCGGTAAGGACCGACTGGAGCCGTTCAGGGAGTTCCGCAGAACCAGGGATGGAATAGGGGGCGTGGTTGTCGTGGAGTTTGCGTTTGGCCCGCACGATTCGTTGCGCCAAGGTCACGTCGGGTACGACGAACGCTGTGGCGATCTCGTCGGTCTCGAGGCCGCCGAGCAATCGGAGTATGAGGGCGACCTGGGCGTCGACAGCGAGGGCGGGGTGGGCACACAGAAACATGAGTCGGAGTTGATCGTCGGCGACGACATCGACGAAGCCGTCGAGTTTGCGCAGATCGTGGGATTTAGGATCGTCGTCGGTTTCCGTGTCCTCGGTGTGAAGTCGGTGGGCGGCAAGACTGCGCTCACTCCTGGTTGACTCGCGCCGGAGTCGGTCGATGGCGCGGTTGCGCGCGGTCGTGGTGATCCATCCGCCCGGGTTGGGTGGTATCCCCGTCTCGGGCCACTTTTCGATTGCGACCGCGAATGCCTCAGCCACCGCATCTTCAGCGAGATCAATGTCGCCGAAGATGCGAATCAAACTGGCGGTGCAGCGGCCCACTTCGCGCCGGTAGACCTCGTCGATTGAGTCGCTCACCCTTGGCTGGGCCGTACCTCAACCGGGCCCCCGCACGCAGCGGCGGCCTTGGCGGCCCACGCCAGGGCGGCGTCGAGATCGACGGCTTCGATCATCCAGCAGCCCCCCATCTGCTCCTTGGTTCCGGCGTACGGGCCGTCGCTCATCGAGACGACTCCGGCCGATGAGCGCACGACTGTCGCCGAAGAAGCGGGGTGCAAGCC
>JBEKQN010000173.1:0-4759 GCA_049519675.1 Acidimicrobiales bacterium | reverse complement strand
ATCGAAACGATCCGTATCGAGCAAGTTTGGATCAATAAGCATCGTGGCTGCCATCCCCAGTTCCTGAGCTCCATATAACTCATTGCTCCCGCCATCGCCAATGAACACGCACTCCTGCGGCCGCACGTTGAGACTTCGCGTGGCCGCCAAGTAGATCTCTGGGGCCGGCTTTCGCACGCCAATCTCACACGAGAACGTGACAACGTCAATCACGTCACTCAGCCACGATGAGTTCCACGACAATGGCGTCTCCGCTGAACAGTCCGTGACAATTCCCAATCGGCATCCGCGCGCCTTCAATTGGGACAAATACGCTGCCGAGTACTTGTCGCTCAATAATTCTCTGGAAAACTCCAGACGCTGATCTGCGGCCAGCGCAACTTGTCGGGAAGTGGGTGACCCTCCAACGCGTTGCGCCAGTTCCGAGATCGTTTCTGAAAGACCACCCATCGTCCCTCGTACTCGCTCGTCGAATGTATCTTGCACGACGTCCGCGAACTTTTTACGATCGACCTCTAAGACATCGGCCATCTGAAACGCAATGGTGTCTCGCCGCAGCCGCGAACCACCCGGCAGCAACGTTCCGTAGAGATCGAAGATGATTGTTCGTGAACGTCGCCCAACGGTCATCCCGTCAAGGCACATTCACGATGCAATCTGAATCACTCCAGCCTGAGAATGAGGGACGGGGACCTCTTCGCCCATTTCACGAAGAATCTCTAGGTGCTCGGCAATGGCTTCTCGAAGGGTAGACGTCACTTCGGCAACGCTCGCGCCCGTGGCGATGCAGCCAGGAACGTCAGGGGCGTAGGCCGCGTAGTTAGTGCCGGCATCTTCAATCACGATGGTGAATTCGGTCATCGTGGTCTCCTTTCGAGTCCGGCCTGTCTGACAATGTTACCCAGGGTTCCTTTAGGGACATCATCACCCAAATTCCCCGCTACACAAACCGAGCCGGGGAGCGTGGCGTGTTTGAAATGGCGATGACTACCCGTTTGACGAATCTGAACCCAACCGGCTTGCTCCAGTTCGCTGATTACTTCTCGCACTTTCACGATCCACAACGGTCGTGACGCTCAACGGGGTGCGCGACATGGTGTCAGTCTGACACCCAAACCGAACAATTACTCGATCACGTACCGATACACATTCGTTTCACGACGTTCAAAACCCAATCGCGAGTAGAGCCGATTGGCGGCGTCGCGAGTCGGTCGAGTGGTCAGGTCAATCGAGCGGACACCTCGCCGTTTCGCCTCTTCAATCGCTGCAAGGGTGAGCACTTCACCGACGCCGGTTCCACGTGCCGTTTCATCGACCACAACGTCTTCAACCCAGCCCCGTAGTCCCGTAGGGATACGAAACACCGCGAGCGTCAGCGTGCCGACGAGTATCCCTTCGCTACGTGCGACAAACAGCGTCGTCGAAGCGGAGTCGACGAGGTCGCGCAGTTGAGCCAGCGTCAACAGGGTGGCAGTCGACGACAGTTGTGGGAGAAGTTGATTCAATGCGTCGACCACTTCGTCGTTCGCTTCCTCAACAATCTCCACGCTCAAGGTCACTGTTCGCCTCTCCACACTGGTCGACGAAGATCGTCGTAGAAGACGTCACGGGTTTCGCCATCGATTGCCGCGAAAATCGGACCGGCCCAACGCTCTGCACCGATCGTTGGGGTGGGAAGGTTGTCGCGCGTGAACCACCCGGCATCCGAGCACTCGAGCGGGTGGATATTCATCTCTCCGCCAAACTTGCGACAGAAGAAGAGCAACGAGTACAGCGGAATCCGCGAGGCGCCAAGTCGCATGCCGTCGAGCACACCGATGAGCCGCACCGGTTCAACCTCATAGCCCGTCTCTTCAAGGACTTCCTTCACCACGACCTCGGGCGCGGAGTAGCCCACGTCACACCAGCCGGTCGGATAGAGCCAGTACCCGGAGTCCGCTCGCCGGATGAGGAGCAGTTCGCCCTTTTCGTTCGTGACCGCTGCACCCACTGCGACCTTCGGCGTCTGATAGCCGGCCACGCCGGAGCCGACTTCCTTCATCCACTCTGCGACGTAGCCATCGGCGTCGAGGACACCGTCAAGACCACTTTCCGCGGCGGCCTTCATATCGCCCGCGATCTTCAAGACCTCTTCGAAACGCTCGCGTTCGTACTGGCTCTCGGTGAATCCAAGACCGGTGCGCGCCACGCCCGACAGGGACTCTGCCCAGCGAAGGAGTGTCTTTTCAGGAACGGGATCCACGGACTCGACGCTAGCAACGACGTCTAGTGCAGCGTGGCGTCGAGTACCTCGTCGACCGATCCGACCAGTCCGGTGTAGAAGGGGCCGAATTCGGCGTACAGCGTGGAGGCCTCGTCGTAGCGCATGGTGTAGACGCACTCCTTGAGGTCGTCAACGTGGACGCCGAAGAGGGTCACACCCCACTCCCAGTCATCAAGGCCGGTCGAGCCGGTCACCACCTGGAGGATGCGACCCTTGAACTCACGGCCGAGCGCACCGTGCTGGCGCATCAGTCGTTCGCGGTCGTCGTAGTCGAGCGCGTACCAGTTGTTGGTCTCACCGCGTCGCTTGGACATTGGGTAGAAACAGAAGGCCCGCTTACCCTCAGGCGGCAGCACCGGAAAAAGTCGGTCGTGCAGCATCTTCTCGGGCATACCGGCGGCATATTCGCTCACTTCGGTGACTGAGACGTAGCTCTCGGCGACGTGCAGACCGGCGCCCTGAATCTTCGACTGAAATCGTCGCAACTCCCAGAGGTCCTCGCCGAGGACCATAAAACAAGTGTCGGCCTTGGATCCAAGAATGGCCGCGGTGACGACCTGCACGCCGACGGCGCGAGCTTCGTCAACGGCCTTTCGAACCGCGCCCGCGTCCACGTCACCGACGGGGTGACAAAAGAGGTGCACGACGTTCAGTCCACGTGATGCTACGACGGGTTCGGGTTCTGCCACAGACCAATGTTACGGCGTCATCGCTGTGGTCGAACTCGGCGCAACGAGGCCGAACTGTTGCTCCGGGCTGCGTACGAAATGAACCGTCGACGACCGTTCGAAGGCGTTGAAAACGAAGAATCGTGGGGCCATTTTGCCCCACGATCCTCCACGTACTACGACTGCAGCGTTTAGTAGTCGTCCATCCCACCGCCGGGCATCGCCGCGACCTTCTCTTCGGGCTTGTCAACGATGACGCACTCCGTCGTGAGGAACAGCGCAGCGATCGACGCGGCGTTCTGCAACGCCGAGCGCGTCACCTTGGCGGCGTCGATGACACCGGCTTTGATGAGGTCCTCGTAGTCGCCGGTTGCGGCGTTCAGACCTTCGGTCGGCTTCTTGAGGTTGCGGACTTTGTCGACGATGACGCCACCCTCAAGACCCGCGTTGACCGCGATCTGGTTGAGTGGTGCTTCGACGGCCTTGGCAACCATGCGCGCGCCAGTGGCCTCGTCGCCGATGAGCTTGTCAGCCGCCTCGAGGATTCGAACCTGACTGCGCAGCAACGCGACACCGCCACCGGGCACGACGCCCTCTTCAATGGCGGCCTTCGTCGTGGACACCGCGTCTTCAATGCGGTGCTTCTTCTCCTTGAGCTCAACCTCGGTCGCGGCGCCGACCTTGATGACGGCAACGCCACCCGACAACTTGGCGAGACGCTCCTGGAGCTTCTCACGGTCGTAGTCAGAGTCCGTGTTCTCGATCTCGGCCTTGATCTGGTTGATGCGGCCCTTGATGTCGTCCTCGGAACCGGAGCCTTCGACGATGGTGGTCTCGTCCTTGGTCACGACGACCTTGCGAGCACTACCGAGCATCTCGACGTCCGCGGTCTCTAGTTTGAGACCGATCTCCTCGGAGATGACCGTGCCGCCCGTGAGGATGGCGATGTCCTGGAGCATGGCCTTGCGGCGTTCGCCAAATCCCGGGGCCTTTACGGCCACGGACTTGAAGGTGCCACGAATCTTGTTCACCACGAGTGTCGCGAGCGCTTCGCCCTCGACGTCCTCGGCGATGATCAACAGGGGTCGGCCGGACTGCATGACCTTCTCCAGGACCGGCAGTACGTCGCGGACCGACGTGATCTTGTTCGAGACCAGGAGGATGTAGGCGTTCTCAAGGACCGCCTCCATTCGCTCGGTGTCGGTGGCGAAGTACGGGGCGATGAATCCCTTGTCGAATCGCATTCCCTCGACGAGGTCCATCTCCATGCCGAAGGACTGACTCTCTTCGACCGTGATGACGCCGTCCTTGCCGACCTTGTCGATGGCGTCAGCGATCATGGCGCCGATCTCGTCGTCAGCCGCGGAGATGGATGCCACCTGGGCAATCTGCTCCTTCGTGTCGGCCGGCTTGGCCAGGTCGTGCAAACTGGCAACCGCCGCCTCAACCGCTGTCTCGATGCCCTTCTTCAATGACATCGGATTGGCACCCGCGGCGACATTCTTCAGACCTTCGCGAACCATGGCCCACGCGAGCACCGTGGCGGTGGTGGTGCCGTCACCGGCAACTTCGTCGGTCTTCTTGGCGACTTCCTTCACCAGTTCTGCGCCGATGCGCTCAAACGGGTCCTCGAGGTCGATGTCCTTGGCGATGGAGACACCGTCGTTGGTGATGGTGGGAGCGCCCCACTTCTTGTCCAAGACGACGTTGCGACCCTTCGGTCCGAGCGTCACACGGACGGCGTCAGCCAATTTGTTCATGCCGCGCTCTAGCGCCCGGCGGGCCTCTTCATCGAATGCGATCAGTTTCGCCACTGTGGTTCCTCCTA
>JBEKQN010000172.1:0-4813 GCA_049519675.1 Acidimicrobiales bacterium | reverse complement strand
CGGCTTGGTCCTATCAAGTCACAGTCCGCCCGGTTCGGTCAGCCCTCGCGAGCGGTGGTCTGACCCCGATCGACGCTTCTTAACACGGACAGCGCCAACGTCAGCGCGTCATACGTAAAGTACGTCAGGTCGGAGTCAAACTACCTCCACCATCTTTAATTCACGTAAAGAACATTTCATCCCCGTCTTGTCCTATTAAATCGTGTTCTAACGAGGCCCAGTGCCCGGGGACGGCGTGCGCGAAGCGCCAAGCCGGCCATTCGGGCGCACTAGTTGATCATCACGAACGCCACAAACTGTGGAGATTCGAAGTGACTTTCGTGGTTACGGCCTGATCTCTTCGCGCGCTGCCATTTCGTATTGGTCAACTTTGTAGCAAGCGAATTTGTTGCTCGACGATAAGTAGCGCCATGAACTGACGCTTCGTGGTGAGAACCAAGAGTTTCTAGGATTAAAAACGATGCGACACCTAGCGATGACTACATTGCAATGTCAACTTCACTCAGGTTTTGAGATTCCATTCTGCGAAACTCCAAAACTGCCGACGGTTGCGTAAGGTGAACTCTCGACGATTTAACTTATGACGAGTCGTCGTCACTTTGGATCGGTGCGCAGACGTTCGTCTGGAAAGTGGCAAGCAACGTACCGGCACGAAGGATGTCTGTATTCCGAGGGTACGTTTAGCGCTAAGGCTGACGCTTTGGCATATCTCTCTTCTATCGAGTCCGATCTTCGCCGAGGAGCGTGGATCGACCCTCGAGCGGGGAGGGTCACTCTGAGGGACTACGCCAACCAGTGGATTGAGCGGCGCCCGGACCTCGCCGTGCGGACAACCGAGTTGTATGGCTACCTGCTTCGTCAACACATCAATCCAGCATTAGGCGACTTGCATCTTGTTGCATTGGTCCCTTCAGGGATCAGAGGATGGCATGCCGAACTCTCTGCGAGACATCCTTCGACTGCGGCAAAGGCCTACCGGTTGTTGTCATCGATTCTGCGCACGGCGGCCACGGATGGACTCATCCTTTCTTCGCCCTGCAAAGTTGATGGAGCTGGCATTGAGCGTCCCTTAGAGAGACCCATCGCCACTCTGGCGGAGATAGAGTCGCTCACCCTCGCAATGCCTGAACACCTTCGCCTGATCGTGCCGCTCGCGACGTGGTGCCAACTTCGCAGAGGTGAAATCCTTGGACTTCGCCGCAAGGATGTTGATGTCTTGCACTTGAAAATCCATGTGGAGCAGAGCCGAACCTTCACCATGGAAGGTCGCTCGCTCGTTAAGCAGCCAAAGACTGCTGCCGGCCATCGCAAACTTGCCGTGCCGCCATTTCTGATGGCAAAAATCGTCGAGCACCTTGATCAATTTACGGGCGAAAGTCTCGATTCCTTGGTCTTCACAGGCAAGACGGGCGTGCCTCTCATGAGAAATGTATTGCAAGCGACGTGGGTGCGCGCGCGTGCGTCAGTCGGGCGAACTGACCTTCACCTACATGATCTGCGGCACACCGGGCTGACTCTCGCTGCCGCTACAGGTGCCACCACGGCCGAACTGATGCACCGGGCCGGGCACTCCTCAGCTGCTGCGGCCCTTCGATATCAGCACGCCACGCAGGACAGAGACCGAGTCCTCGCAGACGCCTTGGAGGTACTCGTTCGACCTTCAGATGTAATTCCGCTACACAAGGAACGTCGAGCTTCAAACTAGGTTCAGAGCTCCTTGAGGGTGCTTTGTGGGTGAGTCTCGAGACTCCCTATGTGTGCGACATGGAGCAGCGCCAACGTCGCGCGCCAACTTTCATTTTCAAACTCGATCACGTGCATTTAGGAACTTCGAATGGTCACTTTTTGGGCGCTTCGTGGGCGCTTCGCAAACAGAGGTGGGCGCTTATGGGCGCTTCTTGGCGTGTAACACGGGACAGTATTGGACAGCAGTGGTCACTACTGGTCACTTCAAAGCCCTTGCAATCATTGATGATTGGAAAAATTTCCGCGGAGCGGGTGACGGGGATCGAACCCGCATGGCCAGCTTGGAAGGCTGGAGCTCTACCATTGAGCTACACCCGCGTGTCTCAGGTGAGACTCGGTCAAGTCTAGAGCACTGATCTGGCGAGATTTCGAGTGTTGCGCGGTCGTTTTGGCGGCCAACTCCCGTAACGTAGGCGCGTGGAAACGTCACTCTATGAACAGGTCGGTGGTCAAGCTTTCTTTGAGCGACTCGTCGCTGGTTTCTATGACGCAGTGGAGGATGACGAATTGCTACGCGCAATGTATCCGACCGATCTCACCGAGTCGAAGCGGCATTTGACACTCTTTCTTGTTCAGTATTGGGGTGGACCCGACCACTACATGCGAGAACGCGGACACCCGCGTCTGCGAATGCGTCATGCGCCCTTTCGCATTACAAAACAGGCCCGTGACGCGTGGATTGCAGCGATGGGAACTGCGCTCGCCGGCGTGCGAAGCGAACTGACCGACGAGCAGTTTGTCGAGTTGAATTCGTACTTTGATATGGCGGCCAGCCAGATGCGAAACGTCTGAATCGTCAACATCGCCAACACGGATCTTTGGCGCTCAATCCCTGTGCGTTGGTAGCTGGTCCACAATTTTGGAGAGAAAATAAGGTCCAGCCCGGCCCATATTCGCACATTTGACGTCCCGAGTCCGTACGCTGAATGACATGAGTCGACGAATGGATTGGCGTGATGGCGAGGAGTCACTCGTCTCCATAACCCCCGTTGCCGAAGGTCTCTTTCGCCCCTTTCTCAGTGTCGTGACGGCGATCGTGCTGGTGCAATTTGGTGCGAGTCATGTGCGTTTCATCCATCAACACGAGTGGTTGCTCTACCTCGTTTTCGCGGGGCCATGCGCACTGGTGTTTCTCACGAGAATGTGGCGTTGGCGCTCGTACAAGGTGCGCGTGACGAGCGAACGCATAATCGTGGAGGGCGGCGTGACGCGTCACTTTCGCAGTTCCGTGGAGTTGCGTGACGTGTTCTCGTCGCGTGTGGAGCAGCGCGTCACCGAGAGAATCATGCAGCGTGGCAGCGTGCTCTTAGAGACAGCCGGAGGCACGATGGACATCGGTCAGGTGCGTCACCCCTCGGCACTCTGTCGGGTGATTGACCTGCAACGGGCTAATTACCACAGCGACGGCGTTCCGTTCGACACGGTCTTCGAGTTCGAACACCCTGATCCTCACGACTACTTCGTCAATCCGCAACCGCGCCGCGGTCGCCACGAGCGTGAATGATTCGAGCGATGAAACGGTACCGTTAAGAGCGTGACTACCCGTTATCGCTGCACTGCCTGCGGCAATCTGACTCGCTTCGACGTGGTTGAGACGACCTCCATTCGTTCATTTCATCACTACACGGTGGGCGGGGAGTTGACGATTGAAGAGCCTGAAGTAATCGCCAAGTCGGTCGAATCAGTGACGTGCCGTTGGTGTGGTCACGATCGTGGCGTCGAGGCCGTACACGATTTCGAGTGACTTCGTTTGACGCGCCTCGCGTTCGTCCGGCGCCTGACACCATCAAAGGAACATCACTCGACGGTGATCCAATATCGAAGACGTTGGTGGGTCTCACCCTCGTCGTGGCGATAAAGCAGTCCTGCGATGGTTGTCGTGATTTCATCTTTTCTGATCTGAACGAGCTACCTGACGTTCCAGTCTTGATACTCAGCGCTACGGGCGATAACAACGGCGAATGGACTGGTTCGCTGCAACAAGTCATTGTCGCGCCTCAATTACTTAGCGATTTGGACATTCGCTGGCCACCCTTCTACGTGCTCATCGATCCTGAGCAACGCTTGGTAGTTACCGAAGGGGTGGTCTTTGGACCGGCCCAAGTGGCTAGTGAGATCGGGTCGTTTCTATTGTCTCGTTGATGTCACACGTCCCTACAACAGTAGGAAGACGTGAAAGGTGCGAGATGACAAGTGACATTGAATTATCGATTAGCTGTAACGATTGTGTTCGGAGGGGAACGCCCGACTGCGCCGACTGTCTGGTCAGTTTTGTGCTGGGAGAGACTCCCGACGAACTCGTGATGACGTCGCGCGATGCCGAGGTCGTGCAACTCTTCACCGCACAGGGAATGATGCCTCGACTGAAGTTTCAGCACCGGACCAATGAGGAGTTGTAGGTTCCAACGAATGAAGACCGTTGACTAGTTTGTGTTGATGGCACGCCACTTACTGGTGACCAATGATTTTGCCCCCAAGACGGGCGGAATTCAGGTCTACCTCAATGAGCTGTGGCGCCGATTAGAGCCCGGTCGTGGCGTTGTATTGACGGCCTCATCACATCCCGACGCCGCCGAGTTCGATAAGACGAGTGACATTGTCATTGAACGAGTGAGCGAAAGAACGCTCTTCCTTCCGACGCGACGGGCGTTGCGAGAGATTGAAGTAGCGATCACACGACACCAGCCGGATTTGGTGTTGCTAGACCCCGCCTGGCCCCTCGGTCTTCTGGGCCCTCGACTCTCGCGGCCGTACGGTGTGATTATCCACGGTGCCGAAGTGACCGTTCCCGGACGATTGCCATTCATTTCATCGACCTTGCGCTACGTCCTGCGCCACGCCAGTGTGGTCATCAGCGCTGGTGGCTACCCGGAAGCGGAGGCTCGGCGCATCGTTGCCGAGCGCATGCCGCCGGTGTTGCAGATCCCGCCAGGAGTCGACACGACGCGCTTTCGTCCTCTCGACGGCTCGCGACGATCAGCGGTGCGCCGGTCGCTAGGCCTCGCCGAGGACGCGTTGCTGATCTGTTCGTATTCGCGGCTCGTGCCGCGCAAGGGCATGGACACGC
>JBEKQN010000171.1:0-4823 GCA_049519675.1 Acidimicrobiales bacterium | reverse complement strand
ACAGCGGGCAAGCCGCGTGAGGAACTATCTCGAGCAGCAACTCGCATCGCTCAATGATCACGGTGTAACTGTCGTCGTGATCGGCGCTGGAGACAGCGTCGCCACTACTTCTGTCAACGCGCGAGTCGACTCCGGCAAAGTAGTCGCTCTGATCCGGTGACCGTCGCAGGTCGCGTGGAGGTATCTACGTCACAATGATTAAATTGCGCCCCACAACATTGATGTCACGACCCGTTCGTAGTTGCCGCAGAGTCACGTACTCCTGAGGCCGCAGGCTGGATTAACTACTATTAGGAATTCTGACCTATGAGTAGACAGCCGGGAGCGAATCCATCCAGTAGTTCTAGCGGGCGTCCTTGGACCGGTCGCTTAGTACAAAACGCCGTCGCACTGATGATCTCGGCGGGCGGTTCGGCGGGCCTCGGAGTCGCGTTCTGGGCCGTTGCTGCTCACTTGGCGACACCGGCGGCGGTCGGGCGAACGTCGGCTGAGATCGCCGCGATGATCCTTTTGGCGAGCCTCGCTAACCTGAGCTTCGGCACCATCTTCGAAAGGTTCCTGCCCGTTGCGGGAACGCAAACGCGAGGCTTCATACTGCGTGCGTACGCGATGTGCGTGGTCTTCGCGTTCGTCGCCACGTCGATTTACGCGTTTTCGGGCATGGCACGCAGCTTCTTGCCGCCGTCATTTTTGTGGCGCTCGCTCTTCATCCTGGCGGTCGTGCTCTGGACGATCTTCGCGCTGCAGGATTCGGCTCTCATCGGGCTTCGCGCCTCGAAGTGGGTGCCCGTAGAGAACATCATCTTTGCGCTCATCAAACTCGCGCTCCTTCCGCTCCTGATTGCCACCTCGCCTCACCAAGGCATCTTCTTAGCGTGGTCGGCTCCGGTCATCTTGACGCTTATCGTCGTCAACTGGTATCTGTTCACCAAACGCATTCCCGAACACGAGGCGACCGAATCACCAATGGAAAGTCTTCCGCGAGCCAAGGAGTTAGTACTGCTCGCCGGCGCGCAGTACGCCACGCTGCTGTTCAGCGTGCTGACTCCCTCAATCGTGACACTGATAGTGGTTGAACGACTGGGGGCGGTGGCGAACGCCCACTACTATCTACCCGCGTTGATTGCGGCCAGCGTCTCAATTTTCCTCTTGAGCGTGTTTCGATCGTTCGTGGTTGAAGCGGCATCAGAGCCCCACAGAATGCGCCACCACACCAACATGGCTATTGGGGCTATGACCACGGTGCTTGTACCGTGCGTCCTAGTAGGTGTCATCTTCGCGCCACTGATCCTTCGCTTATTCGGCGCTGGCTACGCAGAGCACAGCACCACGCTTCTTCGTATGCTCTTGCTGTCACTGCCGCTGAGTGCAGTTTCAATCTTCTACAGCGCCTTCGCGTGGTTGGACCGACACGTGTGGTGGATGGCGCTGCGAGACCTCATCAGCGCTGTTATCTACTTCGGCATCGTATTCTGGCTGCTCGGTCGTATCGGAATTGTGTCTATCGGCATCGCGTCCCTGGTCTCATCGACGCTGCAGGGAATCTTCTTCTTACCCATTTCCATACGACGTTACAGATTGACTTCCAATTCCGAACCCTCGCAAAGCGGAGGTTCCGCGGAAGCACCGGCCATATAGTTTCATTCGCATCTACTCGCAACTCCTGCAATGAACGCGCATCCGTGCCACACAAGACGCGAAAGAGGGTGTCCGATAGCGAGTGCTGACACGGAAATCAGTCCACCGTTTCCCCATTTCGTCGGAGTGTGTCTTCAAGTCCCGCCGCGAAAAGCGAGAGGGTTGAAGGACCACGATGCGCGCCACACCATCAATCCCATGAATTTCGCCACCCACAGGTCCCGTTCGAAGTGAACTCGACTCGGTCATTTCGTCTATGAACCGCCATCCTGAACTTCGTGCGAGAATTACAGAGTGAATCGCGAAGTCAAACTCGGTGAATACGACTTCGCGACGTCCGCCCTTGGTTTCGGGACCGCTGGTATCTTTCACGAGCCCAGCAAGTTGGCTCGACGGCGATTGCTCGAGTCAGCACTGGAAGCGGGGATTTGTCACTTCGACGTGGCCCCCATTTATGGCCTGGGCTTGGCCCAGGGCGAACTCGGTCGAGTCCTTCGCACTCGTCGAGACGATGTTGTCATCGTTACCAAAGTCGGTATCGGCCTCACTCCGTTAGCCAGGACGTTCGGGAGAGTTCAGGGTCCCGCACGGAGAGTCCTTCAAAGAATTCCATCGTTGCAACAACAGGCTCGCCAGAGCGCGCAAAGCCCTACGTCCGGAAAATTTGGGAGCCTGTTGTACAAGAGCACGTTCGACCAGAAAGCAGCTCAGCGAAGCCTGGATGACAGCCTGCGTGAACTGGGCACGCAGTACATTGACCTATTGCTGCTGCATGATCCCGTACCATCCCAGTTCAATGCCTTAGAGATGTACGAACTACTCGAGAGAGCGCGTGCCTCCGGCAAGATTCGTTCGTGGGGTGTCGCCGGTGAGGTACAACCAACTTCGGCCGCTATCAAGCAGTTACCGGGTCCGACGCCCGTCATCCAGATCCGGGACGATATCTTCCGACGAGACGAGTGCGTCGCTCTGGCGTCGCAGTGCGAATATCTCATTACCTTCGGCATCCTCGGTGACGTACTCCCAAAAATTCTTGCGCACGTCACCTCGAACAAAGAACTGACCCAACAATGGAACGACGCCGTCGGCGCCGACTGCACCGATCCACATACCGTCGTCGGCTTCCTACTACGAGATGCCGTGCGCGCCAATGGACGCGGTACCGTGCTCTACAGCACGACCCGGGCCGAGCGTATTCGTAGCGCCGCCGCTCTCTTCAGTCGCGTCACGGCTTCGCCAGACGCAGCGCTGGACGCATTTCGTCAACTTGTCGCTACTCAACTTGGACAGAGTGACGCAACGCCAAAGGAAGATCAATGATCCTTGACGCACACGACATACTCGGATCGGCGCTATCGCCCGCAGATGTTGTCGTCATCGGTGCCGGACCGGCCGGAATCGTGGTGGCACTCGAGATGGCGCGCTCCGGCAGCGAGGTGCTCTTGATCGAGAGTGGACTTCGGACCTATTCAGAACGGATCCAACATCTCGCTGACGCCGCAGAGTACGACCACGACCTGCACTCACCGATGTCAATAGCGACGAGACGCCAGGTCGGAGGGACGTCGGCCATCTGGGGCGGACGCTGCGTGCCGTATGACCCGATCGATTTCGATTCGCGCACATTCATCGACGATGCCGAGTGGCCCATCTCGTACGAAGACTTGCTTCCCTTCTATGAACGAGCGTGCACGTGGATGTCTGTCGGACGACCGGTATTCGACACTGCTCAGGCGCCCCAACTGGCGCGACCCCTCGTACCTGGCTTCATCGATGGAGACGTACGCAACACAACCCTGGAACGTTGGTCGCTTCCCACAAACTTTGGGCGCGAGTACAAAGACCAATTGCACGACGCCAAGAACATCCGTCTCGTCACCGGTCTCACCTGCATCGAGATCGTCTGTATGCCGGGTACTTCGCGCGTAGCGCATCTTGAGTGTCGGACGCTCGAGGGCAACACGACGCAGATCCGTGGACGGCGCTACGTCCTGGCCGCTGGTGGGCTAGAGAGTACCCGCCTGCTTCTCGCCTCTACTGGACCGGACGGCACGGCGCTGGGCAATCACTCCGACCATCTCGGCCGTTGGTATATGAGTCACCTTGAGGGCGTCATCTCCAACGTGCATTTCACGACCCCTCCACATCAAACCCTGTTCGGCTTTGAGCGCGACATCGATGGCGTGTACGTACGTCGCCGACTCTCCTTTTCTCGCGAGTTCCAGCACGCGCGACAGCTACCCAACATTGTCGCGTGGCTCGCCAATCGCGAACCGGCAGACCCCTCGCACAAAAGCGGAGTCCTCTCGTTCGTCTATCTCATGCTCTCATCACCCCTGGGAAAGTATGTGGCCACCGACGCCCAACGCCGCTCACTCAGGGGTGAGAAAATTCCTGGCTCGCCCTACGGCGAAGCGGAACAGGGACCGGTATCAGCGCACATAAAAAACATCCTCCGACAGCCCATCGCCACCGTGCGCTTCATCTTCAGTTTTGGAATAGGTCGCTTTCTCTCTCGGCGCCGGACGCCAGGCTTCTTCGTCTACAGTCGCGAAAATGTGTACCCACTGCAGTATCACGGCGAACATCGACCGCACCGCGATAGCCGAGTCACGTTGGCCGATGAACGCGACGAACTGGGCATGCCAAAGCTCCGCATCGACATCCGCTTCAGTGAAGAAGATGTGAACGGTGTAATCGCCGCTCACGAATGCTGGGACGAATACCTTCGTCGAACCAAGTGCGGCCACATCGAGTACCTCCACGACGATCTCGGTGGGGCAATACTGTCTCGCTCGGGAGGCGGTTTTCACCAAATTGGAACTACGAGAATGGCAGCAAACCCGGACGACGGTGTTGTCGATGCCCATCTCGCGGTTCACGGCGTGGACAATCTTTCCGTCGTCAGCAGCTCCACCTTCGTCACTTCGGGCCAGGCGAACTCGACCCTCTTAATTGTCATGCTCGCCATCCGACTTGCCGAACACCTGCGCGCGTCTGACGCAGATGAGGATCTAGCACGATGAGACGGATATCCTTTGTGTCCAGTGAAGTCCGAAGACATTGTCATCCGTCCAGCCCACGTTGTTGACCGCGATCTCGTCTGGCCCCTGGTGAGAGACTTCGCAGACTCTTACGTGGCCAATGAAGATGCCTTTAGGTCAAGCTTCAGCGCACTCATCGAT
>JBEKQN010000170.1:0-4825 GCA_049519675.1 Acidimicrobiales bacterium | reverse complement strand
AACGGGTGGGAACTCGGCAGCGCCATGCGCGAGGCGGCCCTGGAGGCGAACTTTCCCATCGCCATACTGATACGTCGCAACGGCCAACGCATCTTCCACGCCGCGTTGCCCGGTTCATCGATCGACAACGACGACTGGCTGGAGCGTAAGTCCGCGGTCGTGCGTCAGTTCGGTCATTCGTCGTACTACATGGGCTGCCAGGCCCGCGCCGACGGCGAGGACTTCAACGCCCGTTTCCGTCTGGATCCGGACAGGTTCGCCGCGCACGGCGGTGCCTTTCCGCTGGCGGTTGTCTCGAGTGGGTGCATTGGATCGGTCGCCGTGTCCGGGTTGCCGCAAGTCGAAGACCATCGATTCGTCGTCGAACAGTTGTCGCGCTACTTCTCGACGTTTACGTAGGCGTTATCGCGGCACTTGCGTTCAACTCATGGGTGGACAGCGAAATGTTCTAGTTGGCAGTGGCGGCGCCACTGAGTCGTGCGAGCGGCGGTCTGAAGCGCAGTGCGCAACTGAACGCACCGAGCGTGAGTATCGCGAATGAGGCGATGACAACCGGCACCGCGTGGATGCCGAAGTGCGACACCATGACGCTTTGGGCGGCGGGGCCAAAGATGCCGCCCGACATCATGCACAGAATGATGAGGGCGAGGCCGTTGCCGTCGTCGGGACAGAGCAGCGTGTACCAGATCAACCCCATTGGATAGACGGACGCGAGGACCACGCCCAATATCGGATAGGCGTACGGCGCCAGCCCGTTCGACAGCGCGCTGGCGCTGATCACAATGGCGAGCGAGCACCCGGCGAGCACGAGCAGCTTGTGGGAAAAGCGTTTGTGCAAGGGTCCGCCGATGACGCGTCCCGCCGCCAGACCCAACCAGAAGCCGGCCGTGATCACGCTGCCGAGCGATGCGGAGTAACCCACGCGGTTTAAGTGAGAGGCAATCCATCCCGAGGCGCTTGACTCGCAGGCAACGTAGAGGATGTAGGCGACGATGAACGTCACTAGGATCGCTCGGCGCTGCGTTCGTTCCATGACCTCACGGTGCTCGTGGTGCTCGACGCGAACCGGCGGCGCGATGATGCCGCGATTGTTGAACGTGAGCAGCACCGCAATGACCGCCATGGCGCCAAACAGAATCGGGTAGTTGTGCGGATGCAGCACGATGACGAGGAACGGTCCGACCACGGCACCGACCGCGTAGCCCGCGTTGGCGAGACTGAGCCGGTGTGGGCGCCGCTTGATCGCGGTCCTCGCGAGCAATGTGTTGACCGTGAAGTCCAACGCGCCGAAACCAAAGCCGACAAAAAAGACCGAGACCAGCAATAACGTCCACGAGTCCGCGGTGGCGACGCCGGCCACACCTACACCCAGCGCGAGCAGTGAAGCGATGATGGCGACCTTGCCCGCGACACGCTTCACGCCGAGCCATCCGATGGGGACGCCAAAGAGCGCGCCCACGAAGTGCACGCTGATCACCACGCCCGCCGCCGGCAACGAGATCTGGAACTTGTGGCTGAAGCGAATGAGCAGTGGCCCGTACAGCGAGGCAATGGCACCGATGAGGATGAACATCGTCGTCATATTGGCGAAGGCCAACGGTTGAATGACGACCTCGTTCTGGGGCGTGACAATCGGTGTCGGGTTGCTCGCGTCCATATGTCTAACTTACGGTGCGGGCAATACCGTGTGAGACGTTGTCAAGAAGTACCGAACACTTCACGCGCAATTCACGAACGCGAATCAGTTCCACCGTCCGGAAGCGTCGTGGGTCGAAGATAGCCGCGCTGGACTTTTTGGTCGGCGTGATAGGTAACGAGCGCCGCTTGCGTGGTGGCACGATTCGACACCTCGGCCACGGGCACGTCCCACCATGACTTTGAATCCGGCGCGCCGACACTGGGATCGGTTTCGATGTGCACGACGGTCGTGTTGGTGTTCTCGCGCGCCTGGGCGAGCGCACTGCGAAACTCGTCGATGGTGGTCGCTCGCAGCACCGTGGCCCCGAGGCTCTCGGCATTCTTGGCGAGGTCCAACGGCAGCTTGTCGCCGTCCAATTGGCCCGAAGAATTCCTGAAGCGATACTTCGTGCCGAAGCGTTCGACACCCACGGACTCGGAGAGTCCGCCGATTGATTGGAAGCCGTGATTGACCACGAGCACCACGATGATCTTGATGCCCTCCTGTAACGCCGTGGCCAGTTCTGAATTGAGCATCAGGTACGAGCCGTCGCCCACGAACACGTAGACCTCGCGATCGGGTGCGGCCATCTTCACGCCCAGACCGGCCGCGATCTCGTAGCCCATGCAGGAGAAGGCGTACTCCACGTGATACCCCTTGGGGTCGCGCGTGCGCCACAGCTTGTGCAGGTCACCGGGCGAACTGCCCGCCGCGGCAACGAGGACATCGCGGTCCTCGCTTGACGCCTCGATGGCGCCGATCACTTCGCTCTGGGCCGGCAGCGGCGTGTGACCCAACTGGTAGGAGGCTTCGACCAACTCATTCCAGTGCTTCGCTCCGGCTTGATACGTCCGTTCGTATTCGGACGCCACCCGCCATCCCGCAAGTTCGACGTTGAGTGCGTCCAGCGCCTCGCGAGCGTCGGCCACGATCGCGGCGCCCGAGAGCTTCGTCGTGTCAAAGGGCGTGACGTTGATGTTGACGACTTTGACGTCGGGGTTGTGGAACACCGAGTACGACGCCGTCGTGAAGTCGCTCCAGCGCGTGCCGATGCCGATGACGAGGTCGGCCGTCTCGGCGACCTCATTGGCGGAGGTCGTTCCGGTCGCACCCAGGGCGCCGAGACTCGCCGGGTGGTCGAAGCGCAGCGAACCTTTACCGGCCTGGGTCTCGGCGACGGGAATACCCGTTGCCTCGCAGAGACCCGTCAGCGCGGCAGTGGCCTCGCTGTAGATGACGCCGCCGCCGGCGACGATCATTGGACGCGTGGACTCGCGAACTAATTGGGCGAGACCGACGACGTGACGCCGTTCGGGAGCCGGGCGTCGAATTGACCACACGCGCGGGAGAAAGAGCTCGTCGTCGAAGTCGAACGCCTCGGTCTGCACGTCTTCGGGAAGCGCCAACGTGACCGCGCCGGTCTCTGCCGGGTCGGTGAGCACGCGCATGGCGTGCAGTAGCGCCTGGGGCAGTTGTTCGGGTCGCCAGATCCGGTCGAAGTAGCGCGACACCGGTCGCAGGCAGTCATTGACCGACACGTCGAGCGAACTCTGGTCTTCGAGTTCCTGGAGCACGGGATTGGCCCGCCGCGTCGCGAACACGTCACCCGGTAAAAGCAGCACGGGGATGCGGTTGGTCGTCGCCACGCCGGCACCCGTGACCATGTTGGTCGCGCCCGGTCCGATCGATGACGTGCAGGCAAAGGCGCGCAGGCGGTTGGACATGCGTGAGAAGCCGACCGCGGTGTGGACCATGGCCTGTTCGTTGCGAGCGAGGTAATAGGGGAAGTCGTCACCACTCTCGAGCAACGCCTGACCTAATCCCGCGACGTTGCCGTGTCCGAAGATGCCGAAGCAGCCGGCAAAGAATTTCCGTTCGTGTCCGTCGCGCTCGATTACCTGCACCGAGAGGAAGCGCACCAGGGCCTGAGCGACGGTCAGGTTCATGCGCGCGCTCGATGGGAAGTCATGGGAAGCCTCGGATCCACTGTTTGGCCCTTCCACGAGTCGCGAATCCACGCGTGTTCGGGGTCATCACAGAATGCCATAGACCGTGTCGCGGCCGGACCCGCCAGCACGTTGAGGAAGTACAGGTCGTAGCCCGGTGCCGCCATAGTGGGTCCGTGGTAGCCGTAAGGAATGAGCACCGTGTCGCCCGTGCCGACCTCGGCCAGCACGTCGATCTGTCGATCGTCCTCGGTGCCGTAGACGCGTTGGTACCCACCGGGCCCCGGTTGACCGTCACTCGCGCCACCGTTGACTTCGAAGTAGTAGATCTCTTCGAGCACCGCTTCACCGGGTCGGTCTTCGTCGTGCTTGTGCGGCGGGTAGGAGGACCAGTTCCCGCCCGGCGTGAGGACCTCGACCGCGACGAGACGGTCTGTCTCGAAGCCCTCGGGTGAGGCGAAGTTGTTGGCCTGTCGAGACGCGCTGCCGGCGCCGCGTAGTTCGACGGGCACGTCTTCGGCCCGTCCGTAGCGAGCGGGCAGTTCTCTTCGCGCCTTCGCGCCCGTGAGCGCAAAGCGCCCGCCGTCAACGCTCGCGATGGTGACGTTCGCGTCTCGCGGTACGTACGCAAAGTCCGTCACGCGATCAAAGACGCTGGTGCGACCCTCGAGTGCGAAGGTCTTGTCGCCGCACGTGACCTCGCAACTGCCCGCGAGCGGCAGCACGATCCATTCAGAGTCCATCGTCGAAAAGTTAAGTGTCTGCTTGGGCGTCAGCGTCGCCACGCGCAGTGATGAATAGTTCCACTCGGCACTTTCGGGACTGATCGAGACGACGTAGCCGTCTTCGTCCGCGGGACGTGCCTTGTGAAACCACAGTGAGCTCATAGCAAGCTGAGTGCCGTCTTCACGGCCGCTGCGACGTCGTTGTCCGGTGGGTACAAGAGATTGCGTCCCACCACGAGCCCGCGAACGCCCGGCAGCTTGAGTGCCCGTTCCCACCTGGCAAACAGTTCGTCGGGCTGCTCGCTGCGCTCGCCGCCGAGCAACACGATGGGCAGCGTCGACGCTTCCACGACCCGTTCCATCTCTTCTAAGACGGGAATCTTGAGCCAACTGAACGCCGACGTCGCGCCGAGCGCGCTGGCGATGGCCATCGAGCGAATGATCGCTTCGGTCGTGAGTACGTTCTTAGGTTTGCC
>JBEKQN010000169.1:0-4831 GCA_049519675.1 Acidimicrobiales bacterium | reverse complement strand
GCCCGACCGCAGCATAAAGATTCACGGATTGATGGAGCTGACGCTCTTCGTTAGTTTCGTCGGCTTCACGACGCTGTTCTTCTGGATATTGCGCGCGCGCTACCGCCTTGAAGTGAGGCGCGAAACGGCGTCGAGCGTCACGCTCGACGAGGCGCTCGAGGCGCGTCGGCGCGAGGGAGCACTGCAGTGAGCTACGTCTACGCGGGGTACGGGTTCGCCTTTGGGGGATTGGCGCTCTACGCGCTATCGATCTGGTGGCGGGGACGACGTGTCAAGCGCTGAGCTACCACTTGATCTCACCCCGGTAGCGCCACCCAAGACGTCGGCCAGAAGCCGTTGGCGCTCCATTGGCGTGCTCTGTGTCTTGGCGCTCGCGATCGTGGCTCTGCTCGGCCAGGGACTGCTGCATTCGCTCAACTACTTCGAAACGGTCAACCAGGTGCTCGCCAAGCGCGCGTCCTTCGGGACCCAGGTGATGCGACTTGAGGGCGTGGTGAAGCCCGGCACCATTGAGCGCACCTCGAGCGGCGCATCGTTTGTGCTTGAGGGTTCTGGTCGCAACCACGTCTTCGTCGACGCGCACGGCTCGCCCCCGGAACTCTTCCAGGCCGACATTCCCGTCGTTGTAGTGGGCCACTTCACGACCAAGACGTCACTGGACTTTGACGGCACCCAGATACTGGTCAAGCACACGGCCTCCTACATTGCCAAACACCCCAAACGGGTGAAGGCGCCCAACGGAACCACTCGATGATCCTCATCTGGCTGGGGCGCATCTCTCTTTACGTGGCGTTTGCCTGTCTGCTCGGTGGGGTCGTTGACCAGGTCCGGGCACTCCGCGCGGGCCGCGCGGGCCGCGCGCTTTGGTGGGCGCTGGGCGCACTTCTCGGCATTTTGGGCGCGGTCGGCGCGATGGAAGTTGCCCTCATCACGCACAATTTCTCGCTCGCCTACGTGGCCGAGAACAACGCCACGTTCACGCCGCTGTTGTACTCGATCACTGGCATGTGGTCGGCGCTCGAAGGCTCACTGCTGCTGTGGTCGCTCCTGCTCACGCTCGTGACCGTCAGCGTCATCTTCTATTACCGTCGAGAGGCCGCGGACGCCGTGGTGGGCTGGGCCACCGTCGTGCTCTTCGGCGTCGGCGCGTTCTTCACCTACCTGTTGGTCGCCCCCGCCAGCCCCTTCGTGCACAATCCTGAGCGCGTGCTCCAAGGCGCGGGACCGAATGCGCTGTTACAAAACAACCCGCTCGTCGCGGTGCACCCGCCGCTGCTCTACGCCGGTTTCGTGGGCTTCACCGTTCCCTTCGCCTTCGCCATTGCCATGCTCATCACCGGACGAGTTCAGGACCGCTGGCCACTCGAGCAGCGCCGCTGGACGGTACTGGCCTGGGGCGCGTTGTCGCTGGGTATCGTGCTGGGCGCGTGGTGGAGCTATCAAGTGCTCGGCTGGGGAGGGTTCTGGGGTTGGGACCCGGTCGAGAACGCGGCGCTGCTGCCGTGGCTGACGGCGACTGCCTACATTCACTCGGTGATCGTCCAGGACCGACGCGGACTGTTCCGAGTCTGGAACCTCTCGCTCGCGATTGCGACGTTCTCACTGACCGTGCTGGGCACCTTCTTCACCCGTTCGGGTGTGCTGCAGAGTGTGCACGCGTTTTCTTCGAGCACATTGGGCCCTCTGCTCATCGGCTTCTTTTTTGTCACTGTCGTGCTCGGCGTGGTGCTGCTGGCCTGGCGGGGCGATCGACTGCGATCGGCCGTGGGTGTTGACCACCCGCTCTCTCGCGAGGGACTCTTTGTGGCTAACAACGTTCTCTTCGTGGGCTTCGCCATCGTGGTGTTGTTGGGCACCGTGTTCCCGCTGCTCTATCAGGCAGTGAACGGAGCCCAAGTCACCGTTGGCACTCCCTACTTCGCCTCTATTGCCGCGCCGCTCAGCGTGATCCTGCTGGCGCTGATGGCGGTCGCGCCACTCGTCAGTTGGCGCACCGTCGACGCCAAGGTGCTCTGGACTCGACTTCGCGTGAGTGCGTGGTCGGCGATTGCGCTTGTCGTGATATTGGCGGCGTCGGGCGTGCGGCGTCCGACGGTCTTGCTGGCGTACTTCTTGGCGGCGGGCGCCGCGGGCGCGGCGTTGCGAACCTTAAAGGGCGTTGTTGTGGCGGCCCAGCGTCGGGGCAAGTTGTTCTCGGCCCTACGTGCGCCGAGTACTGGTGGCATGGTCGTGCATCTGGGCATCGTGATCTTGGCTCTGGGCATCGTGACCTCGACCTCGTACACGACCCGGGCCGAGGTGTCGCTCGCTCAGGGACAGAGCACCGTGGTGAACGGTCAGTACGTCTCGTTCGCCGGATTCCATCAGTTAAAGGATCCGCTGGATACCTCGACCCAACTGCTCGTGAGCGTGGGCCGGGACCAACTGCGACCGGCGATCACGATCTTCAACGGACGCGGCGGCACCACCGTGGGCACGCCGGCCATTGACTCGAACCTCTGGCGCGACGTCTACGTCACGTTTGACGCAATCGGTGAGAATGGGTCCCGTTCGGGCGCCCAGGTGCAGGACAAGTTGCCAGCCGGCTCCGTGGTCTTGGGCGTGACCGTTGAGCCCCTGCTCGCGTGGCTGTGGATCGGCGGACTCATCGTCGGACTGGGCAGTGCCTTGTCATTCATGCGCCGACGCCACAATGAGGAACTTGCGTGAAGCGCACCGTGATGATCTCCTCGCTGGTCGCGCTCGTGATCGTGATCGCCTTTTCGATCTTTCTGGGTACCCGTCAACCTGCCGGCCCCGCGTCCGCCATCCAGACACCGCTGCAGGGCAAGCTCGCGCCGTCTTTCTCGGGCCAGGAGCTGAGCGGTGGGCACCTTCGTCTCAAGAGTGATCGCGGTGACATCGTTGTGGTCAACTTTTGGGCCTCGTGGTGCGGCCCGTGCGTGGAAGAGGCGCCCAATCTGTCGACCTTTGCGTGGCAGGAACGTCATGACGGGGTGAAGGTGATCGGCGTGGTCTTTGACGACACGGTGGCGGCGGCGACAGGTTTCGAGAAGTACTACGGATCGCTCTACCCTTCGATTATCGATCCGGGCGGTCAGATCGCCAACAGTTACGGCGTGACCGCACCGCCCACGACCTTCGTGATCAATAAGAAGGGCCGGGTGGTCTTAAGCCTCGTCGGCTCGTTGTCAACCAAGCAGCTCACCCAAGTTGTCAACCGGGTACGGGGATGAAAATCATCCGCTCCTTCTGGCTCTGGATCGCGGCGCTCGTCGTGGTGGTCGTTGTCATCGTCGCGACCGCGCCCAGCGCGCCGACGAGTCAGTCGCGCATCAACCACTTAGAGACCCTGGTGCGCTGTCCGGCGTGCGAGGACATCTCGGTCGCGGTCAGTGACGCCACGTCAGCGATTGCCGTGCGCCACGAGATAACCCGCGACGTCCACCGTGGAGATTCGGACAACACGATTCTCACGTCGCTTGAAGCCACCTACGGCACGTCGATCCTGCTGAGTCCGCCGACCTCGGGGCTCGGGACGCTGCTCTGGGCGGTGCCGGTGGGCGTCTTGATACTTGGCGTCGTCATTGGGCTGCGTCTCGCGAGGCGGCGACGATGAACCGCGACGAGTCGTTGTTACGTGACGAGATTGAGTTGCGCGAAGCCTCGCTCGCCGACGCGCAACGCGAAGTGGACGCCGGCGAACTCTCCGCGGCGTCCTTCGCGATCATCTCGAATCGGGAACACGCCGCCATCAGCGACGCCCAAGAAAAGCTGGCGGTGTTGTCGCGTCGGCCGCCTGATACGCCAAAAAGCGGTCGACGTCGTCGAGGTCGATTACTCGTCGTTGCGAGCCTCTGTTTTGCCGTCGCTCTGGGACTGTTGTTGTGGTCCTCGCTCGGCCCGCGCCAGGCCGGCAATTCAATCACCGGATCGCCCTCACTCGGTCACGCCCAAGAGATCCAACAGCTGCTCATTGAGGCGCAGGCCGACATTGCCAACGGCAACGTCGTGACCGCACTCAACGCGTACGAACACGTGCTCACGCTCGACGCCACGAACGTGCAGGCCCTCACACAAACGGGCTGGCTCGACTTCTCGGCGGGCAGTTCGGATCAGAACGCCGCAGCGATCAACCTCGGCATCAAGGACCTGCGCCGCGCGGTCGCCCTGGCGCCGCGCAATCCGGCGCCACGGCTCTACTACGCGATCGTCGCCGACTCAACGCCGGGTAACAAGTCGCTCGCCAAGCAAGAGTTCGAAATCTTCCTAGCGCTGAAGCCGTCGCGAGCACAGCTGCTAGTGGCGGCGCCGTTGTTGAAGAAACTAGGACTCAAGAGTTCCTAAACCGTCACGCCCGCGAGCGCGATGACGATGCCGACGCCGCCGGCAAGCAGCAGTGCGCTCACCACACCCCGGCGCGCGACCAAGAGCCACACCAGAGCGCCGGCGAGTACGGGAATCTGCCACACCTGATGCAGGGACCGACCGAGCGGGATTGCCGATCCGGCAATCGCCCCGATCACGGCCGGACTGGCGCCGGCGAGGAACGACGCGACGGTCCGGTTGGCCCGGATCCGGTCGAAGTGTCGCGCCCCAAAGATCACAAAGAGGAACGACGGCGCAAAGGCCATCAACGTGGCGAGCAGGGCACCGCCGACGCCGGCCACGGCGTAACCCACGACCGCAATGGTCAACACCACTGGTCCGGGCGTGACCTGACCGAGGGCGACGGCATTCAAGAACTGGGCACCGCTCATCCAGTGAAAGGTGCTCACTACATCGTGCTGCATCATGGGAATGATGACGAACCCACCGCCGAACGAGAGTG
>JBEKQN010000168.1:0-4845 GCA_049519675.1 Acidimicrobiales bacterium | reverse complement strand
GCCCGCGGCGCCGACGTGGGCCGGTCACACCTTCAACGGTTGGTTCCTCAGCGCAACTGGTGGCACGGCGCTCGCGTCGCCCTACACGCTCACCGCCACACTCACGCTCGACGCCCAGTGGAAGCTCAACACCGACACCGTCAGCTTTAACTCCGAGGGCGGCGCGCCCACGCCGACGCCCTTGAGCGGCGCCTACGACACCACGATCACCCTGCCGGGCGCGCCGACTTGGGCCGGTCACACCTTCAACGGTTGGTTCCTGACGACGAGCGGGGGCTCGGCGTTGACCTCGCCCTACACGCTCACCGCCACGCTCACCCTCTACGCCCAATGGAGCCTCAACACGACGGCGCCCCCGACGGTCACGGTGATCTACCCGGTCAGCGGAAGCGTCTATGGGACCAACTGGTCCGGCGCCATCGCCGGCTCGGCCTCGGCCAAGGGCGGGAAGACCATCTCATTGGTGAAGGTCGCCATCGAGAACACGACGACGGGAAAGTGGTGGAACGGTACCTTCTTTAGCGCCACCAGCCAGACCTTCGTAGTCGCGACTGGCACCACTAACTGGAGATTCCTTCTTCCGGCGTCGGACCTCGCCTCGGGTGATGCTTACTCGGTGACCGGTCGGGCCACCGACTCGGGTGGCGACGTCGTCACATCGAGCGCGGTCACCTTCAGCTATGCAATCGCGACAGCCGTCTCAACGACCACCAGTTTGTTTATCTGGCCGCCTGTCGTCACCTACGGATCCGAGCGCGTCGAGACCTTTATTGTCACGGTCACCGGGACAATGGGAATCCTCCCGAGCGGGACGGTGACGATCAAGTCGGGCTCGACCACGCTGTGTTCTACGTCGAGTCTCCATCCCTTTCTCTCCGGCTCCATCACTGCCACCTGCAACCTCACCAATCACCAGTTGCCTGTGGGCCGCTATACAATTACTGCTGTCTACAGCGGTAACTCCCACTACGCAGGATCGACGTCAGGCGCCGCGGGATTCCAGGTGATCACTGACCGGAAGTCTTAAAACGTTTGGAGGAGCTCCGAGAGCTGCTCGTCGGCGCCATGCGCTTCGACGGTGATTTCTTCGATCAGCAACGCGAGAGATTGCGTCACCACCAGTTGAGTTGGACACCACATTGGGTTTCAATGCGGCGAGCGCCTGCCCACTTGCAACCACGTGGCCCCGTTGCCAGTTGATCCCGCCGATACTCGGGGCTGAGGACACGCTCAGACAGTGAATACATCGACGAAGTCTTGGAAGTTTTCGATTCTGGAGTGAGAGTGCGACGACCGTTGTGGGCCACGAGCGTGAGCGATCAATTTTGCTCAGTGGGCCGCCCGGGTCTCGATCCCGGCACCTTGGGATTAAAAGGAACTTGCGAACTGTTGTTGTGTGTCGGTTTCGTCGCGCATGTCTATTGTTTTCAAGGAATCGTGTTGTTCTGTGTCGGTCTCGTCTCGTGGTGTTGCAGAAATATGAGGCCTAGAAATGAGGCCTTCTCGGACCGTCGCAGTTGGCATCCGCCGCTCTGCGTCCGCCTTGTCAGAGTGCGATCTTTAGAGAGTTTTGTCTCTAAATCTTCCGGCGCGGATCAATCTCAGGATTCGGCGAGCAGTTCAGCCTTGGCCTTAGCGAGCGCCGCCCGACCGTCCTCGGCCACTTTGGGGGACTTCAGGCGCATCTGATCGATCGCGTCGACGATGATGCCGCCGACCAATGCCCTCAGAGCGTACTTGTGGTCGGCCGGCACCACGTACCACGGCGCCCACGCGGTCGAGGTGGCGCTCAGCGCTTCCTCGTACGCGCCCTGGTACTCGTCCCAATGTTGGCGCTCGGCGAGATCCGCAACGGAGAACTTCCAGTTCTTCGCCGGAACCTCCAAACGGCTGAGGAATCGATTCTTCTGTTCCTCCTTGGAGACGTGCAGGAAGACCTTCACGATCCGCGTCTTGCTACGGTGCAGGTGGTGCTCGAAGGCGTTGATGTCGCTGTAGCGGTCCTTCCAGAACTTCTCGTCAGGACCATCAACCGGCACCTCGTGGGTCTTGGCCAAGAGTTCGGGGTGCACGCGGGTCACGAGCACGTCCTCGTAGTAGGAGCGGTTGAAGATGCTGATGCTTCCGAGTCCGGGCAGCGCTTTCGAGCATCGCCACAGGAAGTCGTGGCCGAGCTCCTCGGCCGAAGGCTGCTTGAATGCCTCGACCCGACAGCCTTGGGGATTGACACCCGACATGACGTGCTTGATCGTCCCGTCTTTGCCGGCCGCGTCCATCGCCTGGAGCACGATCAAGAGCGCGTACGTGCCGTTTGACCACAGCAGATCCTGGGCCGCGGAAAGTTCGCCGGCGAACTCCGTGAGATCCTCCTCGGCGACCTTCCTACGCTTCTCGTCATGGCTGTGCTTGCCCTCGGAGCCAAGCCAGTCGGCGGCCACGCGCTTGGTGCTGCGAGCGTCGAGGTCGGCGGCCTCTCCGGGCTTGACCCTCATTTCGACCAGGACTTCTTTGTTGAGTTTCATGTGCTTTTCTCCTTGAGTGGCGCGTCGTGCGGGTCCTTGGCGTTGGCGTGCGCGTCGCACCACTCGCAGCGCCGCCGACCTCCGGTGCCCGCCATGTCGTGTCCGTCGCGGGTGATCGCTTGCCCGTACGGGCAACCCACAAGGTCGTGGTACACCGGTTCGCCCGGGCTGGTGTCGACGTCGGTGTGGAACGGCGTCACGCCGGCGTGCGCCTCGCACCACTCACAGCGCCGCCGACCTCCGCTGCCCGCCACGTCGTGGCCGTCGCGGAGGATCTCCTTGGCGTAAGGGCACGCGCTGGTGTCGTGGTGCACCGGTTCGCCCGGGCTGGTGTCGACGTCGGTGTGGAAGGGTTCGACGCTCGCCGCCATTGCGGCCACATCGCTCGCAGAGCGTCGTGACCGCGACGCCGCGCTATCAGCGACTGATCCCGACGGGTCGAACACCCGGTACCCGAGCAACTTCACGCGATCGGTCGCGACGAACCACACCAACGCGTAGCCCCACACGAGGGCCGCGTAGGGCCAACCGAGAGGAGTCATGAAGATCCCGAAGCCCGCGATGCATGTCGCCAGTGCCTGCGTGCCGAGTACCGCCAGCAGGAGAATACGGGCGGGACGGATGGACCAGAACGGGCCGCGGGTACGGGCCTGGAAGATCGTCAGATGTCCGGCCACCGACAACGTGAGGTACATCATGGTGCGAAGCTCGGGATGGCCGAGGTGAAAGACCCGATCGCCGAGGTAGAACATGCCGAACGCGGCGACGGGGCCAACGACGCCGAGAATTGTTGCCATCCCGAGGACGACGCGCATGTTCCACGCCTCGGGCTGGTTGCGGTAGCGAACGTTGTCGTAAGCAATGGACAGGATCGCCCCGTCGTTGAGCAGGGCGAGCAGCACGATCTGCATGGCCGTCACCGGGAAGAAGTTGAAAATCAGGATCGCGAGTGAGATGAACAGCAGGACGCGCAGCGTCTCGGCGATCCGGTAGATGGCGTAGCTGTTCATTCGCTGGAAGATCTTGCGGCTCTCCTTGATTGCGTCGATGATCACCGACAGGCCGGGCGTGGTGAGCACGATCGAGGCCGCCGCGCGCGCCGCGTCGGTCGCGCTGGAAACAGCAATTCCGCAGTCGGCTTTTTTGAGAGCGGGGGCGTCGTTGACACCGTCACCGGTCATACCGACAATGTGGCCCCGTTTCTGGAGCACGTCCACGATGTGGTACTTGTGCTCCGGGAACACCTGGGCGTAGCCGTCGGCGCTTTCGACCGTCTTGGCCATGGCCACGGTTTCGGTGCGCTTCGGGTCGCCCAGGCTCGCGGCGTCGAGAATGTCCGTGCCCATCCCGAGGGTCCTGGCGGTCTCTGAGGCAATAGCGAGCGCGTCACCGGTGACCATCTTGACCTCGACGCCCATCTGGCGCGCGGTGGCGATGGTCGCCTTGGCGTCGGCGCGCGGCGGATCGAACAGAGGCAGCACGCCGAGGAACTGCCAGGCTCCATTTCCTTCGGCACGTGCGACGCCGAGTGAGCGGAACCCGCGCGCGGCGAACTCGTTGACCGCCTGGTCGACGCTCGCATTCACCTGCTTGGCGTTGGAGGAGAGTTTGAGGATCACCTGGGGCGCTCCCTTGGTCACCTTGAACGAGGAGCCCTTCGCGGCCTTTACCGTCGCCTGGGTGCGCTTGCCGACCGGCTCGAAAGGCTGGAAGTGCTCCACGTGGTAGCCGCGCAGCGCCTGGTCGCTCGCCAAGCCACCGAGGACCGCCAGATCGATGGTGTCGTTGTCGTCGGCGCGCGACGCCAGCGCCCCGGCCAAGACGACGTCGTCGACCGTGACGCCGTCCACCGCGAAGGGGTCGCCGAGCGTCAACTTGTTCTGGGTCAGGGTGCCGGTCTTGTCCGTGCAGAGCACGTCCACCCCGGCGAGTTCCTCGATCGCGACGAGCCGGCTGACGATGGCCTTCTTCTTCGCGAGGAGGCGCGCGCCGACGGCCATCGTCACCGACAGTACCGTTGGCATCGCGACGGGAATGGCCGCCACCGTGAGGACGAGAGCGAACTGGAGTGTGTCGAGGAACGGGTCGCCGCGGACGATCGAGACGACGATAATCACGCTCACCATGGCGATGGCCAGGATGATCAGGTACGTCCCGATCTTCAGTACGGCGCGTTGGAAGTGACTGATGGTTTGGCTGTTCTGGACGAGCTCCGCGGTCTTGCCGAAGTACGTGTTCGTGCCCGTGGCGTAGACGAGGGCGCCAATCTCGCCCTGGCGGATAATGGATGCGGAGAACACCGAGTCGCCCGGACCACACGTGG
>JBEKQN010000167.1:0-4856 GCA_049519675.1 Acidimicrobiales bacterium | reverse complement strand
CCGCGGCCCAGCCAACCACCAAGTACGGCATGGAATTTACCCATTTGGGAGTATCCATGGTCAGTTGGCGAATCGTGATGCCCACGGCCGCACCGGCGCCGATGACCACGAGCAAGACCAATCGGATAGTGCCGTGCATGGTAAGCCCGGCGATCGCGAGGTAACTGCCGGTAATGGCGAGGAAGATCGTCGAGTGATCGGCCCGTCGCCACGCCCGTCGCACGGGAGGCGACCAGTTAATTCGGTGATAGAGCGCGCTCGTGATCATCATTGCGGCGACGCCCACGATGTAGCAGAGCACCCAGCCCACCTGAGGCCAGGTCTTGGCGCGCACGATCAACAGGGGTGAGCAGGCAATCAGTGCGACGGCGCCAACCACGTGAATCCAACCGCGCATGAGTGGCTTGACATGGGGTGCTGCAAGCGTCGATGGCGAGTGCTCGCTAGTCATCAATTCACTCACGGCAAAGAACATTCACTACGTTCATATTATTGGTTACGCAGCGAAGCCCGTCTGTCCTGTAGTCAGAACAGACGGGCTGTCGATGTTTGGCCCCCCTAGCCAATAAATAAAAAGTTACAACTCCACGTCAGCGCTACAGTGGCGAGGAAAGCCCGAAAATAATGCATTGTGAGCAACTTCACATGAAAGGACACGTGGTGGAACGACGCACGTTAGGACGAGGACTCGAGGTGTCCCAACAGGGACTCGGCTGCATGGGGATGAGTGAATTTTACGGAGTGGGCGATGACCAGGAGTCAATCGCCACGATTCACCTGGCGCTCGACCAGGGTGTCAATTTTCTCGACACCGCTGACATGTACGGTCCGTTCACCAATGAGTTGCTCGTGGGTACGGCCATCAAGGATCGTCGCGACGAGGTGGTGCTCGCGACGAAGTTCGGCAACCAGCGCGGCGAGGACGGTTCGTACAAGGGCATCAACGGTCGCCCGGAATACGTCTTGCAGTGTTGCGACGATTCACTGAAGCGTCTCGGCGTCGAGGTGATCGACCTCTACTACCAACACCGCGTGGACCGCACGGTGGCGATAGAAGAGACGTGGGGCGCGATGAAGTCGCTGGTCGACGCGGGCAAGGTCCGTCACCTGGGCATCTCCGAAGCGTCGTCGGCAACCATCGAGCGGGCCCACGCGGTGCATCCGGTGACGGCACTGCAGAGTGAGTACTCGCTGTGGACGAGAGACCCCGAAGACGGGGTGCTCGAGACGTGTCGGCGACTGGGAATCGGGTTCGTTGCCTACAGTCCGCTGGGTCGCGGCTTTCTCACCAATGAATCCAGTAACCGCGAAGGCACTGTTGACAGGGATTTTCGAAAGAGCCACCCACGTTTTTCGGGTGACGCGTACGAACAGAACCTGCAACTGGTCGCCAACCTCGAGGTCATCGCAGAGGAGAAATCAGTCACCATCGCCCAGTTGGCGCTCGCCTGGGTCCTCTCTCGGGGCAGTGACGTGGTTCCCATCCCCGGCACCAAGCGGCGCAAGTGGCTCGAGGAGAACATTGCGGCCAGTTCCATTTCGTTGAGCGAGGCTGACTGCGCGGCTTTAGAGGCGGCGGTGCCCCGTGGCGCGGTCGCCGGTGAGCGCTATCACGCGCCCGGCATGACGACCATCAACGGTTGAGCGGGCGTACGGTTCCGTCAATGAGCTGAAGGACGCTGTGGCACCAGGCCATCACCTGGTCGTCGTGCGTGGCAACGATAACGCTGGCACCCGTCGACGCGAGCAAGTCCAACACTGCGTGGGTCTCCTCGGTTCCAAGTCCGCTGGTTGGTTCATCCAGCAAGTAGAAATCTGGATTCGTCACCAGCGCGCGAACGATGGCCACGCGTTGGCGTTCGCCCCGTGAGAGTTCATCCCACCGGGTGGTCGCGTCGCTGGATATTCCCAGTGCCGCTAAATCGTTGCTGACGTCTCTCGATGAGCTTCGACCCAACCGCACGACGTCCAGCGCGAATCCCCGCATCAATCCTGGCTCGCTGGGCACGTAGGTGAGGTGGCGCCGCAGTTCGTCGTCTCTGATCTCGTCAAGCGCGGTTTCGCCAATACGAATCCGGCCTTCGTTGACGTGCTCGAGGGCCGCCAGGGCGCGCAGCAGCGTTGACTTGCCCGAACCCGACGACCCCGTGAGTGCGAGACGTTGACCGGGTTGGAGTTCGAGTGACCTCAGGTTGAGCACGAAGTCCTTGCCTTCGAGAAGTCTCAGATCGTCAGCGCGAAGGGCGGTGTCGCAGGGCCAGAGTTGTCCGCCGACTGGCAGCGTTGAGTCGAGGTCCTCGAGCCGTTCCGCGGCGCCACTGATAGCGACGGCCGTGTCGAGCGATCCGCGAACGGTCGAGAGTCCCTCGAACGTGGAAAATGCCAACAATGTGACGACGACCATCCAGACCGCCGAGGTCCGGGGATGCTGCGCCGTGAGCGTGGCGAGACTTGCCGCGGTCATCACGAGCGCAACACTGCCTGAGAGTCGCCGCCGGCGCCACCGAGTGGTCTCGGCGTTGCGCAGCGCCTCGCGCGCCCGCCGCGAGCGCTCTTCGATGAAGTCGCTTCGACCGAGCAACACGAGCTCGGGCGCGACGGCGCCCAGTTCAATCAGGGTCGCCTGGTAGGCAGCGCGAGTACGTCGTAGCACCCGCTCGGCGCGCAACTGTGGCGCGAGGTTCACCAGTAAGGCCGTGATGCCGAGCACTTGAAAGAGGGCCAACTCGCCACCAAAGGGCCACCAACTGGTTCGCCCGGGCAAGAATCCGATGATCAGGTCACTCACCAGCATTGTGCTGGCCGCGGCGACGAGCGGGATTACGCACCGCAGCCACAGGTCCTGGAGTTCATCAGTGTCGCGCAGCGATCGTTCCAGCAGGTCGCCGGCCGCGTAGGAGCGCCAGCGCGAGAAATTCCAACGGCCGATCGTCTCCACCAGCCAGTGACGCCATCGTGACACGGCTCCGAAACCAAGCTGGTGCGAACTGAGCCGTTCGTTGAAACGAATGGGCGAGCGAAGAAACGCTAGGAGTTCAATGACAATGAGCACGCCCAGCACCGCGCGCAGGCCCGGTCGCGTGGCGCTCTCGACGAGCAGTGCCAACGCCCCGACGAGCAGACCCACGTTGGTGGCGGTGGCCACGAATCCGCTCGCCATCGCGCGAAGCAGGGGAGCCAGTGGCGGCTGGGCGCGGCCGAGCCAGCGCCACAGTCGGCGAAGGTCCGAGTTCATGAGGCGATCTCAATGTGTTGATCGAATTCGCGCATCAAAGGAGCGTCGACCGCCGCTTCTACGATTGCCATGTCGGAGCGAGTCTCGAGCGCCTGGCGCACTCGCGCTCGAGTTGGTGCGTCGAGCGCACCCGCGATGTCGTCAATGATCAACAGCGCGGGTCGGGCCACGAGGCAACGGGCCAGTACGAGTCGGACTCGCTCGCCGCTGCTCAGCCCTCGACCGTCGGCGAGCAGCGGACTGTCGAGGTCGGAGAATCGCGGTGCATCAAGACCCAAGTCGTCGAGTTGGGATCGTACGGCGCCCGGGTCAAGGTCGGCGCCCAAGGTCACGTTGTCCCAGATTGACCCCGAGAGCAATTGGCTCTCAGCGCTGACAAAACCAATGGTGTTCGCAGAGCGGCTCACCGCACCACTGTGGGCGTGACGCCACCCCACCAGCGTGTGCAGCAACGTGGTTTTCCCCACTCCCGATGGCCCAGTGATAAGAATTCGCTGGCCCGCCGATACGGAGACGTCTACCGGACGTCGCTGAGTGTCGCACACCAAGTTCGTCGCGACGAGTAGCGATTGTGAAAGCGCGGGACTCTCCAGGTTCACGTCTTGCAGCAACAACTTCGACGTTGCGGCATCCTCGCGACGATGGAACTCCGCACCGAATCGGCGCACGTGCACGAAGAGTTCGGCGGTTGCGAGTACTGCGACCAATGCGTGGAAGAGCGTGATCCGTCCGCCAAGGAGTCCGAATCCGACCACCATGGCCACGAGTCCGATGCTGACGCCGCTCAAAAATTCTGTGACCAAAGAAGATTCCAGCGCGACCCGGATGGCCTTCATCGCCAGGCCGTGCTCGGAGTCGGAGATCGCCGCAATCTCATTGGCGCCGTAGGTCACGGCGCCCAGCGCACGAAGTTCCGGGGCGTGGTGCAGCAGTTCTAATTGGCGTGACTCAAGCACGCGGCGCCGTTCGTGATACTGCGCTGTCAAGACTTCGCTGCGTCGCCCGGCGCGGCGGTAGAGCGGGACCGACACCAACAGCAGCGCGACCGTGATGCCGGCGCTGAGCCAGCCGGCGGCCCAGAAAACTACGAAGATTCCCAGCACCCCAACTTGCGCACTGGTTTCTAACATGAGTAGGGAAGGTTCGTCGCTGGCCCGTTCGACGGCCAGGGCCAGATCACCCCGACTTCGCTCTCCCTCTCTCGTGGGCCGCGAGAAATGTAGATGCAGTCGTGCGCGCCACGCGTCGCGAATGTGGCGACTGGCGCGGTGGGTGAATTCGTCGATCAGGATTCGCAGCACCCATGCGACGCCTAACACGCCGATCAAGATCCAGAGTCCTCGGCCAACATGTCGGTGCGCAATGTCGGTGACAGCGTTCGCGGTGGCGATGGCGAGTGCCAATCCAACGATGGTGTTGAAGACACCAAGGATACGAGGACCCCAGTGCGAGGTGACCATCGACATGTTCGCTGACGTCGTCACGACGTTGTCACCGAGATGTCGGGTCGATGATTACAGTGGATCGTCACGGTGGGGAAGGTTTCGCGCCGGTCCGTTGAGCCAATCACGCAGGGCCTTAGTCGCGCGACAATCGTCTTCGTTGTATTCAAGGATCCTTC
>JBEKQN010000166.1:0-4876 GCA_049519675.1 Acidimicrobiales bacterium | reverse complement strand
ATGGCCCGACGTTGGCGGTCCAGACGCGCCACTACCTCGTCGCTGAGACTCACCGTCTCGTACTCGCGCGCGACGGCGATCAACTGAACTCCCGTCGGCGGCTCGACACCGATCTCGATCGGCATCACTGTCGCCTATGCAGGCCGACGAGCGCCTCTAAGACAAGCAACGCCGCGAGCCGGACCGTTCGTTGGTCCTCGGAGTCGAGTTGCACGTCAATCTCGGTGATGTCGATCGCGCGCACCTGGGCACCGTGGGTGACCGCTCGCACAAATCGGCGCATCTCGTCGGCGCTCAAGCCGCCCGGTGCCGCCGCTGGGCAACCCGGCACCACGGAACGATCGGCCGCGTCCATGTCGATGTCCACGTAGACCGGTCGCCCCCCGGCACCGGCCACCACCATCGCGTGCGTCGCCGCCTCTTCAATTGTTTGGTGCCGCAGGACGTCGCGGGAGATGACGGTGATGCCGGCGTCGTGGGCGCGCCGCGAGTAGTCGGGCGAATTGGAAAAATCAGCGAGACCGACCTGGACCACGTGGTGTCCGTCGAGTCCCTCGTCGAGCAGCTGACGCACCGGAGAGCCGTTGCTACGACCGTCGCGCAGATCGTGGTGGGCGTCGATCGTGATGAGCCCCCAACTGGAAAGATCACCGCCCGCGAGTGCGCGCATGGCGTGCCAGGTCATTGCGTTGTCACCGCCCAGGAGCACCCGTAGTTCGAGTGACGGGTCAAACTTCTCTGTTGCCTCGAAGACGCGCGCGCTGCCTCCGTCGCCGTCGGGATCGGCGACATCGCCGTAGTCCACCAGACACATGGTGTCGGCCAAATCAAACATGTCGCTGTAGGACCACGTTGCGTACCGAGCCAGGGCCGAGCGAATTGCGTCGGGCGTACTGAGCGCGGAACGCGGCGTGAGCGAGGTGGCAAACGTCGAAACACCGAGCAACCCTACGTTGCGGCGCTGGGGATCGGGAGCCGATTGGAGCAGCGTCGCGGCCGATGGCCAGAGCGGATCGCTCGTTGTAGTCACAGTGACCATGCTAGGCAGGCGCCGCGAACAAATAGTGCCCGAAAGGCCGTGCCGCGCCTTATTCGCGCCGCCTAGCGCTCCACGACTCGGGTGCCACTGCCTTCTTCGACGTCGTCGGGCGCGGGCGCGATGAAGCGCGGTACTTGCATGGCGGCGAGGTCACTGTGCAGGTCGTCAACGTAGACCGGCGCGGGCGTGGCGACGTACTCACCCTCTTCGGAACGCGTGACCGTGTTCGCCACCTTGCGTTTTCCGCCCTTGGCCGCTTGTAGTTCCTTACAGATCTTGTACGTGACCGGATACGAGATGAGCGGCGTGATAACCACCAGCACGCGCATGGCAATGAGCACCTCTTCGAGCGAGACGTGAAAGAAGTTGGCGATGACGTCCGTGGAACTCGCGAAGAACAAGACGACGATGAGCATGCCCACCGACACGCCGGCCGCGGTGCGCTTGGGTCGGTTGATTGGGCGGTCGAGCAAGTTGTGCAGCTCGTTGTCCTTCGTAAATATCCGTTCGATCGTCGGCCACATGTAACACAACCCGAAGACGAGACCGGGGAACACGATCGCCGGTACGAAGACCTCGAACGGGATTGTATGGCCGAAGCTATGGAAGGTCCACGACGGCCAGATGCGCAGCGCCCCGTCGAGGAAGGCCATGTACAGGTCGGGCTGGACGGCGTAGGAGATGCGCGAGGCCTCGTAGGGACCGAACTGCCAGATGGGATTTATCTGGGCGAACGCGGCCAAGAGCGCAGTTATCCCCCCGACGATGAATAAGAACCCAGTGGTCTTGGCCATGAAGACCGGGAACATGGGCGAACCCACGACGTTCTTCTCGGTTCTGCCCTTGCCGGGGAACTGCGTGTGCTTCTGGCGCACCAGCAAGTAGAGGTGCGCGCCCACGAGCGCGAGCATGATGCCCGGAATGATCAACACGTGCAGGATGAAGAATCGAGGAATGATCGCGGTGCCCGGGAAGTTGCCGCCGAAGAGCCAGAAGGCAATGTACGTGCCCACCACCGGCATGGCCAGGACAATGGAATAGGCAATGCGAATGCCAGTGCCCGAGATGAGGTCGTCGGGCAGCGAGTAGCCGAGGAAGCCGTTGATGATGGCGAGCGTCAGCAGCGTGAGACCGATCGACCAGTTCAGTTCGCGCGGCTTGCGGAACGCACCGGTGAAGAACACGCGCGCCATGTGCACGACAATCGCGCCGACAAAGATGTCGCAGGACCAGTGGTGCATCTGGCGCATCAGCAGCCCGCCACGCACCGCAAACGAAAGGTTGACCGTCGACGCGTACGCCTCGCTGACACGCTGGCCCACGAGCGGCAGGTAGGAACCGTGGTAGGTCACGAGGTCCGAGCTCGGGATGTAATAGAGCGTCAGGAAGACGCCGGTGACCAACAAGATGACGAAGGAGTAGAGCGCGATCTCGCCCAGCATGAATGACCAGTGATCGGGGAAGATCTTGTCCATGAAGGTGCGTCCACCCTTGGCGACGCCCAGACGGTCGTCCAGTTCGTCGAGGATCTTGCCCACCGATCCGAAGGGGCCTTTCGCCTGCGCCTTCGCGCGCCTGGTGTTGGGTACGTCAATACTCACGAGCGCTCCCAGAATCCCGGACCGACCGGCTGGTCGAAGTCGGACTGGGCACGGATGTAACCCGAGGCGTCAACGTAGAGCGGCAGCTGCGGCAGAGGCCGCGGCGCCGGACCGAACTCGGGTTCCGCGCCGTTGAGCACATTAAAGGTCGACTGGTGACAGGGACAGACGAGGACCTGTAACTCCTGCTCGTAGAGTCCGACCGGACAACCGAGGTGGGTGCAGAGCTTGGAGTACGCGAGGTAACCCTGGGGACCCCAATTTTCGCGACCCTTCATGGTGGTGAAGTTCTCGTTGGAGATTCGGATGAGCACCGTCTGGTCCACGGCCTGGCCGCGGTCCGTGTTCTGCGTGCCCTCGGGGTAGACCGTCACGATCGATCCCACCGCCAGGTCGCCGACCCGCACGCGTCGTCCCGTGATGTCCACTGCGTACGTGCCTTTGCGCCAGTCGGTGGAGTCGAGTGTCTTCTTGGGCAGCGGACCGAGACTGCGCAGTAACGGGAACATGGCCACCACGCCGAAGATTCCCATGCCGGCCCCGAGCAGTCCGCCGAGTAGTTTGCGACGCTTGACAACGTCGCCGCCACGTTGAACGATTGCGGCGGCGAAGGCGTCGCGGTCGTCCGTCGAATTAGCGAGATCGTGACGATCTTCGACGAACGGGCCCTGGGGCATCAGGTACTTGCCCCAGGCCACGAGGCCAATGCCGAGGAAGCTGAGCCCGGCGCCCAAGGTGGCGCCGATCTTCCACGGCTGGGCGTTGATCCAGAAGCACGCGCCGAACGCGGCCACAAAAATTATTCCCAGTACAAAACAGACGGCGATGACCCGTTCGGCCTGCTTGGGATTCTTCGACGCGGGTTGCAGGTGCGGGTCGTTCGCGGCCAGACCCTGTAGCTCGACCGGCGTGCGCTGCTCGTGGTCGCTCATTCGCGCTCTCCCACCCAGAACCCGACGAGGGCGAGGACGCCCACGCCCAGCAGCAACGCGACGAAGCCTTCCGCGACTGGTCCAAGACCTCCGAGTCCCAAACCGCCGGGGTTCTGCGGGTGCTGAATCTCCGTGGTGACGTAGTCAACGATGTCGCGCACCTGGTAGTCGCTCAGGTTGCCGGTGAAGCGCGGCATATCGCCCGGGCCGGTGCGAATTGCTTCGACCACTTGGAACGCCGGGATATCGCGCAGCGATGGCGCAAAGGTGGAGTTCGCCAGTGCGTCGCCGTCGCCTTCAATCGTGTGACAGGCCGCGCAGTTGAGCGCGAACAGCGCGGCGCCGTCGGCCGCGTTGGCGTTCTTCAAGTTGGGCGTGGGGATGTCGGGCAGGCTCGGGTCGAGTGAGTTCACCCACGCGGCAACCGCCAACGCCTGATCGGGCGTGAGACGAGCGAACCGACGTGGCGCTTCGACGACGCGTGGGTCAGCGGCCGGCATGCGACCCGAGTCAATCCAGAAGTCAATCGTCGCGGGTCCAAGACCCACTAGGTCCGGGTACGCGGCCGCGACACCGTTCGCCGGCACGCCATTGGCCTTGGTCCCGTGACACGACGCGCAGTTCTGCATGAAGAGCGCTTCACCCAGGGTGTCCAAGGTTGAGGATGGCGCGTTGTACATGATCGCGCTGTTGCCGTAGCTGATCACGACGCCGCTCTTGTTCTTCTTGACGGTCGACGAATTCGGCGTGCCCGCGTTCTTGCGAGTCGTTTGATACGGCGTGTGACCAGACGCGTTCGCGCCACCCACGAACAACAAAATCGGTCCGAGACTGATCAGCGCGAGCGTCGGCAGAATGAGTGAGCGCTTAAGGAGCGAAGTCTTCACGTCGATGCCTATTTGAGCAGGAAGAGGGCCGAGTACAACCCAATCCACACGATGTCAACGAAGTGCCAGTAGTAACTCACGCCTTGGAAGGTCGAGAGCTCGCCGGGGTCGCCCTCACTGCCGCGCATGCGAAAGAGCAGGAAGGCCATGGCGACGAGACCGAGGAAGACGTGTAGACCATGAAGGCCCGTGGTGATGAAGAAGATCGAGCCGTAGGAGTTGGTGTTCCAGCGCGTCGCCAGGTGCGTCCACTCGTAGGCCTGGTTGCTCACGAACAACGTGCCCATGATCATCGTCGTGATGATCCAACGACGGGCTTCCGCGCGCCGACGGTGCTCGATCAACCACACGGCCCACTGCATCGTGAACGATGAGGCCACCAAGATGATCGTGAAGACGCCGGCCTGGAGCGTGTCG
>JBEKQN010000165.1:0-4919 GCA_049519675.1 Acidimicrobiales bacterium | reverse complement strand
CCTTTCACCCGGAGACGTCGCCATCTCCTTTGGTACCAGTGGCACGGTCTTCACTTCCTCACGCGAGCCCACCTGTGACGTGCAGGGTGAGGTCGCGGGATTCGCCGACGCGGCGGGGCGAAGTCTTCCCCTCGTGTGCACGCTCAACGCGACCAAGGTCACCGAGTGGGCCGTGGGACTCGCGGGCGGACGGGCCAATGATCTGGACCGGATCGGCTCTCTGGCGCCCGCCGGTGCCAACGGCGTCGTCCTCGTGCCGTACCTCGACGGGGAGCGAACGCCGCTGCGTCCCAGTGCGACCGGGACGCTGTCGGGCCTTCGAACGACGACGACCATCGCTGACCTCGTGCGCGCGTCGGTGGAGGGTGTGATCTGCGGACTACTCGCCGGCGTCGATGCCCTCGAACGTTGCGACGTGGACACTGGTGGCCGACTGCTCGCCGTTGGCGGCGGTGCCCGTTCGGCCCTCTACCGCCAGGCATTGGCGGACCTCTCGATGAGAGAGATCGTGACACCGGACCCCGCGGTCGACCGCGTCGCGGTCGGCGCCGCCGCCCAAGCGGCGGGTGTCCTCCTGAACGAGCAACCCGATATCGTCGGTGCCCGATGGGCGAGCGCCGACCAAGTGATCGTCATCACTGAACCGAAGATCGACGCCGAACTTTCCGCGGAACTCCGCTCTCGTTACCTCACGGCGGCGGTGAGCGCAGGTGGGTGACCGTTCGCGAGTGGCCACGTTCCCAACGATCGTGAACGGCGAGGAATCCGAACACCCGTGGACGTCCCCGACGCCGAGCGCCACTCGAGACGAGCCCGCCCGATCGCCGTTCCAAATCGGCGGGGACCGGCCGACGCGTTGGGTTAGGGCCTGATCATTTCATCGCTGCGGCGCCGCGACGAGCGATTGAGTCGATCGCAATAGCGGCCAGCAGAACGAAACCGGTTGCAATGAACTCAACCGATGCCGTGAGTTGAATGAGCGCCATACCGTTGTAGATGACGCCAATCACAAGTCCGCCCACGATGGCGTCGATCATCTTGCCGCGGCCACCGTAGAGGCTCGTACCTCCGATGACCGCCGCCGCGACGGAGTACAACACGAGTGTGCCTCCGGGGATGCCGCTGGAGATGCCGCCCAGTGTCGAGGCGTAGACGAGTCCCGCGATGCCGGCCGTCATGCCGGTCATTGCGAAGGCGAGGAGACGGTAACGGTTGACCGCGATGCCGGCTCGGCGCGCGCCTTCGACGTTGCCACCGATGGCGTACAGATACCGGCCGATCTTCGTCTTGGAGAGGATGAAACTGAAGGCGGCCAAGATGACCACGACGACAGGCACCGCGTAGGGCATACCTTCGATCACGATGAACGTGCCCCGATTCGCATTGAAGACGAAGACGAGCACGATGGCGCCACCAATGAGCGCACCGATCTTGATGAAGGTCTCGATCAGGTGAACACTGTCAAGTCCGCTCGCGCGTCGATTGCGGTCCTTGGTCATGACGAAAAATGACATGACGCCCGCTACGGCGAGACTGAAGATCCAGGTGAAGAGGGGCGACATGTTGACGTTCGCGATGTCGTGCAGCACACCCCCGTTGATGGGAATACTTCCACCGGCATTGTTCGCGGTAATGAGGTAAAGGGCGACGCCCTCGAAGATCAAGGATCCAGCGAGCGTGACGATGAACGAAGGGACTTTGAAGAATATCGTCACCATGCCCTGCAGCGCGCCGATCGTCGTCGTCGCAAGAACCGCGAGGGGAAGTGCAAAGTACCACGGCCAGTGGTACTGCACGTCGACGAGGATGACGGCAATCGCCGCGCCTACGGCGGTGACCCAGCCCACGGCCAAGTCAATGTCACCGAGCAACAAGAGCCAAATCTCGGCCATGCCCAAGAGCATGAATGGCGTCGACTGGATGAAGAGATTGGTGAGGTTTCCCGAGGAAAGGAATGCGCTGCTGCGGATCTGGAAATACGCACCGAGAATGATGATGCCGATGATGATCGGCACCATGCCGCTGTCACCCTGACGAAGTACCTTCAGTCGCTTTCGTAGCTCACCCACTTCGGGTTCAACGGTCTCGCTGTCTGGTTGTGGGGGGGTCACCGATATGGTCGACACGAGCCGAGCCTTTCAGTTTGGAGTTAGGAGGTGGTGGACAACGAAGGCGTGACCTTCGTCGACCGACCTGTGGTAATCAGCTCGACGGCGCTCGGCGTGTCGTAGTCCGACGCCGGTCCGCTGCTGACGAGAGTGCCGAGGTGCAGAACCGCGATGCGGTCCGCAACTTCGAACACGTCATTGAGGTTGTGCGAAATTACGAGTACGGCAATGCCCCGTTTCGCCAACGTTTTGATCAAGTCGAGCACGAGCGCTGTCTGGGACACTCCGAGTGCGGCCGTTGGTTCGTCCATGATCACCAATTGGGTGTCGCGCATCACAGCGCGCGCTACGGCGATCGCCTGACGTTGACCACCCGAGAGCGATCCAACCAGTTGACGAACCGATTGCACGGTGAACACCGAAAGATCTTTCAACAGTTTCTTGGTCTCGAGCTCCATTTGAATCTCATTCAAGATTCCCGCTCTCGTCGTTTCGTGTCCCAAGTACATGTTCTGCACGATGTCGAGGTTGTCGCATAATGCGAGGTCCTGGTAGACGGTCGAGATTCCGAGTTCATCGGCAGCACGTGGCGAGTCAATATGGACTTCTTTGCCCTGCCAGAAGATCTGGCCGCTCGTGGGCGGATAGATCCCTGAGATCGCTTTGATCAACGTTGACTTTCCTGCACCGTTGTCACCAATCAGTGCGGTGACTTTGCCCGCGGGCACGTCGAGGTCGCAGTAGCGAAGTGCTTCGACGGGACCAAAGTGCTTGGTCAACCCTCGAAGGCTCAGAAGAGTCTCTCCAACCGACGACGAAACCCCTGAGTCGCCGTGTCCGGAGTGCCCGATTTCGGGCACCACAGTACTCGGCGACTCAGGGGTGTTCGTCATGGCTGGATGTTACTTAATGCCGTACGTCGTGCAGTCTGCAGCGTAAGTCGGAATGCTCGTGTCGCCAGCAACCGTAGGTGCCGTGTTGAGGCACACATCTTTGGCCGTCAGGACCTTGTCCTTGATGACCGTCGACTCAACGGTTGAAGCGGTGACCCACTCAGGTGACAACAGAACCGATGGCACGTTCTTGAACGAATTAATCTTCGCGCCAGTGTCCACGGTCGAGTTGTTCACGAGACCAGCAGGAGCCTTGATCTTGGCACGCAGGTAGATCGCCAAGGAAGCAGTTGCCTGCGCCTCGTCCCACGATGGCTTGTACACCGTTCCGCACTGGTAGCCGGAGATGATGTTGTCAATTCCAACTGGCGTTGCGTCTTGACCCGTGAACGGGAAAACGCCTGGCTTCAGACCAGCGGCCTGAAGGTGCGAGATGATTGGCGCGGCGTTCTCGTCATTTGGAGTCACAACGGCGTTGATCTTCGGGTTGGCCGCGTAGGCACCCTCGAAGTCAGTCAACGCAGTTGGAGGATTCCAAGTGCCGACGCTTTCGAGGATCGTGTTCGCGTTACCTGACGTGGTGTTGTAGCCAGCACCGTCAAGAACCTTGTCGTAACCCTGAGCGAACAACGTGGCGTTGTTGTCAGTGGGGTCACCCTTCATCACGAATACCGTGGCGTCAGAGACCTTCCAGGCCGTAATGCACGCAAGCAGGCCCTTTCCGATCAACGTACCGACCGTCACATTGTTGAAGGAGACGTAGTACGTACGAGCTCCACCCAACGTAAGGCGGTCGTAGTCAATGACCTTGACGCCGCGAGCGACCGCGTACGCCTCAATAACCGCACCCGTCGTCGAGTCCAACGGCGTCAAAATGAGCACCTTGGCACCCTTGGCGATGTCGGCCTGAGCGTCGGTGTACTGCGTCTGGTCGCTGCCGAGAGCGTTCTGAACGATGTACTGGCTCTTCTTAAGCCCAGCGTCCGCGAACGCCTTCTTGAATGCCGGTGCGTCGAAGTCAGCCCAACGAGCCGAAGAGACGGTGTCAGGCAAAATGACAGCGATGCTGCCCTTACCCTTCGCGGCAATCGGCTTCAGCAACTTCATGGTGGTGAAGTTCGAATTGAACGTACTGTCCGAAACGGTCTTCCCAGCTGCGGAACTCACGCTTGGCAACATTGCGACGACGATTCCGCCGACCAACGCTACGCAGGCAAGAGCCCTTCCTGTCTTGAATTTCATAGTCCCCCAACCCTTTAGTGGCATCAAACTGATGCCCGATTTCAATTTCGTTTCCTTCTTGTGAACACCCTGTGAAAAGCAATGTCGACAAGTGAAGATAGCATGACAAAACACCTCGGCGAGTTCAGCACGACAAAATTCCCGAACGGTCCCGGTCTCTCGATTGTTCTTGAGATAGTGATCGCGAACGTTCACGACTTTCCGTAGAGAACGCCGTCCAGTCACCTCGGAGTCGTGTTTGGTCCCGCCAACGCCCGCGCTCGATCCCGCGCCCGGTCCCGACAAGGAACACCGAAGGTCGGCCTCGACGCCGCATGGTGATTTACCTGACCGTTGCGGTGATTACGCCACGATGGCGCCCGCTAGCGCATGGCGAGCACGTTCTCCATCGTCTGCATGATCTCAACCGTCTCATGCAGTGGCATGAGAGGGCTCTCCAGTAGTCCGCTTCGGACGCAACGAGCGACCTCGGCCGCTTCGTAGTGAAGACCGCGGCCCTGCGTGGCGAACTCAAATCGTTGCGCCGCGCCGTCGGGGGCAATCAGTGAAAAGGCACCCGGTGAGTAGAAGTCGCCTTCAATCTCGATACGGGCTTTCGTACCCGAAATCGAGGCCCTCGTCGAAGTTCGCGCCGCCATCGTCGCGTGGAGCAGGGCCTGGGCCCCACTCGCGTACC
>JBEKQN010000164.1:0-4924 GCA_049519675.1 Acidimicrobiales bacterium | reverse complement strand
CTGAGGAGTCGTACTGGTCCCCGGGTATCCCGCGTGCCGTTGTTGAACGTTCAATCGACAACTCATTGTGCTTCGGTGTCTACTATTGCGAAGCCCAGGTCGGCTTCGCACGTATCGTCACAGACAAGGCGACGTTCGCTCTCGTAGCTGATGTATTCATTCTCGAGTCGCATCGTGGCAAGGGGCTATCGAAGTGGCTCATGCGCGAGATCGTGGACCACCCCGACCTGCAAGGACTCCGCCGTCTACTACTGCTGACGTCCGACGCTCACTCGCTCTATGCCCAATTTGGCTTCACCGAGATCGGCGACGCGCGGCGTTTCATGGAAGTCCTGCACTCAGACGTCTACGGGCGCACCTGAGACGCTTCTCCATGGCCGAGCGGCACTGTGAGTGTCCTCACTCTGAAGGTTGTCGGCGGGTCGTTCTCGACACAGGTGTGCCTCATACGCCAGGCGCCACTGCAGGGTGACATTCCTGGCATGTCGGGCCTTCGACACCAACAATTCGGACCAACTCAGTAACATGCTTACGGGGAGGCCTCATGAAATTTCTGCTTACTTCCTGTGGCATCAACAACAGGAGCATCAACGACGCGCTGGTGGAACTTCTCGGCAAACCGATTGCTGAGTCCAGCGCGCTGTGCATTCCCACCGCCATCTACCCGCTCCCAAACGGAGAGACCGGGGCGTATCGGCTCATTCGTGGATTGGCCAAGAGCCCGTTGTGCGAATTGGGCTGGAAGTCATTGGGAGTGTTGGAACTCACCGCTCTTCCCAGCATCAAAGAGGAGGATTGGATCCAAACGGTCCAAGCAACTGACGCCCTATTGGTGGGCGGTGGTGATCCCTTATATCTGTGCTACTGGATGCGCCAATCGGGATTGGCGGACCTTTTCCCCTCGTTACGCAGCGAGATGGTCTACGTGGGGGTGAGCGGCGGGAGCATGGTGGTGTCTGCCAACTTTGGCGTGACCTATGACGGCCTCAATCCGCCGGTCGGCAGTGAGCAAGGTCTCGGGTTGGTCGACTTTGCTGTGATTGGTCACCTCGATAATCCGGACATGCCGGACTTTTCCCTCAAGTGCATAGGAGAGTGGGCCGCAGGGGTGCCGGGGCCGGCGTACGGGATTGACGACGAAACCGCGATAAAAGTAGTCAACGGTGTCGTCGAGGTCGTATCCGAGGGGCACTGGAAGTTATTTACGCCCTGATGCCGAGAGGCTGGCATCTGTCTGATTAAGACACCAATGCAGGGTCGCGGAACTACAACGTTGGACCCTCGATACCAATCAGCGAGAAGATTCGTCCGCTTTATCGAACGCGTGACTCAACGCACACGGAGGTCAATGACCGGCCACGCGAGTTCGCCTGCTGGCCACCAATACATCTGCGAGTACGTCGGGTCGACGAATCCACCCAATGTCGACACGCCACGTCGAATTGGAATCGTGACACGCCGAACAACCATCTCAGTCTGCTCTACGAGATGCAACGCTTCGATCCAGTTGTTCAGCGCGAAGCGGGCAATCGCGCGTTGTCCTACCCGAGTCTGGCTAAGACCAGTGACTGCGTGGCGCCCGTCTCTTGTGAGTAGCACTGGGTAGACCCGTCGAGGAACTCGAGCCAACTGGCGTCGGAGCCCAACTTGACCTGGGCCGCTTCGTACTCCGCGATGCTCTGGTAGCCGGCAATCCACCCGACGCCGCCCCACTGTCCCGTGGCGTTGGCCACGAAGGCGGTGGAGTGTCCGCTAATGGCCTCGGCCCTCTTCGCGATCTCCACGCCCGTGGTCATGCCGCGAACCACGCTGCCGTTCGCGCACGCCGACTGGACGATGCTGACGAATCTGTTATCACCGCCGGGGTGGGCGCCTTCGTAAGCGACGTTGTACAGGGTGTCGTCGATGCCGCCCACGAGGTACGGCGCACCCTCAGCCGCGAGAGAGAGGTAGTTGGTGTCCGTGGCCAGCGCCTCGAAGGACGCCTCGCGCGACGCGAGGTCCTCCCAAAAGCTGCTCCATACAACGGTGCCGTACCCGGGCGACAGCGTGCGGGTCCATACCCGGACCTCGCCACCCGTGGCTTTGGCCGCCGCCGCTCCGATTGAGACGGCCCACGGTGCTGCCTGGAGTCCGAGCAAGCGGGCCTGCCTGGTGAATAAGTACATGTTTCCCCTTTCAACACGCTCGACAGTGATCGCGGGCACAATTTCGCAAACTACTTCTACTTTGAATTCCCTGCGCGAGCGATTCATGGTCCACGCGACACTAGGGGCTGAGGGTGTCAGGCCCGCGGTGCGACTCAAAAAATTGTCTCGGTGCATCGTGTCCCGAAGTTGTTGAAGTGCTGCTGACGAAAATGAAGAATGCTATTCGGTGCTCCTGCCTAGCACCGGCGTGATCACTCGGGCATTGGCTCACCGATGCCGATCGGTTGGCAATGCGACGACCGGTTCGCGCACTACCCGAATAAGGTCGCGTTCTTGTCATGTTGGGCCTTTGACTCCAACGACCTCCAAACCTCCGAGACGGTTGACGGACAACTGAAAATCGGCGGCGGGAGCGGTTGTAGTTCGAGACGTACACTTTAGGTTGGGGGTGACGGGCTCGAAGTGGTCGCAAGACTCGACGTGGTCCTAAGAGGAGTGACAACATGGAGATAATCCGAAATCCCGACGGAAGCCTGGTGGTACCTATTCCCGAGGGGCGCCATCACGACAGCGACGACGAAGTTGATGCCGCGGCCAGTGACGGCGTTGACGCGGTCGCGGAACCGGCGTCTCGAGTGCTGCATCCCGGAGAAGGAGGCTATAACGAGGCCCTCGCCGAATGGGACCTTCAGCAAAATCCTGACCGCGCCCCAGCCGTCTCGACCGCCAGCGGAAGAGAAGAAGCGATGAACGTCGTGCACACTCTCGCCGAGTCGCCCGACCATGACGTTGCCGGTGCGCTCAAAGACGTGAGCGACTCTGAAGCGAGCGGCGAGGCACTGCGACACGTGCTGATTGGAGGAACCCATTCGGTCGAGGCCTTCTCCGATGAAGTGGCCGAGGCCGAAGGCGGTGAGCCACTTCCGGCGCACAAGATGACCAAGATCATCGGTGAGGTCTTAGCCGAACTGGACAAGTAATCGGTTAGTCCTTGCGCGACGGGACGCTTCGGCGCGGGGACGGTTTCCGTCGGTCGGTTGACAATTGAGAGATAATCTCATCGAGCAATTCGGCGCGATAACCAAGGAACGGCACCATGAAGCTTCTTCTCACCTCGGCGGGCATCAAGAATCCGAGCATCAGCGACGCGATGGTTGGCCTGCTGGGCAAGCCGGTTGCCGAGTGCAACGCCCTGTGTATTCCCACCGGCACGTACGCAATGGGTGGACCCCGCGCGGTATGGCGGTTCATCACCGGACGAGCCTCCACCCCCATGTGCGAATTGGGTTGGAAGTCCTTGGGCGTGCTCGAGCTCGCCGTGCTGCCCAGCCTGGGTGAAGAACGCTGGGTACCCCTCGTCCAGGAGACCGATGTCCTGCTGGTAGCAGGAGGCGACGCCGTGTTCTTGAATTACTGGATGCGCCAGTCCGGTGTGGCTGACCTCTTCGGGACGTTGAACGAGATGGTCTACGTGGGTCTCAGTGGCGGGAGCATGGTGATGACCCCGAGGATCGGCGAGGACTTCATGAGTTGGAAGCCGCCCACCGGGAAGGACGAAACCCTGGGCGTCGTTGACTTTTCGATATTTCCACACCTGGATCACGAAAACATGCCGGAAAATTCCATGGCCGATGCCGAAAGGTGGGCCGCCTCGATTGCCGGTCCGTCGTACGCGATTGACGACCAAACCGCCATCAAAGTGGTCGACGATGAAGTCGAAGTCATCTCCGAAGGGCACTGGAAGTCGTTCAACCTAAGAACTTGAGCCCAACGCATTCGCTCGCCATTTTTTCCCTCGGATGACTGAGATTGCATGGGTCTGAAAAGTCAATCAAACCTTCTAATCGACACTGACCCACTAAACGTGGTCACGTTCAGCGGCATAGCCAATACGGCCGATAAACACGGCCGCGCGACGTGATCTGCTGTCGGGCTTCGGGCACTGAACACGACGACCAAGATCCACCAGCGCGCTCGCTAGGTAGATCCGCTCGGTGGCGTGTAGGGGGCTGCCGGTCGGCCAGTGTCATCATGCTGCAGCGACAGCGTATGTCGCTTTTATTCAGTGGGCACAGTTTTTGGCACTCGTTAGCCACACGAGTATCTGCCGGTCGCGACTAGTGCGTTGCGGTGAGCCGAAGTCTTTGATGAACAACTGCTTGACCTCACCTGGGTTCACACCCTTATTCCAGAAGACAATGGCACCCACGTTGTAGTGGGAAACGAAACGACAGAGGGCTCGGGGCGCGGAGACCGTCTCGCTGGGTTCGGGGTAGAGAGCATTTGAGCCGTACTGCGCGTTCACCAGATACTCCTGCATGAAGGGCTGGCGTAGCAGAGGTTGGTACGGTACACCGTAATTCTGCTTGCCCTGGACCAGGATATAGCCACCGAAGAGTCGGAATCGCATGGCGTCGGCCGCTTGCCAACTCATTGCTTCTTCAAACTCTTCGGTGGGGAAGGGATACGTCAAGACCGCGGACCCCGTCGGGATGGTCTTGAGCACGTTGTTGATGTTGACGGGCCAGGGAATTGTTTGGGTGGTGAATGGCACCTGGGGTAAGAGCAGAGCAACGCACGCTATGAGTGAAGCAACGCCCAACGCAAATTTCAAAGAATCAGAACGCCGCACCGGTGGCTGAGCCGTCAATGCTCTCATGAAGTGATCACCGCCGACCGCCAGTGCGATGGTCGAGAACAGGCAGACAACGAATGAGAAGCGCGACGGCACCGTATTGTTGAGCAACGGTATATGGGTGAAGAGAGCTTCGGGC
>JBEKQN010000163.1:0-4945 GCA_049519675.1 Acidimicrobiales bacterium | reverse complement strand
AGGCGGCACGCGTCGACGAGCTCCTGTTGTCCGTCGGTCTCGAACCGTCGGCGGCAGACCGGTACCCGCACGAATTTTCCGGCGGCCAGCGTCAACGTATTGGGTTCGCCCGTGCGTTGGCACTCAATCCCCGTTTGATCGTGGCCGACGAGCCGGTCTCCGCCCTCGACGTGTCGATCCAGGCGCAGATCCTCAACCTGATGAAGGACTTGCAACGTCAACACACGCTCTCGTACATCTTCGTGAGCCACGACCTCGCGGTCGTCTATTACATGTCCGACACCATCGGGGTCATGTACCTCGGCAAGATCGTGGAGATCGGTGACGCGGAGTCCGTCTTTCGCTCTCCGGCGCACCCCTATACCCAAGGCCTCCTCGACGCGGTTCCGGTGCCCGATCCTTCCGAGGCTCGCAACCGCCGTGGTCGCCAGGTCACGGGCGAACTGCCCTCTCCGGTCAACCCACCATCAGGCTGCCGTTTCCGCACTCGATGTCCACGGGCGCAGGACGTCTGTGCGAATGTTGAACCGCCCTTCCAAGACTTCGGAGAGGCCCATCAGGCGGCGTGTCACTTCCCTCTGATTACGCCCGTGACCCTGGCGGCCAAGATTTCCCAGTAGTCCAAAGAGAGATTGTCAATCCGACACGGGCTCTGCTCGTTGTGCCACGGTCTCTGGCCGGTCAGTGGTCGTCGCCGATTCCACGCACACGGACCGTCAGTTACGTCCAGCGAACAATAGGAGTTGAGCGCAGGCAACTGTCGGCGTGCACTACTACCGGCAGCGCGAGCCGCGAGCTCGATTTAGCGTTCGAGCAGTCGGACTTCGAAGGCGTCGCGCAAGGCGTCACCGATGTAGTTGATCGAGACGATGACCAAGATAAATATAATCGCGAGAGGATAGACCTCCCACCAGTAACCATTCTCTAACTGGGCCGCGCCGGCCTGGAGCATGGTGCCCCAGTCGGTCTGGGGAGCCGAGATACCGAGGCCCAGGAAGCCAAGGGCTGAGAGGAAGAGGATGGCGTCGGCGACCGAGAACGTGGCGACGGTCACGATGTTGCTGATCGAGTTGGGGAAGACGTGTCGTCGGATGATATGCCACTTGCTCGCACCCATGGCCGTTGCGGCCTGGGCGTATTCCAGTCGTCGGATGAGCAGCGCGTCACCACGGATGATGCGCGCGTTGCCCCACCAGCCGGTGAGGCCGATCACGAGGATGAGGAATGTGGTGGTGCGACCGAAGATGGTGATCAGCGTGATGAGGAGGAACAGGTAGGGGATTGAGAGGAATGCGTCGATGGTTCGCATCATGACCGTGTCGGTGAAGCCAGCAACGAAACCCGAGATCATGCCGTAGAGGGTGCCGACGACGATGGTGATGAAGCCAGCCAAGAAGCCCAACGTGAGCGAATACTCACCGCCGTAGAATATGCGGCCAAGTTCGTCAAAGCCCGAGCTGTCAGTGCCCAGCAGGTGATGAATTGACGGCGCCGCATTCCACGTCGTGCCGAAGGTCAGCGCTTGGTTCGTTTGGTTCGTCGGGTGCAGCCAAGGGACGAGGTAGCACGCCGCCGCGGTGATAACGATGAAGATGACCGACGCCACGGCGAGTTTGTTACCGACGAAAATCCGAAGGCGTTGCCTCCACATCGGAATGATGGTTTCGTGTTCACTCAGCACCAGCGAGGGCGGCTCACCACCCACTTCCATTGGATCATGAAGGCCGGGCTTGAACGTCGTCATCGCGCGGTTCCTTCAATTCTGATGCGGGGGTTGACGATGCCCAGCGCCACGTCGGCCAAGAGGTTGCCCAGGAGGGTGAAGATCGCCACCAGCAGTGTGATACCGAGCACGATGTGGAAATCGAGGTTGATCGCGGCCGTGACCGTCACGATGCCGATTCCGGCGTAGTTGAACACGGATTCGACGATCAGTGCCCCGCCAAAGAGCGCCGGCAACGAGAGACCGAGGATGGTGATGATCGGACCGAGGGCGTTGCGAAAAGCGTGGCGGAACAACGTGCGACGGTTCGAACAACCCTTCGCCCTCGCCGAGCGAATGTAGTCCTGCACCATGACTTCGAGGACGGTTCCGCGCATGAAGCGACTCAGGCCCGCGACCGAAAGGAGCGTGAGGCAGGCCACGGGGAGGATGAAGCCAAGTGGGTCGGTAAACAAGAGCCACGGAGCAACGCCCGGAGGTGGCGACGAGGCGAAGTGGGGCCAGTGGAAACTGAAGGCCTCGAGGGCAAGGAGGCAGAGCAGGAACGACGGCATTGCGTAGAGGATGAAGGCGGTTCCCGTCGCGGAGTAATCAAAAACGGTGTTGCGTCGAACGGCTTGGAACATTCCCAATGGAATGGCGATGATGACGGTCAGGATCAGCGAAGAGAGGGCGAGCCAGATGGTGCGAGGAACGTACACCTGAATGATCGACCATACGGATTGATTCTGTTTATACGAGTGGCCCAAATTGCCGTGGAAGAGAAGTTGGGTCAGGTAGTTCCAGAATCGGACGAAGAACGAATGGTTGAATCCGTAGGTCTCGCCGAAGCGCGCCACGTTGGCCGGTGTCGCGTGGGTTCCGAGAATCGCGTACGCCGGACCGTAGATTCCGTGGTCCTGGAAGTAGGGCAGCGAGAACGTCACGAACATCACGATCAGCAGCACCAGCATCGACTGGACCAGCCGTCGGATGATGTACGTAAACACGCGGCAAGTCTATCAGCGCCGATTGAAAATCTCAGTGCGTCACCACTAGTCAAACGCCCGCGCGACCAGCGCAAAAACAACGAGACCCCCCTTTCGGGGGGTCTCGTTGTGCGGCTCAAGAGTCGCGTTGCGTTACGGGTGACTCTAGTAGTGCAGGTACTCCGGCATGAAGTTGCCGAGCGGGTTCGGCGTGAAGCCGATGGTGCTCTTCAGCGTACGGATCACTTCGCCAGCGCCAGCCTGCTGTGGCTGGTACAACACCGGCAACTGGGCCGCGGCGTACGTAGCGAACTGGGTCAGCTTGGCGGTACCGAAGGTAGTGCCGTTGATGAGCGTGGTCATCTGTGGGTCACTGTACGAGCCGACGTTGAAGCCACCCTTGGGCGTGAACAGCGTCTCACCCGACGGGTAGTAGTCAGGCGCGTAGGTCCAGCCACCGCCCCATGAGCACAGCTCGTAACCAGCGCCACCGCTGCAGTCGCCGATCACGTTGTTGAACGTGTCGGTGGTGTGCGAGACGACGATACCAATGGTGCCCCAGTCGGCAATCTCAGTTTCGAAAGTCTGGTCGAGTGATGGTGAACCACTGGCCCAGACGATCTTGAGGTTCAAGGTGTAGCCCGAGGTGATACCGGCGCCACACTGGTTCGCGCCAGTTCCTGGAGCCGTGCACGTCATGACGCCACCCTCTTCGGTCCAACCGTGCGAGGTGAGCAGCGCCTTCGCGGCAGTCAGGTTGAAGGGATAGGGGTTCGGAACATTGCCACTGACCGCCGCGGGCGTGTTAGGAGGCAACGGGCTGTAGATCGGGAATCCGTAGCCCTTGTCCACGTTGGTGATGATGCCCAACTGGTCGACCGAATCCTGCATGGCCTGACGGATGTACAACTGCGAAATCGCGGCTGCCTTCGGGTCTGCAGCGCTGAAGTTGAACGGTGCGTAGTTGAAGTTCCAAATAGAGCCCGACGTGATCTTGTATCGACTCGCAAGCTGGCCCCAGTTTGGTCCTGGCACACCGGGCTTGGGAGCCGGCGCGGTCAGGATTGACGGGTCAACGAAGCCAAGGTCGATGGTGCCGGCCTGGAGCTGGTTCTCTTCGGCCTGGGCGGAGGTGAAGGCAACTTCCTTCACGAACTGCACCTGCGCGTGCTGAGGGCCGCTGTACTTGGTGTTCGGCTGGAGCGTCACGTTACCGAGGGCGTCGAAGCTGGTGAGCCTCCACGGGCCGTCGACACCGGACTGCCACATCTTGTCGGTGTACGTGCTGGTCTTGCCGGATTGAGCGTCGAGGTAGGCCTCAACGTTCTTGCAGGCCGAGTTCGTTGACGCTGCGCCGTACACGCCTGAAGCGCAACGAGCGGTCGTGTGCGGACCGGTCAGGTCCCACGAGTTCGGCATCGGGGTGATCTCCGAGAGGTAGTTGTAGAGGATCCACCCAGGGTTGACCGAGGTCGTGAAGTTGATCGTGACCGTGTTGCCACTCCCGTGAGCGCTCTTCACCTGGTCGGGGATGCCGTAACCGCCGTTGTAGCCACAGTAGGAGGTCGGGTCAGCCTTGTACATGTTGAGGAAGAACATGACCGACTCGGCGTTGACAACCTGGCCGTCAGCGAACTTCCAACCCTTCATGTCAATCGTGATCGTCTTGTTGCCGTTGCTGAACTTGGGCGAATTGCCAGTCGACAGCGACGGAACGTAGGCGCTGGAGCCCTTGAGACCGAACCAGTACAGCGGACGGTACATGAGCTCCTGGAACTGGTTGATGTTGTCAACCGAGAAGAATGAACAGCCCATGTACGGGAAGATGTAGTTCGGGTTAGCGCCCGGACCCTCCGCAAATGTGATGGTGCCCGACGGGGCGCTTGCGCCACTTATCGCCGGAGCAATGAGACCCATTGACAACGCACTGGCGACAGCGCCAACGGTTATCGCAAGGCGAACTTTGCGTCGAAATTGCATATTGAATTGCCTCCCAGTGCCACGATTTGTGGTCACAATTGTTTTGCTTTCCCATCACTGATGGTCTGGCGCAACTGTATCTGGTGACAAGGGGGTGAATATGTTCACCGGAGCCGAAAAAGCCCAGAATTATCGGTGACGAAACACCCAATCGTTTGGAAGCGAATCAAATGCCCTAAATAATCGCGAATTTCCCTCTCACGCTCGTGAAAGGGCGCTTTCGATGATCGAACGGAGGTCCGACTGGTTGAAGGTGAAGCCGCTCTCGCGCAGG
>JBEKQN010000162.1:0-4963 GCA_049519675.1 Acidimicrobiales bacterium | reverse complement strand
GCCCACCGCAGCGACGAGTTCGTCACGCTTGGAGAGCTTGACGAATTCGCCCGGGTCCTGCGCGAATGGTTGAGCTAAGAGGTCGTAACGATCGTTGGCGACGCCGAAGCGCTTAGCGCGGCAGGCTAATAATTTCTCAGCACTGAAATCACGCGGCCGAATATCTGCACCTCGGCGGCGCTGAACTCCAGTGGCTCGAGACGCGAGTTTTCTGGCTTTAAGACAACGCGTGCTCCCTGGGGAAAATAGCGCTTGACCGTCGCTTCGCCGTCAGGAATGCCGGCCACCACGATTTCACCCTTGTTGGCGGTGCCTTGTCGCTGCACCACGACATAGTCACCGGGGAGGATGCCCGCTTCGATCATTGAGTCGCCGCGTACCTGCAGGACAAAACTGTCGCCGCGTCCTGCGAACTGCTCGGGAATCGACATGAGTTCGTGACCGTGCTCCAGGGCCAGCACGCCCGTCCCGGCGGCAACGTCACCGACGAAGGGGATGTAGCGGATGTGCTGATCGGGAGCGGGATTTTCGACGTCGAGCCGCACAGTCAGGGTGCGCGGCTGCTGCGCATTCTTTTGGATGTAGCCCGCCGTTTTTAACACTTCAATGTGGTTGGCGACGGTCGCGGGCGACTTGAGTCCCACGTGATCGCCAATTTCTCGGATGGTCGGCGGGAAGTTTCTCTCACGTTGACAGGTGACGATGAACTCCAAAATTTGGCGACGCATCGGTGTGAGTACTTCGGCCATGGGGTCCTCCCGGTAACGAACAGTTGTTCGTAGGCTACACCAAGCGAGAGCGAAACTCCATCATCGCCTCAGAACTCCTTTGGGCCCAAAAGGTTGAACTTTTCAGTGAGGGCGCGCTTTTTGAAGTGTTCGGGGCTGGTATCGTTCCTCAATGGCCAGGTTGGCTTATGAATCTCCAATGGTTTCCTTCGCTGTTTCTTAACAGACAGTTGAGTGAGGGTGGGTGAACCAATGGTGAGCAGTTAATGAATTCAACTATCAGGAAGGACGTAGCGATGAAGCTTCGTTTAAATAAAGCGGTATTAGTCACCTCCGTTGGTGCACTGGTGGCGGCGGGGATTCCGTTGGCCGGTTTGGCATCGACAAGTTCTGCCGCTACCGCCAAGCCGACGTACACGATTGGTGTGGAGGGTCCGTTCTCGGGTTCCGACGCTAACTACGGCGACTACATCATTGGCGGCGTAGAGCTTGCAATCAATGCGGCGAACGCCAGTGGAAAAGACAAGTTCACCTTGAAGGCTGAGAAGTTCGACGATCAGGGTTCCGGATCCCTGTCGCCCGCAGCCGCTCAAAAGGCGACTGGCACCAAGAACTTGGTTGCTGTTGTTGGTCCCGCTTTCTCCGGTGCCTCCGAAGCCGCTGCTCCCTACTACGCCAAGGCGCACGTCGCCGAAGTGAGTGCCTCGGCGACCGCCGTGGCCCTCGCGTCGGGTTCGAACAGCAACTTCATGCGTACGATTGCGGACGACTCCGTCCAGGGCAAAGCGGACGCCGACTACTTAGTGACCGTAAAGGGCGTCAAGAACCTGCTCGTCATCTCGGACGCGTCGTTCTACGGTGACGGACTTGCGACGGTCGTCGCAACTGACGCCAAGGCTCTCGGTGCGACCGTCACGACCCAGCAGATCCCCAATGTCAGCACCGGTGGTGGTGGCACGACGACCGAGTACGGTCCGGCGGCGACCGCCATTGCTACGAGCGACCCGGGTGCCGTGTTCTACGGTGGCTACTCGCCTGACTTCGGCCTGTTGCTGGGCGCATTGTCGGGTGCGGGCTACACCGCAAGCGCTCACGTGATCATGTCGGGCGACGGTTCCAACAGTCCCTCGCTGATTACGTCAACGTCGCCCGCTTCAGCGGCCAACGGTGTCTTCCTCTCTGAGGGCGCTGCGGGCAAGGTCAACTTCTTGACCGGCAAGCTCGCCTCTGCGTACGTGAAGTTGACGAAGATCAAGGCGTCCGTCGCCGAGTACGCCGCTCAGGCCTACGACGCGACCAACGCGATCATCGCCGCGCTGGGCAAGACGAACACACCTGCCAAGGTCACCACGACCCTGCGCAAGGAAGTCGTCGCGAACCTGCACAAGGTGAACTTCAAGGGCATCACCGGAACGATTGCGTTCGCGGGTGACGGAGACCTGAAGAACGACACCGGTACGTCGGCCATCTCAGATGTGGAGAGCGGAACAATCACGTTCCTCAAGAACCAGGGCTGATAGTTTGAACCATCGATGATGGACGTCACTGGGGCCGGGGTGTTACCCCGGCCCCAGTGACTTTTTAGAACCCTAAGGACGACGCAACATTATGGGATTCGAGCACTTCTGGCTCAGTGGATTTGATCAGATTCATACGGCGTTTTGGACGTACTTGGCGGTGGGTCTTCAGAACGGCGCTGTCTACGCGATGATCGCGGTCGGCTACACACTCGTCTACGGCGTGTTGGGACTCATTAACTTCGCCCACGGCGAGGTCTTCATGTGCGGCGGTTTCGCCGGTGTCTTTCTCACCCGAGGCATCCTCGGTGATCGAGTCGGGACTGGCTGGGGCTCGGTGGGGCTCGTCCTCGCCGGCATGGTGGTTGGCGCCCTCGTGAGTGCTCTTGTCGCGACCGGTGTCGAACAGGTTGCCTACCGGCCACTACGACGTAGGCACGCACCAAAACTCGCCTTCTTAATTAGCGCCATCGGCGCTTCCTTCTTTCTTCAAACACTCGCCGGAAAAGAGTTCGGCTACGGCGTGAATATTTTTCCGGGTGAGGTGTTCGAGCCGGGTCAGGTGATGTTCACCCTGTTCGGCACTCCAATCCACACGCTCGCCGTCGTGAGTATCGTGGCCGCCATTGTGATGCTCGTGGTGGCGGACCGCATCGTGCGGGCCACTCGCCTCGGTCGCGGCATTCGCGCCGTTTCCCAAGACGCCGAAACCTCGTCGCTCATGGGGGTCAACATCGACCGCACGATTACAATCACGTTCATCCTGGGTGGTGCGCTCGCCGGTGCGGCCGGATTCCTCTACTCGCTCCAGAGTGGCATCGTCCAGAATGCGGGTACCGAGATCGGTATCTACGCCTTCACCGCCGCCGTGCTGGGTGGTATTGGCAATCTGCGCGGGGCGGCCCTCGGCGGGCTATTCATTGGCCTCTTTGGGAGTTTTTCTATTCCGTTCGCCTTCGAGGGCAATGTCCAGTGGACGGAGATCTACACCTTTCTCATTCTGGTGCTCGTGCTCATCATTCGCCCGACCGGCATCTTGGGTGAAAAGTCCGGGAGAACAGCGTGACGATCTTTTCGCCCGCCAATCTGAAACGACTGTTCATGATATTCATCATCATGGCCGTCGTCGCCGTGATGACCGGTACGCCTGGATCGAGCACGGCGTCGCCGACGACGGGCGTGCACGGCTCATTCCTTGAACGAGTGTCGTGGTTCGGTCTCTTCGTCGTGCCTCGTTGGCTGTTGTTCATGACCCTCGGCGTGATCGTGTGGCTCGTCATTTCGTTGGTTCGACCGCGAGCTCGATTGATTCGTCGAAAAGTCGACACCGTGCTCGTTCTGCCCAAGGCCCTAACGGCCAAGAAGTCGACGCGCGTCACGCTCATGCTGGTCGCCCTCGTCATCGTGATTTTCCTGCCCAAGTTCGTACACGAGTCGTTCTGGATGTACCTCATCGTTGAGCAGATTGGTGTGTGGATCCTTCTCGCCCTCGGGCTCAACGTGGTCGTTGGCTTCGCAGGACTGCTCGACCTTGGTTTCGCCGCGTTTTATGCGATTGGCGCGTATACGACCGCCTGGTTGACGGGTGCGCTGCCCGAACCGGCCTTCTTTCACCATCCGATCCCAACCCTCTGGGTCATACCGATCGGCATTCTCGCGGCGATGGTCTTTGGCGTCCTGTTGGGCACGCCGACGCTTCGCCTGCGCGGGGACTACTTGGCGATTGTCACGCTGGGATTTGCGCTCATCATCGACGATTTCGTTGAGACCCAAAGTGGCGTCACCGGCGGCGGGGTCGGCTCGACTCCGGTGCCGCACCCGTCGCTGAATCTCGGATTCTTCCATTTTCACTGGGGGCTCAGCGAACCGCCCTATTACTACCTCTGTCTGGTCTTCATTGTTGTCTTCATCATTGTCTTCACGTCGCTCGAACGTTCGCGCATCGGACGTGCGTGGGTGGCGATTCGAGAGGACGAAGTGGCGGCCGAGTCCGTGGGCATCAATCCTCTTAAGTACAAGGTCATGGCGTTTGCGGTGGGTGCTGCTAGCGGCGGTTTCGGTGGCGTCATGAGCGCGGGATTGGTCGGTATCGTTAGCCCGGGTCTGTTCACGTATCAAGTCTCGGTCAACGTGTTGGTACTGGTCATATTTGGCGGCATGGGCTCAATCTGGGGAGTGGCGCTCGGGGCAATCGTCATCCAGACGGTGACGAGCTATCTCGATAACTATCAACCCTGGGGATATCAGATCAACGACCTTTACATGTATATCGGGGCGCTGCTCATCATCATGATGATTTTCCGTCCGGCCGGACTTCTGCCCTCGCGTCGACGCGCTCGCGAGTTTGCCGCCGCTAAGGGTGATGAGACGACCCACACCGATGAGGTGCTGACCGGTGAACAGCCGTGAGTGATCCGGTCACGAACGATCTCATCATTCGCGCCGAGCGGCTGACGCTTCGCTTTGGCGGCGTGGTTTCGCTGCGCGACGTATCGATTGAAATGCGCCGTGACGAGATTCTCGCCGTCATTGGACCCAATGGCGCGGGCAAGACTTCACTGTTCAACTCACTTTCGGGCGTCTACCAACCCCAAGAGGGTTCGATTACGTTCACGTCGCGTGACGGCAACTCGCTTTCAGTGATTGGTAAGAAGGCCTACCAGATTGCTCAGGCCGGTGTGTCGCGAACCTTCCAAGCCTCGCGGCTCTTTAGCGCCC
>JBEKQN010000161.1:0-5076 GCA_049519675.1 Acidimicrobiales bacterium | reverse complement strand
CCGCCAGGACCGCAAGTCGGCGGGCCGGGAACCAATCACCGCCAAGCTGATCGCGGACATGCTGCAGGTGGCCGGAGCGACCCGGGTGCTGTCGGTTGATTTCCACTCGGGTCAGATCCAAGGCTTCTTCGACATCCCCGTTGACCACTTAGTCGCGGCGCCGGTACTAGAGGACTACCTAAAAGAACACGCCGACCCGCACACGTTGGTCGTCGTCGCCCCCGATGCCGGTCGAGTGAAAGTCGCCGAGCGTTACGCCCAACACCTGGGCTGTGACCTCGCTCTGGTGCACAAGACCCGCCCGCGCGGGGTGAAGAACGTCGCCGAAGCGCGCCACATCGTGGGTGACGTCGATGGTCGCCACTGCGTCTTGATCGATGACATGATTGATACCGCCGGGACGATCGTCGCGGCCTGTGATCTCTTAAAGGCCCACGGGGCCGAGGAGATCTGGGTGATGGCGACGCACGCCATATTCTCCCCGCCCGCGGTCGATCGACTGTTCAACGCGCCGGTCAGTCGCGTGATCGTCACCGACACCTTGCCGTTGCCGCCGGAACGGCGCTTCGAAAAGCTTGAGATTCTCTCGATTGCGACCATCGTCGCCAACGCGATCGCCGCCATTTTTGAGGACTCGTCGGTCTCGGACATCTTCGGCGGCGAGAACCTGCTCTAGGCGCTCAATCGCCGGACCGGGCTAGACTTGACTTCCTGTGTGCGGCCCGCTTTGGGACGAACCAGTCTTTCGCTAGAGGAGCATTCATGTCACAGGCCACGTTGAGCGCGTCGTTGACGCGCGATAAGGGTTCGCGCAACTCGCGGCGTCTACGTGCTTCGGGCTCGATTCCGGCCGTTGTCTACGGCGGCGGCGGCGACACGCTGTCGATTTCGGTTGACGCCAAGTCATTTCGCACGGCCGTCTCGGGTGACCAGGGCCTCAACTCGCTGATCTCGCTCGACGCCGAGGGCCAGACGTTTCTGGTCATGGCCCGTGAGATTCAGCGCCACCCCGTTCGCGGCACGGTCTCGCACATTGACTTTCAGGTGGTTGACCCCAACAAGCCCGTCGTGACCGAAGTGCCGCTGCACCTCGTGGGTGATGCGGTCGAAATTCGCCACGCCGACTGGGAAGTCGACCAGCAGATGTTCAGCCTGGAGATCAAGGCCCGTCCGGACCAGATCCCCACGCACATCGACGTCGACATTTCCGAGCTCAAGGTAGGTGACTCCATTCACATCGAGCACATCGTGCTGCCTAAGGGCGTCGAAGCCATGGGCGACCCGGCAACCCCCGTGGTCACTACCCGCGCCGGACGCGTCGCGCTGACCGCCAAGCCGGCGGAAAGTGTCGTCGCTGCTCCCGTCGCCGCTGCGGAATAGTTCGTCGTGGCGCTTCGGCGCTCGCGAGATGAGGGTCGCCGAGGTAGCTCGAGCACCCTGGTCATTGTTGGTCTAGCCAATCCCGGCGACGAGTACGCGGGCTCGCGCCACAACGTGGGCGGCGACGCGGTGCGAATGGTCGCGCAACGCCGCGGCGTCAAATTCTCGCTCGAGCGTCGACAACGATGTGTCACGGTAACGATTCCTACACCTCAAGGACCCGTCACCCTGGCCGTGCCCACGACGTTCATGAATGAGTCGGGGGCCGCACTGCCGCCCCTGTTGCGTCGCACGTCCCTGGACGATCTCTCCCGACTGGTCATTGCCCACGACGAACTCGATTTCGAGCCCGGTCGATTGCAAGTAAAGCAGGGCGGGGGACTGGCGGGGCACAACGGTCTGCGCTCAATCGCCCAGGCGCTGGGAACCAACGAGTTCGCGAGGTTGCGAATCGGCATCGGCAAGCCGGTGCGCAAAGAGCAGGGCGCCGACTACGTGTTGCAGCGTCCAACGGGCGCGAGGAAGATCGCGCTGGCCCAGGACGTGTCCGCCGCCGCGGACGCCATCGAGACGTTGCTCGACTACGAATTTGAAGACGCGCAGCGGCGAGTGAATGGCGCCAGTGGCTGAGTCGCAAGGACTGAGGCGCGTACTTGATCTACTCGGACCGTCGTTACGCGAGGCCAACGCCACGGGTTCCTTCACGCCCAGCAGTTACGCCACGCCGCTGGCGGTGGCGGCCTGCGCGCTCGAGGCGCCGCTCGTCATCGCGGTCACGGCGACCTCCACCGAGGCCGAGCAACTGCGCGACGCCCTGTCCGCGCTTTTTAGTGACGACGCGTCCGTTGTCCTGTGGCCGGGCTGGGACACCCATCCCCTGGAACGAGTGAGTCCCGACGCGTCAGTAATGGCGAACAGAACGCTGCTGCGTTGGCAGTTGAGCCAGGAGGAGCGCCCGCACATTGTTGTGGCCTCCGCGCGGTCCATCGCCCAACTCTTGTCACCCGAGGCGCCGGTGCCGCCGCTCGTCGTCGCTCGAGGTAGCGAACTCGACCGCGATACGTTCATCGGTCAGCTCACCGCCTTTGGTTATCGGCGCGAGAGTTTGGTGGAGCACCGCGCCGAGTTCGCGGTGCGCGGGGGCATTGTTGATGTCTGGCCGGCCCAGGGCAACGACCCCATCCGTCTGGACTTCTTCGGCGACGAGGTTGAGCGCCTCACGTCCTTCGACATTGCCAACCAGCGCTCGCTGCACGACCTCGAGCACGCGAGCATCGCGGCCGCTCGTGAATGGATTCCCGGTGCCGTCACCCGGGCTCGCGCCGAGGAGATGATCTCTTCGGCGCCGTGGGGCCGTTCCAACTTTGACCGCATTGCGACGGGCCAACTTTTTGACGGCATGGAAGGTTGGATGGGGCTGTTCATCCATGAGCCGCGCACCTTGCTCGACGACGTAACGGGCGCCATCTGCGTGGTCGTCGAGCCCGAGCGGGTTCGTCAGCGTCTCGGCGACCTGCTCGATGAAGAGCGCGAACTCACCGACGCCGTCGCCGCCACCTGGCAGGCAACGTCGCCGATCCCGCTGCTGCACGCACCATGGACGAACGTCATGAACGCCCGCGTCGACGTGTCCCTCGACGCGACGGTCGGCGCGCTGTCGGCCAGTACGACGGGACTCGGTTCACCGCCGATTGTCCAGGGTGACGCCGCACGCATCGCCGCCCACGTGCGCAATTGGTCGCCCGCGCGGCGTGGCGTCGTGCTCACGTCCAACGCGGCCGCGGTTGATCGCATGGCGGAGCAGTTACGCGCCGAGGGACTCGAGGTGACGACCGATCCCGACAAGGTGCTCGACGTGCGCATTACGGTCCTGCAGAGTGCACTGCCCTCGGGCTTCACCTTTGACAATCCCGACATTGTTGTCTGGAGCGAGAGCGATCTCACCGGGCGGCGCATGGTGCATCGCGTCGCGCGAACGCGCGCGCGAAACGTGGACGGCTTTTTTGACGACCTCGCGGTAGGCAGTTACGTCGTGCACCGCCAACACGGTGTGGCGAAGTTCTCGGGCACCACCACCAGGGCCATCAACGGCACGACGCGCGACTACCTCATCTTGCAATTCAAGGACGGGCGCAGTTACTGGCCGACCGAGCAGATTGACGCGCTGACGCCGTACTCCGGCGGCGACGCCCCGGCCCTGTCACGCATGGGTGGGGCCGAGTGGCAGAAGACCCGGGCCAAGGCCCGTGCGGCGGCCTTCTTGGTGGCCCAGGAACTGGTGGACCTCTACCGACTGCGTTCCGTCGCCGTGGGTCACGCCTTCAGCCCCGACACCACCTGGCAGCGCGAGATGGAAGAACTTTTCCCGTACACGCTCACCGCCGATCAGGCCCAAGCGATCGACGACGTGAAGGCCGACATGGAACTCGCTCGGCCAATGGACCGATTGATATGTGCCGACGTCGGATTCGGCAAGACCGAGATTGCGGTGCGCGCAATATTCAAGGCGGTCCAGGACAACAAGCAGGCGGCAGTCTTGGTGCCGACGACCTTGCTGGCTAGTCAACACTTCGCCACCATGACCGATCGTTTTGCCGGATTTCCCGTCAGGGTGGCGTTGTTGAGTCGTTTTGTCGACGACGCGGAAGCCAAGGAGACGTTGGAGGGACTCCATGACGGTTCGGTGGACGTGGTCATCGGCACGCACCGACTCTTGTCACTGAACGTGTCCTTCAAGGACCTCGGACTCTTAGTGGTCGACGAAGAGCAGCGCTTCGGCGTCACGCACAAAGAAGCCATCAAGTCGCGTTCAATCGGCGTCGACGTCTTGACCTTGAGCGCCAGTCCCATCCCGCGCACATTAGAGATGGCGTTCGCCGGCATCCGTGATCTGTCAATGATCACGACGCCGCCCGCGGACCGCCGCCCAATACTCACCCACGTCGGCGAGTACAGCGAGCCCGCGGTCGTCGAAGCCATACGTCGCGAACTACTGCGCGAAGGTCAGGTGTTCTTCGTGCACAACCGCGTGGCGGACATCGACCAGGCTGCCAAGCGCCTCGGTCAACTCGTGCCCGACGCCCGGATCGCGGTCGCGCACGGCCAGATGGACGAAGGGACGCTGGAGCGAGTGATGGTCGACTTCTGGGAGCGTCGTTTTGACGTGCTGGTGTGCACGACCATCGTCGAGTCGGGCATTGACCTGCCCTCCGTGAACACGTTGATCGTCGACCGCGCCGAACGGTTGGGACTCGGTCAGATGCACCAGCTGCGCGGCCGGGTCGGACGCAGCGCGCAGCGCGCCTACGCCTACCTGTTTCATCCGCCCGACAAGGTGCTCTCGGAAACTGCCTACGAGCGACTGCGCACGATCGGTGACAACACGGCGTTGGGCAGCGGGTTCAAGATCGCGATGCGCGACCTGGAGATCCGCGGCGCCGGCAACTTGCTCGGTCACGACCAATCGGGTCCGGTCGCCGCGGTGGGCTACGACCTGTACGTCCAACTTGTCGCCGAGGCCGTCGCCGACGCGAAGGGTTTTGTCATGCCCGAGGTCGTCACGATCAATCTCGACGTACCCGGCGAGGCTCATCTGCCCAAGGGTTACGTCGAAGCCGATGACGCCCGTTTGGAGGCCTACCGTCGCCTGGCGGGCGTAAAGGCCATGGACGAGCTCGAGGATCTGCGCGCCGAGTG
>JBEKQN010000160.1:0-5098 GCA_049519675.1 Acidimicrobiales bacterium | reverse complement strand
GCGCAGACTGACGAGAACATCCGATGGCACGGGCACCGATCCGATCTACCCCGACATGGGCAGCGTGGGAGCACGTTTCGGACGCAACGTTCCGCTCGACGACACGTATCCCAACGATGTGCTCAATCCCAATCCGCGCACGATCGCCAACGAACTGTTGGGCCGCCGGCACTTCATTCCGGCCACGTCACTTAACCTGCTCGCCAAGGCCGAGGCTGGCGGTGTGCCCCGTTCACGAACGTAGGCTCGAGCCCGAGTGGTCACCACCCGGGTGTGCGGTCGTCAGCATCACTGTGAACACGTTGCGGGCCGCTTCGCCTAGCGTTGTTTCTCTCACCGCACGCGACGCACGTGTTCGGTGCGGATTCGAGACGCCAGAGGAGGGGAACGCAAATGACACTTAAATTGGTGGCGCTGCGCGTCGACGCGAAGGACCCGCAGCGTCTCGCGAGCTTCTGGTCTGGCGTCCTGGGTTGGGAGATCTCCAGTGACCCCGAGGATGACAATGAGTTGTTGGCGAGTGACGCGACGGGGTTGCGGATCGGGTTTCTTGCGAGCGCGCAGCCAAAGTTTGCGCCGAACCAGATGCACTTCGATCTGACGAGTACGTCACTCGACGACCAGCGCTTGACGGTGGCGCGGGCGCTCGGACTCGGTGCGCGCCACATCGACATTGGTCAGGGCCAGGACGCACGCCACGTCGTGCTGGCCGACCCCGAAGGCAACGAATTCTGCGTCATTGAACCGGGGAACGACTTCCTCGCCGACTGCGGTTTCCTGGGCGCGTTGGCGAGCGAAGGATCCGAGGAGGTCGGACGTTTCTGGAGCGACGCGCTGGGCTGGCCCTTGGTGTGGGATCAGGACGGCGAGACCGCCATCCAGTCGCCGCGCGGCGGTACCAAGATCACGTGGGGCGGCGGCCCGCTGACACCCAAGACCGGCAAGTACCGATTGCATTTCGACCTCGCGCCACCTGTTGACGGTGATCAACACGCGGAGGTCGAGCGACTTATCGCTCTGGGGGCTACGCGCATCGACATTGGCCAGGGCGAGGTCAACTGGGTGGTCATGGCCGATCCCGATGGCCATGAGTTCTGCGTGTTGACCCCCCGATAGCCCGACCGGCTCGCGGCCAACGGTCCATCCGCACAGTTGACGTCATCTTGGATGCGGACGATTACTCCGCTCGAAGCACGAGGGCCGTCGACGTGCGCGCCGCGACACGCCCGGGGACCGCGGCGACGAGGTTGGCAAAGACGAGCGCACCCGCACCGATCAGCGTGAGGGCCAGCGCGGGGACCGTGGGGTCAGGTACCGTGTCGATGCTTCGAGCAAAGAGGATCCATAGTTCGCGTCCGGCGACGATGCCGAGCGGCATGCCGATGACGACGCCGATCGCCGCGGCGACCGTTGCCTGCCAGGCAATCGTGACGGCGAGCTGTCGCTGGGTGAAGCCGAGGGCTTTTAGCAGGGCCAGCTCTCGGCGACGCCGGCGCACTGAGGCACTAAGGGTGACGCCGAGAGCGGCGATCGCCCCGGCGGCGAGGCTGGCGGCGAAAATGGTGGGCGCCGTACCCGTGGAATGGAAGTTGACGATCTCGATCGGACGCAACACCGTGATGACGCCGCCCGCGTGACCGCTGGCCTTGGGTATTGCGTTGACTTCTTTGTTGACCTGTTCTAAGGAGCGGTAGGCCACGCTCGGCGCCACGCCGGCTCGGACACGAACGAGGATCGCGTTGGGACCGGGAATCGGGGAATCCTGGATATTCAGCAGGGACGCGGGGAAATCGCTCACCGACGTCAAGGCTCCCAGTCCCAAGCCGAGGCCGTCGGAGAACGCGGGCATCGTCGCGGTGCCAACGATGCGCAATGTCGCTGGCTTGGAGATGCCGTTGGTCAGCGTCACGGTGTCGCCAACGTGCTTATGTAACTGCGACAGCGTCGTTGTTCCGAGAACGATGTCATTGGCGGCGTCGAGCCCGTGCCCGGAGAGCAGTGGTGGCTCGACGCGAGCGCCGGGGCGTTGCGCCAGCATCGTCACCCCCTGACCGTCGAGCTTGCCTTGCGTGAAGTACACGCCCGACCACGCGCGAACGTCCTTGTCCTGATTCAAGAATGTGGCGATTTGATGGCTGGGCAAGTTCTCGGCGCCATCGAAACTCGACAATATCGAGTAGTTCCAGTTCCACCCGTACAGCGAAGGATGCGACACCAGGGCGTTGAGACTCGCCCCGAAGGTCACCGTCGCGACCAGCACGGTGACCGCGAGCACGGCGCCCGCTATGGCCGAGCGAACGGGCGTGGCGTTCGTCCCCCGGCTGCGTTCGAGGGCAAAACGGATGCCCGTCACGGTTGATATCGAAAGACCCGAGTTGGCCGCCGAACGCACGAGAGGGGGCTCACTCGTTAAGGGCCGACGCGAGCTTCTGGACGCGACTCGCTTCACTTCGCGTCGGGCAAAGAGCAGGGCGAGTACGCCGAGCACGACATTAAGGACTAGGAGGCCGAAGCCGAGGACCGTCCAGTCAAAGGCGATACCGGGAGTGGGATAGACAGGTCGGACCGGTCCCAGTGGGGCGAGCGGGGACAGGCCTACCGCCACCGCGATCGCGACGAGCGATCCGGCGAGCACGGCGGTAACGACGCCAACCAGGTGGTCGCTGAGCATCATGGCGCGATTGGCGCCAAGGGCGCGCAGCGTCTCGGTGTCCTCGGCGCCATCGCGTAGGACGCGTCCGATCATCAGCGTCGCGATCAACAGCATCGCCAGCCCGGCGAGGGCGCCAAACACCGCGAGCGCAATCGCCTCGGGCTCGATTGCCCGCTGGATCGCGGGCACGAAGCTCGAGGTGACTTGTTCGCCGAACTGCTGGGCGTCGGGATCGATTCGGTTCACCTCGGCGATCACGCGATTGGCGTTGCGATCTCCCCCCACCAGTTGCAAGCCGGTCTGGGTTCCGGTAGAGCACTTGGGTGCCAGCACTCGCGTCAGGGCGGGTGAGAAGACCACCGTGGACGCGCCGAGCGCGTCGGTATCACTCTCGAGGACGTCCTGGGGGGCAACGATCTCACCCACCATCTTTACCTTGACGACCAGGAATGGTGTGCCCAATTGCGCGGCGCTCTTCGCGGACTGAGCCTGGGCGTCGGTGTAAAAGGGTAGTTGTATGACCGATCCGATGTGTAGGCCCATCTCCTGGGCCGCCTGCACGTTCATGACCGCCTCGTCCATTTTTTTGGGATTCGCAAGGCGACCCTTTACGAGCGTGTTGCGGTCGACCGAAGAAAACTCGCCGTCCCAACTGCCCAGGAACGTCGCCGGTGATTCGCCGGCCAGCACGTGAGGATGTAGACCCTTCACGTAGGGCAGATACATGTTGCCGTCGAAGATAATGGCGGTTGTTGCTCGCCGGACGAAGGGCAGGTGCGCGATTCGCGCGGCCAACGTGGGGTTGTAGCCGTTCTTGATACCCAGCTGCGGGTCGTCGTACGTGCTGAGCACCTGGACGTTGGAGGGGTTGAGGCTCGTCAAGTACGTCGGAAAGGACGACTCGGTTCGCCGGGCGCCGGCGAGCGAAGCCAGCGCCAATCCGCCGACCGAACCAATCAGCACGACGACGCTCACATAGGTGGTCCATCGACGACGAAAGCTGGCCCGATATCGAAACCAGGCGACTCGGAGGGCGTGGTTCATGGCTCCGATGACCCCCAAGAATCGTTAACTACTCAACTGTTCTCTCCAGTTTCAACCGTTTTGTGACCCGCGGAAAGAAAGGCAACCTCACGCTGTCGCCTCGTGCTAACACCCCTCGACATTCTCGTTACGCGGGTCCTGGTCTATAGGCCACGCTGAATCCATCTCGCGGAGGAATGCGCTCGATCGTCACGGTGACTCGTCACTCTTCGGCCCGTATCGCGCTCGCAACCTCCTCGGCGGCGGCGCGCAGCTCTTCGTCAGGCAGGTTCGGTAGCACGTCCTCCCACAGCGGCAGCATCATCCCGTGGGCTTCGAGCATGCCGAGCGGACGCGGCAGCATCCAGACGTGGAAGTGGGACCCCCCGTCGCCCCAGCGGTAGAGGTGCACCCTGGCGACGTCGCCGAGTGACAGGATCCCCCGTTCGACTTTGGCGACGACTCGAGCGAAGTCGGCGGCCACGTTCGCTGGCAAGTCGCTGAAGGAGTCGACGTGCTCACGTGATGCGAGCCATACCGCGCCGCGCAGACTGCCGCCTACCGGCGGGTGCAGCGACCAGTGCTCGTTCGACCAAACGGCACTCGTTGCTTGTCCGCTGCAGATGCCGCACGGTTCTCCGCCGGGCTCACCTCGACGCGGTGGCTCCGGGATGACCCGTTCGCCCGGCGCTAGCGGCACCAACGGCTGCTCGTAGGGAAGTGTCATGTATCTCTCCTATCTGGTTGTTGCGATGATTCAGTGCCGCCCGCTTCGGCGCCAGCGACTTTTTGAGCCACGAACCTCAGGTCGTAGTCGACGAACAGTGCGATGGACGTGAAGCCCACCGCCTGGAGGCGCACGAGCAGCGAGGCGGGGTCGACCGGGTTATACGTGTCGTCAGCGTGGAAGTGGTGCAAATCGTTGCTCGCCAGGCTGTCCGAACCCAGGAACGTTCCGCCCGGACGCAGGACCCGATACGCCTCTTCGAGCAGGCGTTGTTGGAGTTGGGCGGTTCTAACGTGGTGCAGCATCGTAAAGCTGCCCACCGAGTCGAACGACTCGTCGGCAAAATCCAGCTTCGTCGCGTCGCCCACCACGACGTCGACGTTGGAGCCAGAAAACCTCTGTTCGAGTTTCTCCGCGGCCGCGTGGTCGGACTCGACAGTGACGAGGCGGCCAACCCGGTGGCGCAGCCACTCCGTGGCGGCGCCGGGGCCCGGTCCGAGCTCGAGCATGACCTCACCGAGGTTGGCGAAGCCCGTTAACGACGGTAAGACCTCTTCTTGGATGCGCGCGGCCCATTCGGGGCTCGGACACAACCGAGAGTGGTTTTCGTTCATGTGGGTACAGTACGGTCCGAGGGGCCAAGTGCCAAGGTCGTAGGGTGACAATCAATGTCGATGAACGGACAATCTGAGTCA
>JBEKQN010000159.1:0-5152 GCA_049519675.1 Acidimicrobiales bacterium | reverse complement strand
TCGACGTCGACGAGTCGTCGACGTCGCTCGGCGGTGAAATGCTCTCGATTCGATATGAGAACGACACGTTCAGCTTGCTCAACGCGGCCCTCTCGCCGGCCACGACCGTGATTCGTATTGCCCCGGGCACGATCGTGGAGAAGCCAATCGTCGTGCTCAACGTCACGAACGGATCATCCTCGTTCCCGCGCACGCACATCGAACTGGGACGGGGCGCTAACGCGACGGTGGTCGAGTACTACGAGGGCGGGGCCAATGCCCTGGTTGTACCGCTCAGTGAATACCAAATCGGAGAGAACGCCGGCTTGCAGCTGATTACGTATCAGCGTCTCGCGCCCACTGCGTGGCACGTCGCGCGCACCACTGGATTTCTGGGCCGCGACGCCCGCCTGCGCCAGGCCGTCATTGGCATGGGCGGCCATTACAATCGGTCGCGCAATGACGCCCAAATGCTGGGGCTGGGATCGGAAAATGAACTGCGCACGACGTTCCTGGGCTCGGGCAGTCAGGTGCACGATTTTCGAACCCACCAGTTGCACATCGCTGGGCGCAGTCATTCGACCCTGCTCTCCAAGGGCGCCGTGGCGGACGATTCGCGCTCGGTGTACACGGGACTTATCGAGATCGAAAAGGGGGCCAAGCGCACCGACGCGCGCCAGACCAATCACAATTTGCTGCTCTCGCCCACGGCGCACGCGGACAGCGTACCGAACCTGGACATCAAGGAAAATGACGTCATGTGCGCGCACGCGTCGAGCGTGGGGCCCCTGGACGAACTGCAACGCTGGTACATCGAATCTCGCGGGGTGAGCCGCGACGACGCGGAACGGCTCATGATCCAGGGTTTCTTCAACGAGATGCTGGTGGCCCTGCCGCTCGAATTGGCCGAGCTGGTCGAAGCGGACGTCACCTCGGTGCTGGCATCAGTGCGGATCGTGACGCCATGATGGCCGTCGACATCGGCGCGCTGGACGACTTCGTGAGTGGCGAGGCCCGTCAGGTCCGGGTTGAGGGCCGCGTCCTGGTGGTGGTGCGGATTGAAGACGATGTGTATGTACTGGACGATCGTTGCAGTCACGAGGATTTCAGCCTCGCCGAAGGCGAAGTGAACGCGGCCACCCGAGAGATCGAGTGCGAGCGACACGGTTCCATGTTTCGATTGAGCGATGGCGTGCCCACGTCGTTTCCCGCGACGCGACCCGTGGCCCATTACGAGGTGCGCCAGAGCGATGGTCGAATCGAGGTGATGGTGCCGTGACTTCGACACTCAAGATTGAAGGACTGCGCGTTGAAGTCGCCGGCAAAGAAGTGTTGCGTGGTTTTGATCTTGCGATGTCCTCCGGCGAAGTGCACGCCATTATGGGCCCGAACGGTTCAGGCAAGTCAACGTTGGCGCACGCGCTCGCCGGTCATCCCGGCTACAAGGTGCTTGATGGTTCAGTGACGATAGATGGCGTTGAACTGCTCGAGCTGTCGGCCACCGATCGAGCCCGCCACGGTCTGTTGCTCGCGCTACAACAACCGATGGAGATACCCGGAGTGCGCCCGATCGACTTGCTGGTTGCCGCCGGAGCAGACGAGCAAAATCTGCGAGAACGAATGAGCGACGAAGCGCGCAGCGTCGAACTGCGGCCCGACGTATTGGACCGGTTCGTGAACGTTGATCTTTCGGGTGGCGAGCGCAAGCGCGCGGAGATGGTTCAGGTCGGAATACTTCGCCCGAAGTTCGCCGTGCTCGACGAAATAGATTCGGGGCTTGACGTTGACGCACTTGGCGCAGTGGCCCGTCGATTACGGCGCGCAACTACCGAATGGGACTGCGGCATCATGGCCATCACGCACTTCCGTCGTCTCTTGCTCGAGCTTGTTCCGACGATGATTCACGTCGTCAGCGGCGGGCGGGTGGTGGCGACGGGGGGTCCGGAACTTTCCGAAGTTTTAGAAAAAGATGGCTACGAGCCGTTTCGCGTAACGAACGCGTGAACATGTTCATCTCAGACGCGCCGGTAAACTTGTCAAATGGCTGACGGACGTGACGGTACACCCCAAGGCCGATCGAACAAGCCAGTTGGCTCAAAAAAGTCGTTGGCCAATGAACATCGACTCATGGCGCTCGGCGACGCCGTGGACCGCCAAACGGGGGTCCAGCGTCATGGCCATCGTGCAATCCGTACCAACCGTTCCAATCGGCGGCGCCGTCGCGTGTTCATTGCGTTGGGTTCGGTACTCGCGCTCATCGTCGTCGTCGCGGGCGGCGGGTACCTCTACGCAAACTATCGCTTCGACCAGATTCCTAAGATCCACGTGGGCAGTGAACTGCCACAGCTTTCGGGAAAGCCGTTCAACATCCTGGAGATTGGTTCGGACTCCCGCGCGGGTCTCACCGGCAAGGTGGCGGTCGCGACGGGCGCGTCGAGCACGCCGGGCCAGCGCAGCGACGTCGTCAAGATTATGCATATCGACCCCGAGGCCGGCACCATCTCGGTGCTGTCGATCCCGCGCGACACCATGGTGACGCTGCTCGCCAATACCTCGCTCTACGGCAGGTTCAACCGCATCAACGTCAACTTCGCCAACGGGCCGTCCCTGCTCGTCAAGACCATCGAGGCCAACTTCGGCATCCCCATCCAGCACGTCATCGTGGTCAGCTTCGCCGGCCTCATCAATTCCATAGACGCGATCGGCGGGATCTATCTGGACTTTCGCTATCCCGCCAAGGACGAGTACTCGGGCCTCAACATCAAGACCACGGGCTGCCAATTGGTGACGCGTTTTCAGGCCCTGGCCGTGGCGCGCAGTCGACATTACGAGTGGTACCAGAACGGCGTGTGGAATTACGACGGCACTAGTGACTTCGGGCGCATACTTCGTCAAGACGCGTTCATGCGCGCGATGATTAACCGGGTCCGTGGACTGTACAATCCGCTGTCGATCAATAACTTCCTCTCTAAGATTCCCCAAGGAATAACCCTGGACGACCAATTCACGCTGAGGGAATTGGTGGCCTTGGCTGTCAAGTTTCACGGGATCAACCCCAACGCCATGCTGACCTACACGATTCCGACGATTTCCGGCGTTAACCCGACGGTTGGCGACGTGCTGTACGTCGACCAGCCGGCGGCCCAACAGATGTTGGTCGATCTCTTTGGCAACTCGTTACTCAAGCCAACGAACCCTCCGCCGAACAGCGCGTTGCAGACGCCACCACCGCCCACCATTACGCCGACAACGACGACGAGTACAACGACGACGACGTTGAAGTCATCGGGCAAGTCAAAGGGGACGTCGACGACCACCACGACAATTCCGGCCCTCGCGGTCGCGGGCTCAACCCAGGCAACGCCGCCGTACGACCCGGTGCCCTGCAGCCCCTAGTTCGAGAGTTGCTCGTCGAGTCCCTGGCTGAGCGTGTTCCACGCCAGCGTGGCGCACTTGATACGCACCGGGAATTTTACGACGCCCTGGAGCGCGGCGAGTTCGCCGAGGGAGCGTAAATCGGCTTCGACGGGCTGGCCATTTACCTGCAGCGTCGACGCGTGCACCGTCATCAACTGCTTGAACGATGTGATCGCGTCATGAACCTGATCGAGCGACTTGCCCTTTACCGCGCTGCTCATCATCGACGATGACGCCTGTGAGATCGAGCACCCCTGTCCCGTCAGCTTGATGTCGACGAGCACGCCGTCCTTAATGTCGAGATACACCACGATCTCGTCGCCGCAGAGAGGATTGAAACCCTCGACGCGTTGCGCCGGCGGCGACGGTAACTCCCCGCGATTGCGCGGTGATCGGTAGTGGTCGAGAATGATTTCGCGGTAGAGGTCTTCGAGATTCGACATGTCCTAGCCAAACATCTTTATGGCGTGCTCGAGTGCCTCGAGCAATACATCGGTGTCTTGCACGAGCGAGTAGGGCCCGAAGGAAACACGTACCGTGGCGTTCAGCCCGAAGCGCCGCATTAGCGGCTTCGCGCAGTGGTGACCCGGGCGAACGCAGACGCCGAATTGATCGAGCATCTGGGCCACGTCGTGGGCGTGCACGCCCTCGACGTCGAGACTGATTACCGCTCCGCGATCGATGACGTTATTCGGGCCAATGACGCGCACGCGTCCGGCGAACTGGTCCTCCAGTCGATGCAGGGCATCACGGGTGAGGTTCTCTTCGTGAACGTCGATGTTGGCCATGCCCAAGCCCTGGAGATAACGCACCGCGGCGCCGAGGCCCACTGCTTCGGCGATCGGCGGGGTACCGGCTTCAAAACGGGTCGGTCCGTTGGCGGGGGTGTAGCCATCAAGTCGCACGTCGGCGATCATGCCACCGCCGCCCAGAAAGGGCGGCATCTGGTCGAGCAGTTCGGCCCGGGTCCAGAAGACGCCAATTCCCGTTGGCCCCAACATCTTGTGGGCCGAGAAGGCGAGGAAGTCAATGTCGAGGTCAACAACGTCGGTCGGCCCGTGGGCAATTGATTGGGCGCCGTCGATGGCAATAAGTGCGCCAACTCCGTGGGCGGCGGCGGCGAGTTCGCGAACGGGATTGATCGTACCCAATACGTTGGACATGGAGGTCACTGATACCAGCTTGACGTTGTCCAATAGTTCGTCCAACTGAGCGAGGTCGAGGCGGAAGTCGTCGGTTACGGGTATGAATCGAACTTCAATGCCGCGCACGTCGCGCAATTGAAACCACGGCACGATATTGGCGTGATGCTCCATTTCACTGAGCAGCACGACATCGCCCTCACGCAGGTTGGCCCAGCCCCACGATTTGGCGAGCAGGTTGAAGGACTCGGTCGTGTTCTTGGTGAAGACCACCTCTTCGGCGCCGCCGGGTGCGTTGATGAACCGAGCGGTCGCGTCGCGAGCCCCTTCGTAGGCGGCAGTGGCCTCGGTGGCGGTCTGGAAGACCGACCGGTGCACGTTGGCGTGGCGCAACTCGTAGTAGCGCGTCATGGCTTCAATCACGCAACGAGGTGGCAGTGACGTCGCACCCGAGTCGAGGTAGGTGATGGCGTGGTCGTTGATGACCCGTTCGAGCAACGGGATGTCACGGCGGACGAAGTGGGGATTAAAACTCGTCACGTGGTGACCGGGCGCCAGGCGTCGTAGCCGTCGAGTTCGATCTGCTGGGCTAGTTCCGCGTTCGCTGAGTGCAC
>JBEKQN010000158.1:0-5330 GCA_049519675.1 Acidimicrobiales bacterium | reverse complement strand
GAACTTATCGACGACGTCGAGGTGGTCTCGATTGTGTCGCGCACGCTCGAGCAGGCGCAGTCCGTCGCGCAGACCTACGGAGTCGAACAGGCCACCACCAACCTCGTCGAGGCCCTCGCTCGTACGGACGTCGACGCGGTCATCTTGTGCACGCCCACCCAGCTACACGCCGACCAAACAATTGCCTGTTTGCAGGCCGGCAAGCACGTGCAGGTCGAGATACCGCTCGCCGACAACTGGGCGGACGCGGTGCGGGTCGCCCGCGTGGCCAATGAGACCGGCCTGATCTGCATGGTGGGCCACACTCGCCGGTTCAACCCATCGCACCAGTGGATCCACACTCGAATCCACGATGGCGCAATTTCCATCCTGCAGATGAATGTCCAGACCTATTTCTTCCGCCGAGAAAATAAGAACGCCCTGGGTAACCCCCGTAGCTGGACGGACAACCTGCTTTGGCACCACGCGGCGCACACGGTCGACCTTTTTTCTTACCAGTGCGGAGAGCAGATCGCGGGCGCCAACGTGATGGCGGGTCCCGTGCACCCGGTGCTCGGTATACCCATGGACATGTCCATCCAATTAACGAGTCAATCGGGCAAGATCTGCACGCTGTCGCTGAGCTTTAACAACGATGGTCCGTTGGGCACATTCTTTCGTTACATCTGCGACAACGGCACCTACATTGCTCGTTACGACGACCTCTTCACGGGAAACGACGAACAAATCGACGTCTCCAGGGTGGCCGTCTCAATGGACGGCATTGAACTCCAGGACCGAGAATTTGTGCGAGCCATCAAAGAGGGCGATGAGCCCAACGCGTCGATAACCTCCGTGCTGCACTGTTACGAGGTCCTCAGTCGCCTGCAGATTCAGCTCGACCAGCAGGCAGACCACTAGCTCGCACGACGCGCCTTACGACGGCGCACTGGTGAGGTACTGGACCACCACGTCGCCAATCATCTGGCGGTACTTCTCGCGACGGCTGGGCTCGACCAGGTCGCGCCCGAAATTCGCCTCGAACGTGTAGTGGTTGTTGATGCGAAAGAAGCAGAAGGAACTGATGAGCATGTGCACATCGAAGACGTCGATCTTGCGACGAAACACACCGTCGGCTTCGCCACGTTCGAGCGCCTGCTGGAGCATCTTGATGACCGGTCGGTCGAGTCCCGGAAAACCGCTGGCCGCGTTGATGTACTTCGCCCGGTGCATGTTTTCGAGGCTGACCAAGCGGCTAAACGTGGGGTTGGCTTCGTGGCGGTCAAACGTGAGTTCGGCCAACTTGCGCACGGCGGCCACTGGATCGAGATTGTTCACGTCGACACTCTGTTCGGTAATGCGAATAGCCTCGTACGACTTCTCGAGGCAGGCAATGTAGAGGCGTTCTTTAGAACCGAAGTAGTAGTAGATCATCCGCTTCGTAGTTCGCGTCAGGTCGGCGATTTCGTCCACCCGCGCGCCGGCAAAACCGCGATCGGAGAACTCCTGGGTAGCGACCGCGAGAATCTCGAGCTTCGTTCGTTCGGGGTCACGCTGGCGACCCTCACGAGTGACCGGCTTCTCCTTTTCCACCGTCATCTGGCCAACCTAACTATTCCGTACATAGAAACTCACCTTATTCGAATCAGTAGTGCTGTCCGGACGGAGCACCCGATGACGTCTCGACCTACTGGAGTTCGCGTGGCCACCGCTAAGTCTTGATACGCACGCAAATGAGCCACCAGCTCATGTCCATCGCTGACGGCTTGGCCTACAACGCGCTCGCCACTACGAGGCCTTCGAGTACCGCCTCTTCGACGCTTCGCGGCGACAGGCAGTCGCCAATACCCACCACCTCACGGTCGAGCGCGATCAGTTCGGTAAACAACTCCGACGACGATTCGTGACCGCACGCGAGTACCAATCCTGAGACTTGAGTGATCATGATGGGCTCATCGCTCAGCACGTGCTGCAGGTACACCGTGTCGTCATCGACCCCAAAGAGGCGTACGAGGGGCACGACGTCAATTCGCTCGCGCCGCAGTGCCGCGAGCTGGGCGTCACGCACGTACTGTTGCAGTGATTCACCAGCGGCGTAGCCGTTGACGCAGAGCGTCACCCGATGGCCGCTCTGTGCCAGCGCCCGGGCGACGCCAATGCCGACCCAATCGCCCTTCCAATCAACGACCACGACGTGGCCCGTTGGCAGTGATCCGCCGCGCAGTACTTGCCACGCGTCAAGCACGGTTGGCTCTCCCATCACTTCAATCGACGGTAGATACGGTCGGGCCCCCGTTGCGACGACCACGACGTCCGCATTGCTGGAACGAAGAGATTCCGCGTCCACCATCGTGCCGGTGACAATGTGCACGCCCGCGCGCACAACCTCCCGTCCGAGATTGATGGCGGCGCCACCGAACTCCTCACGGCCGGGCAGCATCTGCGCTAAGAGAATTTGACCTCCGAGATGGCTCGCGGCTTCGAACAGGGTGACGTCATGACCCCGCTCGGCGGCAACGGAGGCTGCCTTCATGCCCGCGGGCCCGCCGCCCACGACCGTCACGCGACGCGGTCGGGCCGTGCGAATGCGCTGGCCATATTTGATCTCTCGACCGGTTTCGGGATGCTGGATGCACGAGATCGCGAATCCCATGTGGAAGTGACCAATGCACGCTTGATTACACGCAATGCAGGCGCGAATGTCATCGACTTTGTCGGCGGCGGCGAGATTGGGCATCTCCGGGTCGCAAATTAATGCGCGCGTCATGACACAGGCGTCGGCGTCACCGTCCTTCAAGATGCGTTCCGCCTCCTGAGGCTGATTGATTCTTCCGGCCACAAATACCGGCACGCTTACTGCCGCTTTCATGCGCGCGGAGAGCGGCGCCGTGTAGCCGTTGGCGTAGTGCATCTCGGGAGCTATGTGTCCCGAACTCATAAGCGTGGCCGAAGTTCCTGTCGTGACACTGACGTAATCGAAGAGCCCCTCGTGGTCGAGTTGGGACGATGCAGTAAGAGCAATTTCTTCCTCGAGTCCCGTTGGATCGTGTTCATTCAGTGAGATCCGCAGCCCCACCACAAAGTCGTCGTTGACCGCATCGCGTACGGCCTGCAACACACGCTCAAGGAAGCGCAGACGATTCTCCGGCGTGCCACCATATTCATCTTCTCGGAGGTTGAGAGATGGATTCATGAACTGAGCCGGCAAGTATCCGTGGCTCGCCACAATCTCCACGCCGTCCAATCCGGCCTTCTGCAAACGCAACGCGGCCTGCGCGTGGCCGTCGATGATCTCGTCAATCTCAGCAATTTGCAGGGCGCGAGGCATGACTCGGAAACGCTCATTGGGCACCGCCGAGGGAGCGAGCGCCACGGGGCTCGACCCATCCTGGGTCTCCATGACTTCGCGACCCGGATGAAAAAGCTGCCCGAAGATCTTGGTCCCGCTCTCGTGCACCGCGGACGCAAGTTTTGCGTAGCCCGCAATGCACGAATCGTCAATTGCCATCAAGATGTGCGAGGTGTAGCGCGCGCTTTCGTGCACGCCTGCGACTTGGACGATGATGAGTCCCACCCCGCCCTCGGCGCGGGCCCGTTGGTAGGCAATCAGCTGGTCACTGACTTCGCCATGGTTGACCATCACGGTGTCGTGGCCCGAGGACACGATCCGGTTCTTGATGGTGCATGAACCAATGATCAGCGGACTGAAGAGGCGTGCGTAACTAGCCATGACTGTCTCTCCTCTCGCTAACCCGTGTTTGTTCCTACCACTATTTCTGGTTCGTGAGGGACCGTGAAGGTCATCGTCACGTGCACTACGCGCCCTTGTCCTCAATCTCCCACGCGTGATCCATCACGTGATACGCGCCGCGACGAATCGCGTAGCGCACCGGCCACGTTCGCGTGGGCGCTCCGGCACGTAGCGTCTCGACGATCGCTTCGCGCTGCTCAGTCCACGGCGTGCGCGGCGCAATCCGCCGCCCAAGTTTTGAGCTCAAAGCACGTTCGGCCTCACGTACGTGTTCTCGTACTTGGTCGCGGTCTCGACCCCCACCCCTGGGTCCCTTCGCGAGCACCGCGGGTGCACGCTTGGCCGTGTCATCGAAGTACCGCCACGACGCTTCGAGAATCGTGATGAAGCGTTCCAACTCGACGCCGTCGATGGTTTCCGTGTCCCACGGACCAATCGCGTCGGGTGCGCCGAAGTCGGTTGTCATCGTGCCCGTGATCCGGCCCACGACTTCGATGTGACCGGGTTTGAACCCGAATCCGGCGACGGCCCGATAACGCGCGGCGTAGTCGAGCAAGGTCTCTATCGCGGCTTCTTCGCCCTTGGCCCGTCGGGACCACCCCGGCCAGTCGAGCGCCACCGCAAAGGTCCATTTCTTTCCTACCTCGAGGTAGACACGAGTAATGGGCGGCTGCGCCCGACCAGTCGGCGTCACCGTATGAGTCGGCGAGAACCAAGTGGAGTGAAAAAGAACCGCACGTAGCAACGACTTCCCTGGAACTCAAAACTCGACCATCGCCGAGTCGGTATTGGCCGCGTGTGACGAAGTGGTAACTCTTTGTCCAACGTGGCGCGGCGCTGACGTGCGAATCGAGACGTTCTGAGCACCAGGATGCGTTGATCTGTGACAACGAAGTATCGAAACGTCATGGTCAGTGCGAACAGCTCCATCACCGCGAAGGTCGCGAGCAGACCGACGAATATCGGCACCTTCAACGCCTGCAGCACGGCCTGGAAACCGGTCAGTTCGATCAGGAAAAGGACGCATAGCGAGACAAACCACAGTTTTTCCCAGATCAGACTTCGGTTCTGGGTGGAGACGATTTCAATGACGCGCTCGTCGGGGCGAACGTACGTGGCCACGTCCGTATTGAACCTTTGCCGCCACCGATTCCACGTCATCTCGAACCCACGAAGTGACTGTACCAATCGCCGGTCTGGCGGCTCTCACTGCGCGACGCGAAATCGCCATCTCAACCACATTCGTGACGGCGAAAGGCCCCCACCGAAGTGGGGGCCTTTCAAGAAATCCCGGCGGCGACCTACTCTCCCAGGGGGGGACCCCCAAGTACCATCGGCGCAGGTGGGCTTGACTGCTGTGTTCGGAATGGGAACAGGTATATCTCCACCGCCATAACCACCGGAAATTATGCGCTCGACCACTATCGTGATCGGAACGGGGTGACCCCGCTCCTTGAGCGTCCTAGAACGAGCACGAACATCAAACTCCAAGCCCTCGGCCGATTAGTACCGGTCAGCTGAATGCGTTGCCGCACTTACACTTCCGGCCTATCAACGTGGTCATCTGGCCACGGGCCTTACCTGGTTAACCCAGTGAGTG
>JBEKQN010000157.1:0-6923 GCA_049519675.1 Acidimicrobiales bacterium | reverse complement strand
CGCTGAGTGCACGATCTGACCGTCAACCAAGATGTGCACCTGGTTGGGCTCAATCTCTTCGAGCAGTTTGACGTAGTGCGTCACGACGACCACGCCCATCAGTGGATTCTGATCGCGAACCGTGCGTACGCCGCGGGCCACGATGCGCAAGGCGTCGATGTCGAGGCCCGAGTCGGTCTCGTCGAGGAAGGCAATGGCCGGCTCTAAGAGCGCCATTTGCAGCACTTCGTTGCGCTTGCGTTCGCCACCAGAGAAGCCTTCATTGAGGTGACGTTCGGCGAACGCGGGGTCCATGCCGAGCCGGTCCATCCATTCAGCGAGATCGAGTCGAACCTCCAAGATGCTCAGTTCTTCGAGACCTTTTCGCGCGGCGATTGCCTGGCGAAGGAACTGAATGACCGATACGCCGCTGATGGCTTCGGGGTATTGGAACGCCAGAAAGATGCCGGCGCGAGCGCGAGTGTCCGGTGACCAAGTGGCGATGTTTTCGCCCCTTAAGAGAATCGCCCCGTCCGTGATGGTGTAGCCGGGATGTCCCATGACGACGTTGGCCAGCGTTGACTTGCCCGCCCCGTTAGGACCCATCAGGGCGTGGACTTCTCCCTCGTTGACAATTAGATCAACGCCGCGCAGGATCGTCGCGCCGTCGGCCTCTACGTGTAGATTTCGTAGTTCTAATAAGGGCTGGGACACGGGTCCGAGCCTACCGGTGGCGCTCTAAATGCCGACCGGCGGCTACCAGCCGCGCTCCACCCACTCGTCTAGGTGCGAACGTTCGGTGCCGATGGTCGACTCCTTGCCGTGACCGGGCCAGAAAATGGTGTTGTCGTCAAAGACGCGATAGAAGCGCTGTTCAATTGACTCGATGATGGTGGTGAAGTCGCCGCCCTCGAAGGTCGTGTTCCCGGGACCACCGGGAAACAACGTGTCGCCGGTGAAGAGCAGGGGAGTGCCCTCGAGCGCGAAGGAGATGCTGCCGGGCGTGTGCCCCGGCGTGTGGATAGTTCGCAGTCCGAGCTCGCCGACCCGATACACAATGTCGTCGTCGAGCAGGTGGTCGTAGCTGGGCAGCATCCCGGCGTCTTCGCCGCGCACCCATACGTCGATACCGGCGTCGCGGACCTGTTCTACGGCACCGATGTGATCCCAGTGTCCGTGAGTTTCGAGTACCGAGGTGACGCCCAAACGTTTCGCGACTCGAAGTAGTCGGTCGTGCTCGTTCGCGGCGTCGATCAAGGTGGCTTCACCGGTCGCCACGCAGCGCACCACGTACACGTTGTTGTCAATCGGGCCCACCACGAAGCGGTACACCTCGGCGGCGGCGTCAGACCAAACGAGTTCGACATTGTCCATGGTCTAAGAATGCCACCTCATGAGTACCCCTTCAATTCGAAGCACGGTCAAAGGCCGACGGCAGGTTGGACTGATAGAGCGCAACGTCGCCGCCACCGGGCAAGCGAATCCGAGTCACGCGGCCCCAGCTCGCCACCTCAACTTGGGAACACTCAACGCCGCGTTCGGCGAGTGACGCCATTTCCGAATCCAGGTCGTCGGTCATGAAGAACAGCTCGTGACGGCCGTTCTCTTCATCGGGAAATCCCAGCACGTCGCGCATGAAGACCCGATCGGCGTTGGCGTCTTTGCTGAAGAGAATGATGTGGGCGCCGTAAATCATGGGGGCACTCCTTTATTCGATATTTCGTACTCGTTGGCCAAACTACTTGGCGAGTTCGCACCGACCGACGATTTTGTCTCCCGCTCGCCCATCCAGATTGGCTCGCGTGAGGTAGACGAACTTTGACTAATCTCGCTACGGACGGCATTACTTGCCAGTAGGACAGAAGAAGGATCGTCATGAACTTTGGATTCAGCGAAGAGCAAGAGGAACTGCGCAAGATGGTCAAGCGTTTCTTGGACGAGAAATCTCCCGAGAGCGAAGTGCGCCGTCTCATGGCGACGCCGGAGGGGTACGACCCCGCCGTCTGGCGTCAGATGGCGGACGAACTGGCGCTGCAGGGTCTCGGGATCGCCGAGGAATTTGGCGGACAGGGATACGGCCCGGTCGAGCTCTACGTGGTCTTTGAAGAGATGGGGGCCAACCTCTTTTGCTCGCCGTACTTCTCTACGGTGGCCCTGGCGGCCAATGCGGTTGCCTTCGTTGGCAGTGAGGCGGACCAGGCAACGTACTTGCCCGGCATGGCTTCAGGCGAGACGATCGCCACCGTCGCGCTGACCGATGACACGGGTGACTGGAATCTCAATACGACCTCGACGACGGCCAAGAAGTCTGGTGACGGGTGGGTTGTTAGTGGCGTGCGCAACTACGTCACCGACGGCAACCTGGCGTCGGTCATCTTTGTGCCAGCCACCGCCGACCAAGGCCTTTCGCTCTTTGCTGTCCAGGGCGACGCCTCGGGCGTCGCCCGCGAGTCGCTGCCCACGATGGACCAAACGCGCAAGCAGAGTCGCATTGAACTGAACGACGCGCCCGCCACGCTCGTGGGCGCTGAGGGCGCGGCAATGGAGGGCCTCGAGACGACGATGCAGGTTGCGGTCGCGGTGCTCGCGGCCGAGCAGGTAGGCGGCGCGCAGCGAGTACTCAACAATGCCGTCGAGTACGCGAAGAACCGAGTGCAGTTTGGTCGCCCTATTGGATCGTTCCAAGCGATCAAGCACAAGTGCGCGGACATGTTGCTTGACGTCGAGTCGGCCAAGTCGGCCGCGTACTACGCGGCGTGGGCCGCGCAGGAACGCAATGATGAACTGCCCATCGCCGCCAGCCTGGCGAAGTCGTTCTGTTCGGAAGCCTATTTTCACTGCGCCGCCGAGAACATCCAGATTCACGGTGGCATTGGGTTCACCTGGGAGCACCACGCGCACCTGTACTTCAAGCGCGCCAAGAGTTCCGAGCTCTTCCTAGGCGACCCCGCCTACCACCGCGAGCTGCTGGCCCAGCAACTGGGCATTTGATTTAGCGTGCTCGCCCACGAGCAGCTCACGAGCGGCAGCTCGCTGCTGGAGTTGAGGATCGCCACTTCAAATACACGTCCCTTGATCAGTCACGTGCTCGTGCTCGTGCATGGATTGCCGCGAATGATGGGCATGGGCCGTCAAGCGGCCGGACTGCTGCCCGAACTGGCTGAGCACCTGGCGAACGAGTCAGGTTGGGTAGTGGCGACCGGAACGCTCTCGGGAGTGGGCACCAGCACCGGGACCTTCTCGGCCACGCAGTGGCGCCGCGACCTCGAACTGATCCTTAATCGCGTGGTGCAAGGCGAACGTCAGATCTCCTTGGCGGGCTTCGGTTTCGGCGGTGCGCTCGCGCTGCGCATCGCCGCGCGCGACGAGCGCGTGCACGGCGTCGCTACATTCGCGGCGCCGGCCCACTTGGAAGCGTGGTGCGGAGCGCCCGAGGAGTTTCACCGCTCGGTCCAGGTCGCGGGCGTCGTCGCCAATCCCACTGAACTGCTCGGACCCGAGGAGTTGCGAGCCGACGTACTGGCGATTGATCCTCTTGGTGCCGTTGCTCAGATTCCCCCGCGCCGGCTCCTCATTGGCCACGGTACCGACGACCTGGAAATTCCGGTCTCTGACGCGCGCGATCTACTCAACGGGGCCGATGGCCGCGCCGAGCTTCGACTCATCCAGGGCGCCGGACACCAACTGCGAGCTGACCCGCGCATGGTTGCGACCCTGCTGGGCTGGCTCGACCGGCACCGTTAGACGCTTTCGAGCGCGAGGTCGAGCGCGCGACGCAGGGTCTGTGCGGCCGCTTCGGGATCTGGCGCGTCGCAGATGGCGCGAACGACCACGAAATGGCGCAATCCCACGCTCACCAATTGCGCAATATTGTCCGTGCTGACGCCGCCCGTGACGAAGACCGGTCGGTCGCTTCGTTCTTCGCACGCCACCGCGTAGCTGGTTCCCGTGCCGGGACGGCCGAGCTTGGTCGGGGTGGGCACAATCGGACCGGCGCTGAAATAGGAGACCGCCTGAGACAGGGCATCGTCAAACTCAGCCGCGGAGTGCGTAGAGAGGCCCACCACGGCGTCGGCGCCCAGGATGTCGCGACAGTGGTCCACGCTCACGTCGTCCTGGCCCACGTGCACGCCATCGGCTCGGGACTCCAGCGCCAACTCCGGCGAGTCGTTCATGATGAAGGGCACACCAAAGTCGCGGCAGATCGGCGCCATGAGTCGCGCGGTCGCCAGGCGCACCGTGTCGGGTAGTTCCTTTTCGCGCAATTGCACCACGTCCACTCCGCCTCGCAGTACGGCGGGAAGGAAGGTTGCCATGTCCTCTCGATGCGCCACGCACAGATAGAGGCGTCGTGAGGAGAGTTCGGGCACGAAGCCACCTTAGAAGTTGGAAGCGCCATCGGAACTTGAGTCCCTCTCGTAGGGCAGAATGGGGGGATGCAGATTCCCGCCAAGTCCGAGTACGCCATTCGCGCGCTCTTGACGTTGGCCGCGAACGACGCGTCGCTGAGCGCGGAGCATCTGGCCCAGGAACAGGAACTGCCGGCCAAGTTTCTGGGCGCGATCCTTTCGGACCTTCGCCGTGGCGGGTTGGTCTCCAGTCAACGCGGACCCGAAGGTGGCTTCAAGTTGGCGGTCGATCCCGACACGATCATGATTGCCGACATCTTGCGGATAGTGAGTGGCCCGATGGCGGGCGTTCGCGGCATGCGACCCGAGACACTGCACTACAGCGGCGAAGCCACGCACTTAACCGACGTGTGGATCGCCGTGCGTGGCGCGCTGCGCGAGGTGCTCGAACACGTGACGCTCGGTCAGGTATTGCGCGGCGACCTTCCCGACGCCGTCACGCGGTTCAGCTCCAATCCAGACATGTGGGTAACGCGGAAGATCTGATGAGAATTCATACCGACGGCGCCTGCCGCGGTAATCCTGGCCCGGGAGGGTGGGCGTGGGCCTGCGACAAGGACCGCTACGCCAGTGGGGCCGAGGCGCACACCACCAATCAGCGCATGGAGATGATGGCCGTCATCGATGCGCTGCACGAGAATCCCGAGGGTCCGGTAGAAATTGTGAGTGACTCCAACTACGTGGTGAAGTGTTTTCACGACAAGTGGCACGTGGGATGGTTGCGCCGAGGCTGGAAGAACTCCCAAGGTCAACCGGTGAAGAACCGCGATCTCTGGGAGGAACTCTTCGCGCTGGCGCTGAACAGTGATCGCGCCGTGACGTTCTCGTGGGTGAAGGGCCACTCTGGCGACCTCATGAATGACTTCGTTGATTCGCTCGCCACGGCGGCCGCGGACACCCAACGAGGACGACGAACCTGAATCTCGGCCGTTTCAGTACTCGCTAAAAAACATTAGGATTTCAATGGTTTTCATTGATTAGCGAGTGAAGGGAACGGCCGTGGCAAACGAGGTCCAGCAATTCGATGTGGTGGTAGTCGGAGGTGGACCCGGCGGTTACGCCGCGGCACTCTACGGCGCCGCCGCCGGCCTCAACGTCGCGATCGTCGAGCGCGACAAGGTGGGTGGGACCTGCCTGCACCGTGGCTGCGTGCCGGCTAAGGAGTTCCTCGAGACAGCTCACGTGCGGCGCACCATCGAGCACGCTGGAGAATTCGGTATTACGTCGAACGCTGTGAGCGTCGACTTCGCCGTGAGCCAGGCGCGCAAGAACGAGATCGTCGACCGCCTCTACAAGGGACTTTCCGGTCTCATCAAGGGTCGCAAGATCACCGTCTTCGAAGGCACCGGGCGACTCGACGCGGACCTCAAGGTGTCGGTGATCGACGGCGGCGACGCCGGTGTGGTCGCCCAGGGTAAAGACGTCGTGATCGCCGTTGGTTCGGTGCCGCGAACGCTGCCCGGATTCGACGTGGACGGGACGATCGTGGTCACCTCGGACGAATTCCTCGACCTCGCCTCGCTGCCCGCCACCGCCGCCGTGATTGGTGGCGGCGCCATTGGCTGTGAATTCGCGTCAATGCTGTGCGACATGGGCACCAAGGTGACGGTGCTCGAGTTCCTGCCCACCATCCTGACGGGCTGTGACGCAGAAGTGGTCAACGTCGTGGGCCGGGCCTTTAAGAGGCGCGGCATTGACATACGCGCGGGCGTTACCGTGACGGGCCACGCGCCCAAGAAGGGTGGCACCACCATCAGCGTCGAGGGCGGCGACGACGTGAAGGTCGACATGGTTGTCATGTCGGTTGGCCGGCGTCCGCGCAGCGAAGGACTGCTGGGCGACGCCACGGGCGTCGAAATCAATGATCGCGGTTTCGTGGTCGCGGACCGGTCCCAGCGCACTGCGAACCCGCACGTCTTCGCCGTGGGCGACGTGGTCGCCGACACCCCCCAGCTCGCGCACGTCGGCTTTGCCGAAGCCATTGTCGCGATCAAGACCATCCTGGGCGAGCCCGTGGTGCCCGTGGACTACGACCGCGTGCCCTGGGCCATCTATTCAAATCCGGAAGTGGCGTTCTGTGGCCTGACCGAAGCCAAAGCCAAGGAGAAGGGCTACGACGTTGTCGTAAAGAAGGACCCCTTCGGCGGCAACAGTCGCGCTCAGATAATTGGCGACACCGAGGGCGTGGTGAAGATCATCGCCGAAAAGCGTGCTGACGGCACCGCGGGACAAATCCTGGGGGTGCACATGGCCGGACCTTGGGTGACCGAGCAACTCGGTGCCGGATACTTCGCCGTCAATTGGGAGGCCACGGCGGAAGAGGCGGCGGCGCTCATTCAACCGCACCCGTCGCTGTCCGAAACATTTGGTGAGACACTGCTCGCGCTCGCCGGCAGGGGCCTGCACGTTGGCTGACGTCACCCTGCCGTCACTGGGTGAGTCGGTCACCGAAGGAATCATCACTCAGTGGTTCAAGAAGGTGGGTGACGTTGTCGCCCGCGACGAACCGCTCTTCGAAGTGTCGACTGACAAGGT
>JBEKQN010000156.1:0-5399 GCA_049519675.1 Acidimicrobiales bacterium | reverse complement strand
CAGCACTCGAAAGGCGTCGGTCTCATCAATGACCATTTCGAAGTACACCCGAAAGGCAACTTCAATCTTGGCGCGGGGCGTATCGACGCTCGCAACCGCCTTGGCTAGTGAGTCGAGCAACTTCGTTGCTGTCTCCGCGACTATCTGGCGGTAGAGATCGCTCTTTGATTCGAAGTACTGATAGAGGATTGGTTTCGTGAAACCGGCCTCTTTGGCAATTTCGTCCATGGTCGTTGCCTGAAAGCCCCGCTCCGCAAAAATCCGGCGAGCGACCAGCAGCAGTTGATCGCGGCGCTCGGTGTACTGCGGACGGTCATCGTTCAGTACCATGACCCAAAAGACTAGTGACTTCTCGGTCGCGTCCGCCCCGAACAACCGTGAGATTCCTTGGTTCTGAGTACACCGCGCGTCAACTCAATCGATGAAGTTGTGGGCGCGAACGTCCCCATCCGATCATCTCGTTCACGGTGGGGTATCACGAGAAAACTGGATGGGGACGTTTGCGTGAAGCAGCGCTACTCAGCCTGAGGACCGGCGCCGCTAGCGCCAGGCGGACCAACCCCCGGGCCGCCTGCGCCGGGCCCACCCATGCCGGGGCCGCCGCTTGGCCGGCTCGGCAGGCCAATGACCACGTTCGTGGCGTCGAGCGAGGTGCCGTTGGCGTCGACCGTGCCCTCGGCAATGATCTCGTTACCAACGATGACGTCCGAGAGCGACGCGGTGGCGCCCGACTTCGAGTAGGAAGTTGATGAATCAACGACAATGATCCGGCTAAAGCCCTCAGGGTCGGTGATTACCACCGTGTCGCCGCTGACGCTCGTTACCGTGCCAAATAAGGCGGGCAGCTGAATATCGATGCTGGTAGCCGAACTGCCGTCTGTCGACAGTTGTATCCCCACGTGCTGACCAACCGCCAATGCGGACGCGGTGACGGTCGTTGGCCCCTCGCTGACGGTGGTGCTCGACGCGATCGCGTACGTATTGGTTGTTCCGTCCATGCCCTTCACGCTGATCGACGTCGACGAGACCGCCGTCACCACTCCGCCCGCAAAGTTCGCGGGGGAGGGTGGCGTTGCCGCTGTTGACGTGGTGCTGTCTCTCGGCGAGTGGCCGGAGGTCGCCGAGGCAATACCTGCGCCGCCCGCTACTAGTCCAACTCCCAGTGCCGTCGTCGCGGCGACCCGCTTCATGGCCATGTTTTTCTTACTCATGATGTTCCTTTCGTTACGTTCGTTCGAGTCGATCTCGAACAAGTTCCATCGTTCTCTAGTCAGTTGAGGACGGAACCGAGAGGGCCTAAGAAGGGAGTAATTACTGATCGACGTGTAAAGAGTCGTGTGGTTACTACTGATTGACACAAATTACGTGACGCGCGAATCGGTTTGTTACGTGTGGCGAATCGTCGTCACGGATTCTCTTACGTCACTCTCATCGGGAATTAGCAATTGAGAGAGTCGCGACGGTAGCGTCGCCACGTTGAAGTGCTCTCGTGCGATCAGTAGATTTCGTTCGAGCAATCCCTCGTCGGGGTTGCGCAGGTACTCAACGATGCGCGTCACGTCGTCGAGATGAAAGAATTCAAATCCGAATGACTCAATCTCCTGTAGGACCGGGTAGGGGTAGACCGCGAGCGGCCGTCGATGCGTCACTGACTCGAGTACTGGGTTGCCGAATCCTTCCCACGTGGAGGGCACCACCACCAGATCACACGCCTCGTACGCGTCGTGCACGGTCGTTCCATCGGTGAGTCCGCGGCGGACTTCAATGTTCGTATTGGCGAGAAGTTGATCAAGCTGGGCTCCGTAGCCGTCCTCGCTCGGGCCGAGCAGCCACAAGATCGCTCCGAGTGAACTCGCGAGTGACAACGCCCCTTCGACGTTCTTTCGCGCGATGGCGCGAGTGGGCATCAAGAGTAGTTGCTGGCTACCCACGTTGAGCGCCTCGCGAGTGTCATCGCGGTCTCCTCGGGGAGGATTGCACTCAAAGGAGTTCATGATGGTGGTCGCAACTATCCCTCGTTCTGACAATTCTCGCCGAGAGAGGTCATTGATCGTGACGTGACGCCACGTGGCTTGATCGAGCGGTCCATCCAGGTGCGCGTACTGCTCACGTTGCCAGGCCAGATCATGGTGGTGAAAAATAACTTCGCGTCCATCAAGAACTTCATAGAGAACGTCGCGCGCCGCTACATTCAGTGGCAATGACGCGATGTTTTCGATGATGGCGAGGTCACAGTGCTCGAACGCCCGTTGCACTTCTTCGAAGGACGGAGCGTGCGCCGCATTGATCGCGAGCCCCGGTATGAGGAAGTCAACATTACCTTCACCGGCGACGGTCGTCACTTCGTGACCCAATAGTTGCAACGCTGTTATCCACTTGGCGGCTTCGATGGATACGCCGTCGTTGCCGCCCAAGCGAAAACTTGCCACAGCGATTTGGGTCATGACGTAAGGCTAGACATCGCCAAAATGCATTTCGTCGTCGGGAGTAGAGTTGCACTAGGTAGTGGCTAAGCGTCGGTGCCTTTGCGAGGAGGACGAACAGTGGCCAAACGGGCCTTGATTACTGGTATTACAGGTCAGGACGGTTCCTACCTCGCAGAACTCCTGCTCGACCAAGGTTATGAAGTGGTGGGCGTGATGCGCCGAAGTTCGACGGTCAACATCGAACGAATCAGCCACATTCGAGACCAACTGACGCTCGTCTCCGGTGACCTTATGGACGAGGTGTCGCTCATCAACGTGCTGCGCGACTATCGCCCGACCGAGGTGTACAACCTCGCCGCCCAAAGTTTCGTGCAGGCCTCGTGGTCCCAGCCGGTGCTGACCGGCGAAACGACGGCACTGGGCGTGACGCGCATGCTCGACGCGATTCGAATCGTCGACTCCGATATTCGCTTCTATCAAGCCAGTTCCTCAGAAATGTTTGGTCGGGTTCGTTCCGTGCCCCAAGACGAGGTCACTTCGTTTTATCCCCGCAGTCCCTACGGCGTCGCTAAGGTCTACGGACACTGGATCACGGTCAACTACCGCGAGAGCTATAACCTGCACGCCTCGTCGGGCATACTTTTTAATCACGAGTCACCGCGGCGCGGCCTCGAGTTCGTGACGCGCAAGGTCACTAACGGGGCGGCGCGAATTGCGGCCGGACTGGATACGGAACTGCGATTAGGCAATCTTGAATCACAGCGCGACTGGGGCTACGCCGCCGACTATGTGCGGGCCATGTGGTTGATGCTCCAGCAAGACGAGGCCGACGACTACGTGATTGCGTCGGGAGAAACGCACTCGGTACGCGATCTCTGCGAGGCGGCGTTCTCACAATTGGGACTCAACTACGAGGACCACGTCGTCATTGACGCCGCGTTCATTCGCCCCGCAGAGGTTGACCTGCTCGTTGGCGACTCGTCGAAGGCAGACCGCGTGCTGGATTGGCGACGCGAAGTTGATTTCTACGGATTGATCGAGATGATGGTGGCCGCCGACGTGAAGGCGCTGCAGCGTTAAATCACGTCGATGAACAACGGTGCAACCCCCGTCGTCGAACTGGACGACGCGGTCGTCATATCGAGTGGCTTTCCCCTTCTGAGTGGCGTCACCTTACAACTGTGGCCGAGTTCGCTGAGCGTCGTCACCGGGGCTAACGGTGCTGGTAAGACGAGCCTGCTTCGACTGTTAGCGGGACTCGATTCGCTCACGTCGGGTTCGGGCCGCGTGGTGGGCATTGACCTGCGTGATGGCGATCTTCGACAGTTACGACGGCGCATTGGTTGGCTCGGTCACGAGGGATCGTTCTACGATGACCTCAGCGTGAAGGAGAACCTCACATTTGCCGCCAAGGCGCTGGGCCGGCCACTCGATGAAATTGATTCAGCGGTTGCGCGCGTGGGACTTTCGCGACGCATCAACACGTCCGCGAAGCAACTCAGTGCCGGTCAGCGGCGCCGACTGGGGCTCGCGTGGTTGTTGTTGCGCCGTCCCGAACTGTGGCTGCTCGATGAGCCGTACGCCTCGCTCGACGATGAAGGTCGAACGTTTTTTGATCACTTGCTCGCAGACGTGGTGGCCGCGGGCGCGACCGTCGTCGTTTCGGCGCACGACCCGTTGCGCAGTCGTTCCCTTAACCCACGGACGATTCTCATGTCTGGCGGGTCGATCGTTGATGAGACAACGTGATACGCACGGCGCTGCTCGTTGCGGGTAAGGACCTGCGCATTGAGGTGCGCAGCCGCGTACTGCTCTGGCAGGTGGTGCCCTTCGGCGTGATTGCGCTGTTGCTGTGCGGTTTAGCCCTGGGCCCGGCGCACGCCGGTAGTTCCTCCGCTGGTCCGGGTCTCTACTACTTGGTCACGTTGCTCGTGGCGCTCTTGATGATCAATCGCTCCCACGTTGTCGAGCGCGCGCCCGGCACAAAATCCTCGGTCGCGACGCTCGGACTGGACCCCGCGGGGGTCTTTTTGGGCAAGTCCTTGGCGCTCGCCGTTGAATTGTGGCTGACCGGGCTCGTGCTGCTCGCGGGTGCAGTTCTGGTGCTCCATACCGCACTTCACGGGGCGCTCATTGCCCTGCCCAGCATCGTGGTGACACTGGGCGCATTGGCCTGCGCGGGCACCCTCTACGGCGCTTTAACGGCCGGTGGTGAGACTTCGGCGACGCTGCTGCCGGTGCTGGCGCTGCCAGCCTTTGCGCCGCTGTTGATCGCGGGTGAGCGCTCCTTTTATGACGCGCTGCACGGAGGAGAGCTGCTGGGGTGGTGGGTCATCGTGGTCGTGGCCCTGGTCGCGTATGTGGCCCTGGGAATTCTCCTTTACGGTGTGTTGGACGAATGATGGCGAAACAACTCCTCTCACGACTGCTTGGACCGGTCACGCTGGTCCTGCTCGCGCTTACGATCTGGCTCGGTCTGTGGGTGACGCCCCAGGACAAGATTCAGGGCAACCTCGTGCGCTTGGTCTACGTGCACCCGTCGGTGGCCTGGGTCGCGCTCTACGTGTCCTTCGGCACGGCAACGATTGCCAGCGTGTTGTATCTCTGGAAGCGAACCCGGTCCATGGTGATGGACCGAGTTGCCTACTGCGCAATGGAAGTCAGCGTCGTCTTCATTGCGCTCACGCTCATTACCGGTTCGATTTGGGGCCGTCCCACGTGGGGCGTGTGGTGGGCGTGGGACGCGCGCCTCACCTCGACGGCGATCCTCGGTGTGCTGGCGCTCGGATACCTGGCCCTGCGTCGGGCCAACGATGATCCGGTGCTGCGCGCGCGTCGCAGCGCGGTGTTCGCGGTTCTCGCTGCGGTTAACGTGCCCATCATTCACTTCTCGGTTGACTGGTGGAAGACATTGCACCAGGGGGCGACCGTCTTCGGGCCCGACCGCAGCATAAAGATTCACGGATTGATGGA
>JBEKQN010000155.1:0-5417 GCA_049519675.1 Acidimicrobiales bacterium | reverse complement strand
GACGCAGAACGACGCGATGAGCCACGGGTGGTTCGGGCTCTTCGCGTAGAGGTTCCCCATCTTGCGGGCAATCTGAAACCCCGTCGCGAGCGTCATCATGACCACCGTCGGCATGATGATGACCATCTTGGGCATGAACCTCGCGGAGAATTCCGCCCGGGCCGCAATCGAGAGGCGCCCAAGAATCGGTCCGAGCACCAGACCGACGAAGAGATCGATACCGGTCCAGAGGCCGCCGCCGGCGACGTGACAAAAGACCAACGCCCATTGCCAGTTCCCGGCGATTGCCAGAGTGACGAGAATCACGGCCGCCGCCGAAATCGGCAGACCTTTCAACGGCACGACCTGGATCTTCGGCCGCTCCAGCGGTGGCCCGTCGGGCGTCGATGACGCGACATCCCTCACGGTATCGGTCATGCTCGCCCCCCGGGAACCTGCTAGCTGAACGTTGCCAATTTAACGGCTCACCGGTTTCGACGCCAGGACCTATTTCCAAGTGACGTGGCCATCGGTGCAACAACTGCGCGAAGCGTGGCCCTAACTGACGTCACGCCGCTTGAGCATTACCAACCCGATGACTCCGAGCACGACAGCCCACGCTATGACGACGGCGGTACCTACATCGCCGGGCAACAACTTGTCTTGCAGGGCGCCCATCATCGAGTCCGCCGCGCGACCCGGCAGGAAGCGACCGATCTTGGGCAACAATCCAAAGACCAAGTTCTCGACGACGAAGCCCCACGCCAGCAAGGAGATCACGGCACCTACTTGATTGGGGACGATGGAGCCGACCGCGACACCGATGGCGCCCCACAACGCCGTGCCGATGATGGCACCGACGATCAATTCAGTCTCATTGGCACCGGACATGAGGATGGGAACCCCACGGATCTTCCAGATCATCAGACCGATCGAGAAGACGAGCCCCTCACCAATGACCCCGAAGACCAGTCCCGACATGACGCCGGCGGTGATCTTCGAGGCGAAGAGTTGACTTCGATTCGGATTGAAGAGCGACGTCGGCCGGATGGTCCCGAATCGGTACTCGCTCGTGAACAACATGACGCCCGCGAGTGCGGAAAAGACTCCCGCGATACTTCCGAAACTGAGCAGGCTCGCCTGATCTTGCTCGGTGATGAGTTGACTGATGGGTGACAACGTGCACGTCAGAATCGTGAAGAGCAACGCCAAGGCGATCAGTCCCAGCAAGAGGCCGATGGTCGTTCGCGTTGAGCGTATTTTGAGCAGTTCGGCCCGCAACTGACTCATTGTGGCTCCGTCCCAGACGTCAAGTCGAGGAAGACCTCTTCCAGCGATGAACCTTCGGTCACGAGCTCATGGATTGCGACGCCCGCAGCGAGCGCGACGTCGCCGACATGTTCCTTCGTTGTTCCCTGGGCCAGGAGCGCGTGGTCATTGCTCCTCGTCGTGACTATTCCCTCACGCTGGAGCGCCTCGGCCAAGCTGTCGAGTTGGGGACTCTGCACGCGTACCGCGCCGCCCACTTTGGCGGTCAACTCATCGAGCGTCGATTCGGTGACGAGCCGTCCATGATTGATGATGAGGACTCGATCGACGGTCTGGGCGATCTCGGCGAGCACGTGACTTGAAATGAGCACGGTGCGCCCGCCGGACGCAAAGTCTCTGAGGAAGTCACGAAGCCATCGCACGCCCTCGGGATCGAGCCCATTTGCTGGCTCGTCCAAAATGAGCAGATCGGGGTCGCCCAGCAGTGCGGCGGCCAGTCCGAGGCGCTGACGCATGCCGAGTGAGTACCCCTTCACTCGGCGCTTCGCCGCGTCTTGGAGTTCCACCAGCGCGAGGACTTCGTCGACTCGGGTGTCGGGGATGCCCACGGCCCAACTGAGCGATCGCAGATGATCTCGTCCCGATCGTCCGGGGTGGAAATCGGTCGCCTCGAGCACGGCACCGATGCGCCGCGCGGGCGTCTTTAGTTGGTCGTAGGGAGTTCCAAAGACGGTCGATTGACCGCTCGTGGGTCGAGCGAGACCGAGCAACATTCGAAGTGTCGTCGATTTGCCCGCGCCGTTGGGGCCGAGAAATCCGGTGATCGTTCCGGCTTCGATGGCGAACGAGAGATCGTCGACCGCGAGGACATCGCCGTAGCGTTTACTGAGCGATTCACTCTGAACGACGTAGGTCACGTTCTCGCTTTCGCTTCCGGGGGATAAAGCGAGTGTAACCCTCGATCTCGGGGTTCAGATTCTGGTCGGGCTGTTGAGCGTCAATCACGTCACCGGTGACCGAAACACACTGCGTTCAGAAGATGAACGGCACCAGCATCTTGGTTGAGCGTCGGTACGCTGGATAGGTGTCGGGGAACTGCTCGGTCATATAGCGCTCTTCGACGCCCGCGCTGTAGATGAAATACGCCCCAATCAACGCTGCGGGTACGATCCACATCCAGTTGAGCGCGATCGCGGTCCCCGCACCCGCCAACAGGATGCCCGAGTAGATCGGGTGGCGAACTAGCCGATAGGGACCGCTTGTCACGAGTTCCGGTTCGTCCTTTCTCGACATTGGCGTGCCCCAGTTGCGCCCAATGTGGACGCGAGCCCAAATCGCGAACCACAACCCGAACGCTAAGAGTGCGAGACCGACGCCGGCGCGCCAAAGGTCCGAATTCTGCTCGTGATGTCGAAAAGCTCCGCCGCGAATCAAGACGATCACAGCGACAAGGATGACTGCCCTTATTCGCAACTCGCGAGACCATGCGACGTGGCTCCTTTTCGCGGCGACTGCCATCGCGAACCAGTAGATCCAAAACGCCGCCCAACCGATGGCGAAGATCAATTCAAACGTGTGCATTGCCTCAATACTCCCATCAAATGTCAATCATTCCGGTGAGCGAACGAGAAAACAGAACAGGAAGGCCATTGGCGCCAATACTCAAATGTAAGTCGCCATCCGTAACCGCTTAGCCAAAAAACAACCGCCAGAGTAACGCCCAATCATTCATCCGAGATGGTATTGCTCCCGGACGAAGCGTAAGGACTCGTCCGGGGGCCGGGCAAAGTAGAAGCCGCGTCGTGAGGGGTGAATTCCCGTTGAGTGAAACCTTCGAACACGGTCCTCGCACGTGGCGAGCGTGACGCCGAGTGAGTCAATCACTGGTACATCGTCGATTCGCGATACACCTTGGTCCGCGAGGAGGACATTGAGCGGTCCTTCTCCAGGAACGATCACTTTGGCACCCTGCTCGATCGCGCGACGGGCCGCGACAGCGAAGGCTTCGAGAACCTTCGTCGGATTTTCGTAGCCGCCGAGGATGTCGCCGAAGGCACGTTCAAGCGAGATGATCGGCCCAACTAAGTCAGCGAACCCGTAAAGATTCATGTTCCGACGCAGTTGATCCTGGAGCGCTTCGATGAAGTTAACAATTCCCACTTTGGGACCCAGGGTCGCGGCGTACGCGACAGATGCGTTACCAAACGCCACCACCGGAATGTCGAGAAGTGTCCGAATCACCTCGAAACCGGTGTCGGGAATGGTCGCGATAAGAAAAGCATCGTAGCCCTCATCCTTGGCACGAATCGCGTTCTCGATGAACTGTGTCTTGTGCAGGTCCGCCAAATAGGCGTAGCTGATATGCGTGCCGGGATACGAAGTTGGATACGTGCCAGGTGCCATACCGTGGAAATCGATCGTGGTGCCCGGTGACGCCTGACGTTCGAGGTGACGACGCAAAGTCAGAAAATACGGACCGACTTCGTCCAACACGGTGAAACTCTGGTACCAGATCTTCACAGAAGATCCCTCACTGCGTCTCGCCCGCCAATACGTCCGAAGACGGCACCTCGGAGTACTGACGTCGAACCTGTGTAATTTGAGTAATAGAGACCGGTTATTTCGCCCGCCGCGTAGAGTCCTTCAATCGGGCATCCGTCGCGATTGAGTACCTGAGCGCGTTCGTTGGTCCTTAATCCGCCGAAGGTGAAGACATTCGCTGCCATGATGGGATACGCGTGGAAGGGACCCTTTTCAATGGGCGTAGCCCAATTGGATTTCGGTGGTGTCAAGCCCAGTGTGGTCTTGCCGTCGGGCTTGGTGAAATCGAAGGCGTCTGTTCCGCATGCCGCGTTATAGCGCGCAATAGTCACTCCTAACGAAGTGGCGTCAATTTCAAGACGAGAAGCGAGATCCTCGATCGACTGCGCCACGATTGCGGGCTGATCGGTGCGCAGCGCAGTACGAATGTTCGGCACATCTTGTCCGGTCACGTCAAGGATTAGATAAGCGACGCCGTTGGTCTGGGCCTGAATTCGGCGCGTAATTCGCTCGTAAATGGCGTCGACCGGGCCGGGGGCCTCGTCAACGAACCGCTCTCCCTCGATGTTAACGAGTACACCGTAGGGAAATGCGAAGATTGCCGCCTCCGAGACGCCCGAACGTGGATCGATCGGTTCGGCGTGAAAGAGCGAAAAGTTGCCCGCGCTTGCGGCGCCGATCGCCATCGCCATCTCGATGCCTTCGCCCTTGTTGTAGTGGCCGCCGACCGCAACGGGACGACACAACATTCCTTGTGGTCCTTGGTAGCGGCTGAGCATCTCAGCGTTTCCCTCGTACCCCCCCGATGCAAGCATCACCGTGCCGATCAACGTGACCGCCCCGTCTGGGCCCATCGCTTCGAGTCCGGTGACCTTTCCGTCACCCGTACTGAGCGAGCGCGCCGTCGTTTCATAGAGAATCTCACAGGTTGACGCGATCGAAGCCAGCAAGGTCTCGACGAGTGCGAGTCCGCCGCCCACCGGCGAGAGCCTTGTGGTTGACGTCGTTAGAAACGGGGTTGGCAGCGCCTCAAAACGTAGGCCGTGACCCGTCAACCAGCGAAGTGTCGGACCCGCGTTTTGGAGCAAAGTCTCGACGTAGTGGTAGTCAACGATGTTGAGAGTGCGTGTCGGAATTGACCACGTTGATCGCTCCTCCAGGGTCTCCTTCAAGAGGCTGGGATCTGGATAGCCCATGAAGTCTCCGAGAAGGGCGTCCGCCAAATCATCGGACGGCTCGTCGACCGATTTCATTCGCATGAACGCCTCGGTATAGCGGGTGTTGCCACCGCTTTGACCGAGACTGGCTCGATCGACGACGACGACTTTGGCACCCGCCTCGCTCGCCGTCAAAGCTGCCGAGAGTCCAGCGATCCCCATTCCGACAACGATCAAGTCGGCGCGTATCTCGGTCACGGCATCTCTCCTTCAATACGTGCGACGATCTCGTCACAACTGCTCAGCGTCGAGAACATGGGCAAAATCCTCTCCGTCGCAAAGACGTGCAGATCTGGCATAAATGAGGCGCAACAGTCCTCCACCACCGTTACCTGGAATCCAAGGTCGGTCGCGTGGCGCGCGGTTGATTCAACCACCAAATTCGTGGCAACGCCAAGCAAAATCAGTTGT
>JBEKQN010000154.1:0-5431 GCA_049519675.1 Acidimicrobiales bacterium | reverse complement strand
CCGTCGACGATGCCGGACACGAGGACATTGAGAACCAACAGTTCCAAGATTATGTCCGAGAGGGCCAACCGGGTCGATGCTCGCGCGCGGGCGTGTGCGCCTACCAAGCGCTTTAGGAGTGACTTGACCGTGCGGCGTCGCTGGAACAAGTGAAACAACATCATGAACATGAACGCCACGCCGAAGACCACGTGAATCGTGATGCTGTGGCTCAGATAGATGAGCGACAGCAGGGAACCGGCGAGCGAGGTGATGAGGGCGAGGTGGACGTACCACCGGCGCCGCTCGCCGCCTGAGACAACCTTCGGTCTCGCAGGTTCTGACATGATCTTGAATACCTTTGACGATGGAGTTGCTTTACGTATATTTTTATCGTGCCCCCAGGCCGCGCATTGATTCGTCCCCTAGGGGTAAACCCTGAGGCGCACGCTTCGAACCGAGATGGTGGCTGTGAGGAGTTAGCACAAGGACCAGAGCCGATCCCGCCGTGGGTAGTCCGGAGGTCTAAGACTTGCGGACCTAATGTGACGGAGTGAGCAACACCGAAAAAGAGAACGGCAGTCGAGACGCATACTTGCGAATAGGTTTCGTCGTTATGTCAGTAGTGGTGGCAGGCCTCTTCCTTCTCATCGCCTTCACCGGTCGACCGACCCACTCGCCGGCTCAGCCTGGATCGCTTCCCTCGATCTTGGAGGGCACTCACCCGGCGTACACCTATTCCTGCTGTCGCGGGTCAGCGATGAATGCTATTTACCATCCGGGCAGCGTTATCACCGTCCGCTGGATTCGCTCGGCGGCTACCTCGACGCAATCACCCGCCACCTCAATTGCCTTTTCAATGAGTCTCTCGGGCCCATATCGGACGGTCGCACTGTTGAAGAATGATTCGATTGGCGCGCATCCTCGGCTTGGACGAACGAACGCACGCGCGAAGCGAATCGTTGTTCTCGACACCGCCGCCGACAGTCCAGTGTCAATCCTGAGAATTCCTGCGGACGCCGGGCCGGGTTATTACAACCTCACGACAGCGATGGGCTCGAAGAACCTCACCGAGAGCGGATCGGGAATAATTCGAGTCGAGAAATCGAGCAAGTAGCCGTTTGAGTCCTCAGCACTCAGACGTCAAGTTTCCACTGTCCACTAGAGCGTTACGAGGGCGACAACACGTGTCCGGTTTCGTTGCCAGAATGGAATCAGCTCACATCTAGAGATTGTTGCGTGAACGACACGTGGACGGGAGAAACAGGATGGCAAAGGACCCGAGACGGTCCCTTCAAGTCGGAACAAAGAGCACGCGCTTCGTCAGAACGCTCGCAGTTGTGACGGCCGTATTGTTCTTTTTCGCAGGTTCAATGGCGTCGGCGGGGGCATCGCTACCGCCGCTCGCGTCGCTTCATGCCGCGAAATTTCCACCTAACTCCGCGCCAAGTTCGGATTCATGCTCTGTGACGCAGTACGAGGATCAAAAGACTCCAAGCGTGTATCGAGTCAATCTGCGAAGCCTTCGCGTCTCTCTGCTCGGCCCCGTTGGCTGGACGTGCGACATTGTCGATGGCGATGGCTCTGGCGCCTCCATCCACTTCGGGCCGACCAAGAACTTTCCCTACGGACCTCAGGGGGAAATTGAACTCGACGCCAGCGCGAATACGACCGACAACGGCGCAAATTTTTGTCCCTACACGAGCGCCTACAAGCCCTATGTGGGTAGCTGTCATGGTCATACGTCTCGCCCTCGCGGAGAAGAAGTGAGGTATCTCTTCGGCAGCGATTCCTCAAAGTCAATGGTTGTACTGATTGCCGACCCCGCCGGTGAACGTACGCCACTTACCGGCACGGCTACGGCACCGACCATTACTGTTCTCGCCGTCTCCTCCGATGGTACGGCTCACGATCTGGTGTGCACGATTGGCAGGACGTTGAACTCGATGTGCGTGACCGACGCGTCACAATTCGCCGATGCGGTTCATCGCTTGGGCCCGTCCGCACAGTGACGCTGAGCGACGAATATGGATCCTCGTACGCCGCGTGCCGGTTGGTCCGGTATTGATCGCTCGACACCCTTTCAACGTTAGGCAGGGGCGGCATTGTCCATCTATTTGATTGCAAGGTCTTCTTCTAGTTCATCGGCGATACTGGAATCATGGACGATAGAAATGTTCTGGGCGGGTACTTAGAACCGTGTGGCACCGACCCGATGACGGGTTTCTATCGTGATGGGTGTTGTGCGACGGGACCTGAGGACCTTGGAAGTCATACAATTTGCGCCGTCGTCACCGACCAGTTTCTCCAGCACCAAAGGTCCATCGGCAACGACTTGAGCACGCCGATTCCTCAATACGGTTTCCCGGGGCTGGTGCCCGGCGACCGATGGTGTGTCACTGCGGCAAACTGGCTCCGAGCTCATAACGACGGAGCAGCTGCCTTCGTTGTCCTAGCCTCGACGCACGAACGCGCCCTCGAAATCGTGTCCCTTGAGGCGCTGCGTGAGCATGCGGTTGACGTGCCGCTCGGGCCGGGTGATCTTGGCTTTTGATGAGGCCGACCGATGCCGGAGATGTTTGATTTCTCTCGCGCGACAACAGACGAGTGACACCGGGCATTAAATGAGATGGCGAAAACCGGACTCCGTGCCGCAACCATTCATCGAGGTCAGCGAATGTGTATCTTTTGCCGGTCGAATCATCGAAAAGTTTCCTACGGGTGAGCCCAGTTAGTTTGGTTGATGGGAACTCAACGTTGATTGGACGGCCATGGGAATAGTGCAAAAGGAAACCGGACAGGGCCAGGCTCACCACCACGCACCGGTGCGCGATTTTGCGGCCGATGCCAATGACCAAGAACGTACGACGGAAAGTCTTGATCACTGGAAGTGCCTCGGCGTGGGGTGCGACAAGCAGTGGGCGCTACCACCGGGGGAGAAGCCCAGGGGTTAGAGGCTGATCCGATTCTTCAGAAGAATTGGATCAGTACGCGGTGCCACCAGAACCTGACGTAGTGGTTGTCGTACCATGATGCCCGCCGGTGCCGCCGCTGGCACCGCTTGACCCACACGCGGCGAAAGCGAGGCCCGCGACGGCGACAAATGCAATCGGAGCGGCACGCCGATATGCCCTACTCTTTGCAACGTCCCTGATTCGCATTGTCTGACCTTTCCTGTCAGTTGAGCCGCAAAGGACTACGACCTCTCATGGATCAGGTACGAAGGAATACCGTCAGGGTCGCCCGTTTGTTCACGCGGTCAGCCATTTCAATGCGGTCAAGCGCGTCACTGCGACAACGGACTTCACGCTCGAACTGCACGTTGTTGGCTACACGTGATTGAATAATTCTAGAAGGTCTGACTTTTTGCGCATCAATGAAAGTGGCAGTGGAAGGTGAACCGATGAGGGCGAGATTTGCCTCACGATGGACTCAATCCATTATCGTGCTAGCGGCTGTCGCACTTGTAACGTTGACGGTGGTTGGCCCTGCCGCGGTCGCGACCAGCGCTACGCCGGGCTCGTGGCCGTATTCCAACGGCGATCTGTCGAACACGCGCGACGCCGTAGGTTCGACAATCACAGCGGCGAACGTGTCAACGCTCAAGAAGGCGTGGTCCTTCGTGCTGAAAGGCAAGTCAACCAAGAACGTGGGCGGATACGGCACGCTGGCGGCCAACCCAATTGTCCTCGACGGCGTTGTCTACATGCAAGACCTCCACTCGAACGTGTACGCGCTGTCCCTGGCGACGGGCAAACTCGAGTGGTCGTACTACGTGAACAAGAAGGAGAAGAGCGGCCCCGGACCTAACGGCGTGGCCGTTGTGAACGGTGCCGTCTACGGCGCGACCCCCTATGCCGTCTTCGCGCTCAACGCCACGACGGGACAACTGCTCTGGTCGAATGACACGCTGCTCAAGAAGGGTCAGGGAAGTTTCGGCATCCAGCCGCAGGTGGCCAACGGCCGGGTCTACGTGGCGAGCCAGTACGGGCTCGTGCCGGGAGGGGGAGTGCTGCTGGCGCTCAACGCCACCACCGGAAAACGAATATGGACGTTTAAGACCGTGCCAAAACCCGATCAGGGCGCGCAGTCGCTTGGCCTTGGCGCTGGCGGCGCGTGGGAAACACCGCTGGTCAGTCCGGACGGGTCGGTGACGTTCGGCATTGGCAATCCGTATCAGACAATGGCGTCGGCGATCTCGAGTCCCGGCAAACTTCTCTACACCGACAGCGTCGTCAAGCTCAACGCCGCGACCGGCAAACTTCGTTGGTACTACCAGGCGGTGAGCAACGACTTCAAGGACTACGACATGCAGGCCTCACCAATCGCAACGACCGCCAACGGTGTGTCGGTCATCATTGGCGGCGGCAAGATGGGCACCGTCTACGAGATGAACGCCACTAGCGGCACGCTGATGTGGAAGACACCGGTCGGCGCGCACGACGGCCACGACAACGATTCAACGAAGGCCCTGTCGGGCAAGAGCAAGCTGACCGTTCCCTATACCTACGAGCCGGGCGCGTTGGGGGGCATCCTCACCAACATGGCCGTGGCGGGAAGCACGGTCTACGTGGCGACGTGTAACTTCGCCTTTAGGTTCACCAGTACCGATCAGGTCAATGGCTTGAACGTCGGCAAGAAGATCTCTGGCGACATCGAAGCCCTCAACACTGTCTCGGGTCAAGTCGAATGGAAGACTCCAGTGGGCAGCCTGCCGCTCGGTGCGGCAACGGTGTCCAACAACCTGGTATTCACAACCCTGGTGAACGGCGAGTTACTCGCGCTCAATCGTTCTTCCGGCGCGATTGTCTTCACCCAGCAGTTGCCGAGAGCCACGAACTCGCCAATCGCCATCGCGGGCAATACCGTGATCGTGCCCGCGGGCGGACCAAAGTACGGCAAAGGCAAAGGACCGTCGCAGATAGTTGCCTACGCGCTGCCACCGGCGTAAGGAATCGAGTCGGTGAACATCGCTTCGCAATCGCGAGCGCGGTGGACCGACCGATACCTCGAGAAATGCCGGCGATCACCACACGTGTGGGAGAGGAATCTTCGCCCATCGTCGAACTCCACGACCAACTCCTGATTCAATCAATTGTCAAGGATTGCGAGCCATGGTTCAGCCCTCAGCGAAGTTCGCCGACGCGGCGAGATCGGACGTGGGAGCGCCGAGGGTCCGAGCGCCTGGGATGCTCACAATGTCTCGAGCATGTCGGGACCTTCTTCCCTGGCACCGCGTGACGAATGAATCTACGGTGAGGTCGTGACCGTCCCTGTCGCGACTCAGCGTGCGTCGGCCTATCGCCGTTGGGCCACGCTGTCGGTGCTGTGCGTCACGTTGCTACTCATTAGTTTGGACAACACGGTGCTCAACGTGGCGCTGCCGTCGATCGCACGCTCACTTGGCGCCAGCGCGAGCCAGTTGCAATGGATGGTGGACGCGTACGCGGTG
>JBEKQN010000153.1:0-5475 GCA_049519675.1 Acidimicrobiales bacterium | reverse complement strand
CTCCAGCGAAAGACCGGCTTGATATCCAAGACCGGCGTGCCGTCGATGCCATCAAGACCGCGCACGGTGAAGGATCGATCGCCGACGTCGTCCAAGGCCACCGTGGAAAGGAGGATCCGATTGGGACGGTCCTTGTTGCGCTGGGCGAAGACGCCGATATCGGGCCACTTTTCGTTGCCCCGGGGCCGTCGATGCCACGCGGCGGGCGGCACGTCCTCCGCCCAGTCGGCGAAGAACACGATCTCCACGTGTGAAAACTCATCGAGACCCGTGAGGGCCTCACTGGGCACTTCGCGCGCGAGTTCGACGGTGCTGACGATGTCACCCCAGTTGTCGTCGATCGCCTCGCTTCGCTCATTTCGGATGTAGGCAATCGGACGCACGGTGTACTCCATGCTCCGATGCTACCGATGGACGTCAACGTTTCGAGGAAGCCGTTTCGCAAAAGGCCAGTGAGTAAACTCAGGCGTTCGCACAATCGATCTGAGAGGGCAATGGCAGAACTGACGTTTACCTATGGGACGATGGCCGCCGGCAAGTCGACGTTGGCGCTGCAGCTCTGCTGGCAACTTCGCCAGGGCCGAGGTGACGTCGCGCTGTGGACGTTCGGCGATCGCAGCGACGACGGCATGGTGACGAGTCGCATTGGCATCGAAGCACGTGCGGAGGCCATCGAACCGGGCAGCGATCTCGGTCCCCACATCGACCAATTACGAGAGCGCGACATACATATCCTCGTCATTGACGAAGCACAGTTCGCGAACGTGGAACAGGTCGACGCGCTCGCAGAAGTCGTCGACGAACTCGGCATCGACGTGCACGCCTTTGGACTCTCGGCCGATTTCCTGCTCAACCTCTTTCCGGGATCGGCGCGACTTTTCGCAATTGCGGACTGGGCCCACGAACTGCCGCTCACGTCGACGTGTTGGTGCGGTCAAAAGGGCCGGTGCAATGCGCGGATCGTCGACGGCGTCGTCGCGCGCCAAGGCACGCAGTTCTTCACCGGCGACGTCAGCGAAGGCGTCGTCCACTATCAAGTGCTCTGTCGCACGCACTACCGATCCGGTCAGCTGCGCGCCGACGACTGATCGTCTCGCGCACCAATGACCCGGGGACCGCAACGACTTGAGGTGGTCGAGTCGGATCCCGGGTGGCCCCAGCAGTTCCGAGACATATCGTCCTACTTTCAGCCGTTCCTCGAGCCCGACGTGCTGCGCATTGAGAACGTGGGTTCGACGTCGGTGCCGGGACTGGCGGCGAAGCCCATAATCGACATCGACGTCGTGGTCGAATCCGACCAGTTGATCGGACCAACCATTCCACTGATCGAATCGGCCGGTTACTCGTGGGTGGGGGACCTCGGCGTGGCGGGCCGCGAGGCCTTTGATGCGCCCCCGGACTCGACGTTCGCTCGACACCACCTGTATCTCGTGGTGGAGAACAACCGGGCCCATAGCGACCACTGGCTCTTACGTGAGGCGCTGTTGCGTGACCCAGGTGCGAGTGACGCCTACGCGCGGGTGAAGCGGGACAACGTCGACTTGTGCCAAGGGGACATGGATCGCTACGTCGCCCTGAAGGCCCGATTCGTCGCGGACCTCCTCGCTCGCGCCCGTATCGAACGGGGGATGGAGCCGGTCGCCTACTGGGATCCGGAACTCGATTGATCGTCAGCATCACGGCGCGTGCGCGGTGAAGAGTCCACAATGGATGAATGCCAGAGCCCGTCGCCGACGAACGAGACGAGGCGATCGTTCGAGGGATTGACTGCCTGAACCGGTTCGCAACCTTTCACGAATGCCCTCACTGTGGTGGTTCGTTGAGTGCCGAGCACGCACATTTTCGTTGCTCCTCGTGCGGCTGGCGTGACAGCTGTTGCGATTGACGACATTGTCGCCAAAAGCGCCAGATTTCCCCATTTTTTCACTCTGAACGACCCAACTCCTCACACACTGTTTACCTTCGATTCGTAGGTTTCTTGCAGGCAACACGTTCGAACCTCGAATCGTCGCGTCGCACACGTATCACTTTCTTTAGGAGGAAAGTTCAGGATGAAGAAACTAACGAGGTCGATGGCGGCAGCCGCGCTGGCACTTGCCGGACTGTTGACCATCGCGTCAGCCCCGGCGCTCGCCGGGACCACCAAGGGAAAGACCGTCATTTGCTACCGCCTGCACAACAACAAGGTGCAGTCAAAGAGGGTCACGGACGCGAAGGGCACCTGCCCCGCGGGCTGGTCCAAGCACAAGCCCAAGACCAAGACCACGGCTCCCGGCAGCCTGCAAGGTTCGAACAAGTCCGGTGACATCGACTTGGTCGTTCCCGGATCGTCCACCCTGGCGATCAACGGTTCCTCATTCGACGCGCCGATGGTCGGAGCGACGACCAGTGGATCGACGGCGTACAGTGCCGGCGGCAAGGTGAGCTTCAGCTCGTACCCCGCCGCTGGTTCCGGTACCGGCCGCTCATCCATCGTGAATGGCAGCGTCAACATTGGATTCTCCGACCAGCCCATGACACCCTCCGCGGGAACACTGCCCAGTGGGGCCGTCGAGGCCAACTATGTGCAGGTCCCCTACATCCTCGGCGGAGCCGTCATTGGCTACAACCTGGGTGCCGGCTTGGACAACATCAAGCTGACGTCGAATGAGTTGGCACAGATCTTCGACGGCAAGATCACGACGTGGTCGAACCTCGCGATCATCAACACCAACGGCGGTCTCGACTCAACGACCGGTAAGGCGCTCCAGGCGCTCGAGACGGGCAATGCGCCGAGCAACACGATCAAGGTGATCTACCGCAACGCCAGTTCCGGTACGACCTACGCCTTCACCGACTACTTGCACTCATCGGGCGGTTCAGGCCACAACCCGAGCGGCAACGTCATGGAAGGCAGCGGTAACGCGTGGCACGCCCCGAACATCCTCGGTGCGGCCAACAACGCCGCGATGGCGACCGACATCAACGCGAACCCCGGAGCCATTGGCTACGTGGAGTACAGCTACCTCTTGATCCCGGGCAACGCCGCCATTCAGACGGCCTCCCTGCAAGACCGTGATGGTACGTGGCTGCAGCCGTCGTTGACGAACATCGCCGCGGCCGGTGCCGCTGCGGGCACCAACATCACGCCGGACAACTTCTCCATCGTGAACGAGGGCGGCAAGAACGTCTGGCCGCTCGCGACCTACAGCTGGGCCATCGTGGCGAAGAACCAGACCAACGCCACGACCGGTGAAGCGGTGGTGAAGTACCTCGACTGGGAGACGCACTACGCCCAGGGTGCGTTGGCGAAGGCTGAAGGCTACGTACCACTGCCGAGCGCCGTCGCGGCCTACGCCCGTCAGCAACTCGAGCTCGTTACCTCTGGAGGCACCGAGCTCTTGACGCAGAAGTCGTAATTCGTAATTAACCGTCTGCGAGACCAGAGGAGAGAGGCAGTGCGAACAGATGTCTAATTTGCCGTTGCTTCTCGAGTCCGAACTCGAAGATCGCGATCAGGGGGTGTCGGAGTACAACTCCGGCACCCCTGCGCGTTCGTGGTATCACTACTTACTGATTCTCGCGTGCATCATTTTCGCCGCCGTCAGCGTCGGTTTCGTCGGTACGATCTTGTGGAACTCACTGCCCACGTGGGAGCATCACGCGGGCACGCTCCTCGGACACACCGGCTGGCAGGCGCCGAACGGTCCCTTTGGCGGGTTGGCCATGATCGTGGGCACCCTCGAGACGTCAATCATCGCGCTCGCCGTCGCCGTCGTGATTGGACTCGGGACCTCGATCTCGATCGTCTTTCTCATTCCGCGTCGTTTCCGCACCGTCGTGGCGACGCTGGTCGAACTCCTTGCCGCCGTGCCGAGCATCGTGTACGGCCTCTGGGGGTTGCTCGTCCTCGCCCCTTGGATGTTGAACACCGTCAACCCATGGCTCAACAGTTGGCCCTTCGCGAAGGAGATCTTCGGCAATACCGGTCAAGAGTTCGGCACGTCACTGTTGCTGGCGTCAATAGTGCTCGCGGTCATGATCCTGCCGACCTTCGTGGCCATCAGCCGAGAGGTGATTTCCGTCGTCCCTCAGGACCTCATCGAGGCCAGCCTCTCGCTCGGGGCAACGCGGTGGCAGGTGATACGCGAAGTCGTGTTGCCCACGGCCAAGGTCGGTCTCTTCGGCGCGACGTTCCTGGCGCTCGCTCGGGCGACAGGCGAGACCATCGCGGTGGCCTTGGTGGCCGGTGGCGTCGCCAACGTCCAGTTCCACTTGCTCTACCCCGGTACCTCCATCGCCGCGTGGATCGCGACCGAATTCGGTGAGGCCGGCCACAACGAGATCGGTGCCTTGATGGCGCTAGGCACCCTCTTGATGTTGATCAACTTCTCGCTGGCGCTCGTCAGTCGCTGGCTGGTGTCGCGTCAGCGCAAGGTATTGGCGGTCGTATGAGCGACATCGTCGAGATCGAGCAGCCCCGGGACGCGGGCCACGAAATGCGTGATGAGATCCGCCAGATCTCGGACAAGTTCCGCGCGCGCCGCCAACTTCGTTCGCGCCTCATGGTCATTCTGTGCGGTGTCGCCCTGGGCGTGACCGCCATCCCCCTAGGCCTCTTGCTCTATCAGTTGTTCCGTCGAGGACTGCCCGTGATCTTGCACGCGTCGTTCTTCACGCAGCTTCCTGCGACGCCCTCACTCATTGCGCCCAACGCCACCGGTGGCGTCTCGAACGCGATCATCGGGAGCCTCGTGCTGACCGCGTACGCCGCCGTCATGGCGATTCCCATTGGTGTACTCGTAGGCGTCTACTTGGCTGAGTCGTCCTCGAAGCTCGCCGCGGTGCTTCGCGTGATTAGCCAGACGATGGCCGGCGCACCATCGATTCTCATGGGCCTCTTCGCCTTCTCCTTCATTCTGCAAGATCTCCACGTTGGTTTTTCGGCGATTGCCGGATCGTTCGCCCTCGCGGTGTTGATGTTGCCCGTTATCGTGATCGCCTCAGAGATCGCGGTCCGCGGCGTACCGAACACGCTTCGCGAGGCCGGTCTGGCCCTCGGCGCCAAGCCCCACAAGGTCTCGTTGAAGATCGTGTTGCCGGCGGCCGTGACGGGCATCGTGACGGGCATCATTCTCGCGATTTCGAGAGCGATTGGCGAGACCGCGCCCGTGCTCTTGGTCATCGGTGGCGGCTACATTAACTCTTGGAAGCCGTTGGACCCTGTTTCCGCGTTGCCGCTCTCGATTTACGAGAACGCCAAGTCGGAGTGGCCCAGTTTGCGTACCGAAGTATGGGGTATCGCGCTGGTCCTCGTGGTGTTCGTTTTTGTTTTGAGTTTAAGCGCCCGAATTTGGGCATCGAGAAAGCAACAGGCAAGGTAACCAATGGACCAGGAATTTATGGCACAAGTCGAGACGAAGGTCACGACACCCTCCGAGACACTTGAACGCGGGGCGGCCGCGATGCAGTTGAAGAACGTCGCCGTGTCGTTTC
>JBEKQN010000152.1:0-5931 GCA_049519675.1 Acidimicrobiales bacterium | reverse complement strand
GTCGAGCTGTGAGGCACAATTCGCGGAACAGCGTCATGACCATGTCCAATCCGGCCGCCGTCCGCCACATTCGTCGGCGCACTCCTAATTGGGGCTCACGCCAAACCTACCGTCATTCAATGAGATCAACGGTTCAACGCATGGTCTCCATGTCGAGAAACGGTTCAAGAGTTCCCGAGGTGAAAACGCAACAGCGTCGTGCGGACCGACTTAGGAAGGTCGGCCGAGACGCGCGATCAACTTGACGACGTCATCGCGGCGATTGTCAATCTGACTTGGGATAGCAATCGTGAGTGGATTGCTCCAGATCCATGACAGTCGCCGCAGAAGACGATTCTTCGGATAGCGATGACGCACGGCCCAGGGAAGTTGCCGTGAATGATTCGGTAATACTCTTGCGTAGGGATCAGAGTCTTCCATCACGACGCTCAGAATCTGTAATCTGGCTTCGGGCTCAATAACCGCGCAGAAGCGCACGTGACGAGACTGGAAGCCATGGTCATGAGATTGTCGACCTGCCGTGACTACCGAGCACCGGTGTACTGCGCGACGGTCCCGTTTGTATCCTTGAAACTCCCGGTGATGGTGTTCCCCGAGATCGTCCCTGAATTGCGCGAACGATAACTCTTACCGAGGGTGATAGTGAACACGTACTTGTTGCCCTTCACTCGACAACCAATCATGTGATACTGAGGACTCGCCGTCACACCGGCACACGCGCCAGTCGCACGATTCTCGCTCTTCACCGTGATGCCCAAATAGCCACCGGATATCGCCCATCTTCCGACGAAGTTTGCGTTGCCCGCCGCAAAGGCCGGCTGCGATGCGATCAGAATTGAACTCGGTAGAACCGCCGCAAGAGTCGCGAACAACGTGAGTAAGAGACGGCGGCCCATGAATCTGCTGGACCGTCGTGTGGTGACTTCACTGCTTCGCCGTACGTCGACTTTTGACATAGAAACCCTTTCATCACTTCGACCGCTCCCCCTGCAACACCATCAATCATAGGAAGCCTGCGTTTGACAAGCGTGCGAAGGAAAATAGTGCACCAAGGTCATGAGAGCATCCGAAACTGATCCGTGGCACGGCAATTGTTTGGCGTCGGCGACCCGACCTCACATGTTCTCGCCTTTGCGGCCGCGGATGTATCAACCGTTGTCGGGTGCCCAGTTGCCGTGGAACCCGTAGGGAACACGCACTGGGAGATGCACGACCGCGACGGGGTCACCGGTGAAGTCCTGTGAAGCGAGAATGAGCAGGTCTGTCGCTCCGCGCTCGGGGTCGAACATCAAACTGAGCACGTAACCCTCGTCCTCTGCGGAGGTTGCACTCTCGGGGACGAAGACCGCCTCTCCAGCTCCGCCACGAAAGTGCCGGGTCTCACTCGTTCCGGCCACCATGTCGTGTTTGATGAGCGCCGAGCCCATCGTGAATCCCGCTTCGTCCTCTTCCCCGGTCCGGAGCCCGGCACTGTAGCCAAAGCGATGCTGGCGACCAACGACGCGTTCGTCAACCCGAGGAAACTCTTGCGCACGGTCGTCGAGTACTTCGCTCTTGACCTTCCCTAGCGCGGGGTCGATGCGCCACCGCTCCAACGTCGGTGCTCCCTCGTCGGGCCCGTTGAGATGTGTGGCGAACATCCTTGGATGGCGCACCAGATCGACGACGACGGTTCCATCCTCGTCGAAGGCGTTCATCGGATGAAAGACGTAGCAAGGGTCGACGTCGCACCACACCACGTCCTCCGCTCCCCCCTCGAGTGGAAGCAGACCGACTCTGCTCTGATAGTCCTCGGTCCACCGGTAGGGGAAGCCGAAACCCTCCAGGAGGGCCTGTTCGCTAAAGACGACGGGCAGGTCGTAGATCACCGCGTATTTGGTGGTCAGGGACATGTCGTGGATCGACGTCATTCCGCCTACCGGTATATCAACGGTCTTTCGAATCCGCCCATCAACGCCCACCACGCTGTACTGCACCTGGTTGCCCCAACCCCAGTAGTACGAGATCGCGTGCAGTTCGCCGCTCTGCGGGTCACGCTTCGGGTGTGCGGTGTAACCAACGGGCAGCGTGCCCTGAAAATCGCTCGGCCCGACGGTCTCGAGTTCGTAGTTCAACTCGTAGGGGCGAGCGCCACCCTCCACGATCGCGTACGTCCGCCCGGCGTGGGCGATGACGTTGGTGTTCGCCGCGAAGTCCATCCCCTCCACGATGGGTCCGGGACGAGGCTCTTCACCCAACGCGCGCGCTATGTCGGATGAACGGACCCAGCGGTTGCGGTACCAAGAAGCACGACCGCCCTCGAAGCGGATGCCATGAACCATGCCATCGCCCATGAACCAGTGATACGTGCGCTCATCGGCAACCGAGATGGGATTGGGGCCGTTACGAAGGTAGCGCCCGTTGAGACTCGACGGCAGGGAGCCGGTCACCTCGAGGTTGGTTATCGTCGCTTCGGTCAATACCGGCGCGTTGTTGCCCAAGAGATACGGATTGTACGACGTCATGATCGCCCCCGAATTTGTCCCAAGGGCATTTATAGCCGATTGACGTCACTTGGTCGAGATCTCTCCTCGATGGAGGCGTTCGCGAGCCTTCAGGGCGTGGTGGCGTGATTTCGCAACCGGCCGAGCCCTTCGATGGTGGTGACGACTTCGTCGCCCGGCTTTATGAACACTGGTGGCGTACGCGCCTGGCCCACACCCTGTGGTGTACCCGTGAAGATGAGGTCGCCACGCTGGAGTGCACAGACTGACGATAGATACGCGATCAACTGTGGCACCGAGAAGACCAGATCGCTCGTTCGAGAGTCCTGCATCGTCACGCCGTTGAGTTGCGAGCCGATGGCCAGGTCGTTTGGATCCGAGACGTCGTCCAGCGTCGTGAGCCATGGTCCAATCGGCGCGAAATTGGTGAACGACTTCCCCAAGGAGAACTGGGGCGGGGTATCTTTGCGCTGCCATCCCCGTTCGGAATAGTCCTGACCCACGCAGTACCCCGCAACGACCGAGAACGCATCCTCTTCACGAACGTTTCGAGCCGCGGCGCCGATCACGACGACGAGTTCGGCCTCGTAGTCCGTCATCGGTCCCGGGATCGGGACGTCGGCATTGGGGCCACAGACCGCTGAAGGAAACTTCGTAAAGACCATGGGCGTCGTCGGCACGTCCATTCCCGTCTCGGCGGCGTGCTGGCGATAGTTGAGACCGATCGCGAAGACTTGGCGAGGTGTGACGATGGGACCGAGTTTCGGACTGCTTTGCAGTTCTTCAGGTGTGGTCTTCGTCGTTGGCGCTGGGGCCGCGGAGCGAAACCACGCCTGAAGTGTCTCAAGCTGACTGAGACCTTTGTCGATGGAAGCGGAGAATGCCCCGTTCGAGGCGGTCGCGATGTCGATCGTCCCGCGATCGGTCACGATCGTCGCTCGTCCATCCAAATTGGCTATGCGCACTCGATGTCCCCTCGCCTTTCGCTCCAGCAAGCCTAGTAAGTCCAATTGGACACTCACTGAGTGCTCAATGCTCCGCGGTCCTTCATCAGATATCGCCCAACCGGTAGAATTGCGTCGTTAAGGCCGGTCGTGATGGCTGGGGGCGCGGCGTCGAAGTCGGCGCTCGCGAAAAGGCGGTGCCGAGAGAGGGTGATTCCAGCCACTGGTTGGACACAGTATGGACAAGAAGGATCCCTTCGTTCTGCGACACCTCGCCGACGTGCAGCCCGACCTGTGGTGGCTCGACTCCGACCCCATGGAACCGGCGCCCCATTCGGCCCTGATCGGCGACATTGGCGCCGATCTGTGCGTGGTCGGTGCTGGCTACACCGGACTTTGGACGGCGCTGCTCGCAAAGGAACGCGACCCGGACCGCGAAGTCGTCGTTGTCGAACAGTACGAGACGGGCGCGGGCGCGTCGGGGCGAAACGGCGGCTTCTGTTCCGCCTCGCTCACCCACGGCTACTTGAATGGCGTTCGCCGCTTCCCCGACGAGATCGAACTCATCCAACGCCTCGGACGAGAGAACCTCGACGAAATTGAGGCGACCATTGCTCGCTACAACATCGAATGCGACTTCGAGCGAACCGGCGAGCTGCAGGTGGCGGTCGCGCCATGGCAGTTCGCCGGCATGGCGGAGCAGGCGGAACGACGAAACGCCATGGGTGACACGGTGGAAGTACTCAGCCAAGAGGAGGTGCAAGCCCGCGTGCACTCCCCTTCGTACGTAGGTGCCCTCTTCGATCACGACGGCACCGCGCTCGTCGACCCCGCGCGATTGGTGTGGGGTCTCGAGAAGGTCTGCATCGCCCTCGGCGTGAAGATATTTGAGAACTCCAAGGTCGAGTGGCTCGAGGACCTTCACGACGCCGTGCGCGTGCACACGCCCTACGGCGCAGTGACCGCCGCCCGTGTGGCCCTCGGCACCAATGTCTTCACGCCACTGCTTCGAAAGACTCGAAAGTACGTGGTGCCGGTCTACGACTACGTGATGGTGACCGAGCCGCTCAGCGACGCGCAGCTCGAGAGCATCGGATGGTCGCACCGCGAAGGCATCGCCGATTCGGGCAATCAGTTCCACTACTACCGCCTGACGAGCGACAACAGCATCCTCTGGGGCGGCTACGACACCATCTACAACTTCCGCGGCCAGGTGCGACGCGAATACGAGTTCAACTCTGAGACGTACGCGACGTTGGCCGGGCACTTCCTAAAGACATTCCCCCAACTCGCGGGCATCAAGTTCACGCACGCCTGGGGTGGCGCGATCGACACCTGCACGCGATTCTCGCCATTCTGGGGAACGTCGCACGAAGGCAAGGTCGCCTACGTCCTTGGCTACACCGGTCTGGGCGTCGCGTCGACACGATTCGGTGCGGCGACGATGTTGGACCTCCTCGACGGCGTCGATTCCGATCGAACACGCCTCACGATGGTCCGCAAGAAGCCGATGCCCTTCCCGCCCGAGCCGTTCAAATGGATCTTCATTCGGATCACTCAGTCAGCGATCAGGTACGCCGACGAACATGAGGGTCGGCGCAACCTCTGGTTGAGACTTATCGACCTCTTCGGTCTCGGCTTCGACTCCTAACGGTCCCCCGCCGAGACCTACGGGCCCTAGCTGCTCAACGAGTAGATAACGGTGACCTGGACGTTCACGGGCTGACTGCCGGTCTGCAGCGGAACGGCCGCCTTCAGGGACGCGCCGGTGGCGAAGGCCTGGGGGTAGTAGATACCCGAACTCTGATTCTCTTGGTCCGTGATCTTGACGATGCCCGTGACGTGCGTGTCGCCGGCCTTGGCCAGCTGACCGGCCGCGAGACGCGCGTTGTCCATTGCCCGAATGCGCGCAGCCTGCAACAGCTTCGAATCGTTGGTGATCGTAAAGGAGACACCGTTGAGCACCACGCCGTTACCGGCGATCCGGAGCACCACGCCGTTACCGGCGATCCGGGCCGCCGCGTCAATCGCGCCGCCGGCGCGCTTCACGTGGTGCATGGTGACGCTCAACGTGTCGCTGACGGTGAAGCCGGTCACGGTCCCTTGGTTGTTGGTGTTCTCGTAGATGTCCAGACCCGACGTCTGCATCTCCTTCGCCGTGACGCCATTGCGCATCAGTGCTTTCTCCAGGGCCAAGACCTTCAGGTTGTTGTTGGTGAGCGCGGTGGAGGCGAGTGGGTTGACCGTATTGATGCCGATTTGGAAGTTGATGGTGTCGGGTGTTCCCTGGACGGTGCCCGATCCCGTCACCGTGACCGTATTACGAGAGGGGCTGCCCGAGTGACCGAGCACGACCCCGATGAATCCAACGGCGTCGACCTCGAGCACCGTCACCATCAAGAGCAACCATCTCAGTAGACGTGGCCGACGTGGGACCAGTCGCGCGTCGTCGTGTTGTCTCTTTTTTGGGTTGTGCTTGTTGTAGTGAAAGTTTTTGTTGTTAT
>JBEKQN010000151.1:0-5527 GCA_049519675.1 Acidimicrobiales bacterium | reverse complement strand
GAGTTAAACAACGGGTTGTTGGCGAGTGCCGATCCGTTAGTGACGAAGGCAAAGATGGCGTCGTTGCGCAGTTGCGTTTCGCTCGCGGCCACGTGCCGTTTGATCATCTTGACGAAGGCCTTGGTGTTCCTGATCTGGTTTTCAATGTGGTCGAGCTTGATCTTGACCTCGTCGTACTTCTGTCCCAGCGCGTCCACTCGTCCATTGATTCGATTTATCTGACCCAGCAGCACTGTGGCCTTGGCTTTGTCATTTGAAATGCCCGACGCCGCCGCGGGTCGCGATGAGATGGCCACAGTGCTCAAGCACACTGTGACGACAGCCAGAATGGAACAAGTCCACCGGAACGGCTTAATTTCCCTCGCTGGCCAAAGCGTCGATTGGCGCCCAAAGCGCTCGACGTCAGTCACGCGACAAGGTTACCGGTTCGTAGGCGTCAGTGCCGAATTGTGCGGCGTTTGAACGCTCAAAACCCCTGGTCAAATCCGCCAGTTCACGCGATTATTAAATACGCGGTCGTATCATCAAGACCCACCGTCGCGCTTGCATAGGCTTTCCGACATGTCAGAACGTTCTCGATCACTTCCACGTCGGTCATGCCTCTCCACGCCCGGCTCATCCGACCGCTTTCTGGCGAAGGCGGCGAGCGCCACTGCGGACATGACCTTCTTGGATTTGGAGGACTCGGTTGCGCCCAACGAGAAAGTCGCGGCTCGGGCCAAAGTGGTCAACGCCATCAAAACCCAAGCGTGGGACGACCGCGTGTTGTGCGTTCGAGTCAACGCCTGGGACACGGCGTGGACCTATGGCGACGTCATTGAAGTTGTCGGCAATGCCGGTACTCGCCTCGACGAGGTCATGCTGCCCAAGGTTCAGTGTGCGGCGGACGTTGTGGCACTCGACTTGCTACTGACCCAGGTCGAAAAGAACTCCGGACTGCCCGCGGGCCACATTGGAATTGAGGCGCAGATTGAGACCGCTCGAGGGCTCATTAACGTCGACGACATCTGTGCCGCGTCACCGCGACTGGAGGCCATCATTTTTGGCCCAGCGGACTTTGCGGCGTCAATCGAAATGCCGGTGCTCACGGGAGGCGTCGCTATTCCCGAGTACCCGGGCGATCACTTTCACTACGTGTTCTCTCGGATCTTGATGGCCGGAAGGGCCAATGGGCTCCAAGTCATTGATGGTCCGTTTCTCAAGGTTCGCGATCTCGATGCCCTACGGGAATTCGCTATGCGCACGCGAATGCTGGGCTACGACGGTAAGTGGGCACTCACTCCTGATCAGGCACTCGTACTCAACGAGGTCTATTCACCGACCCAGGAACAGTTCGATCGGGCGTGGGACATCCTGGAGGCCTATCGAGTGGCGACCGAGGAAAATAAGAGCGGCGCGGTCATGTTTGGCGACGAGATGATCGACGAAGCGTCACGCAAGATGGCGACGAAATTTCTTTCGCGTGGTACTCGCGCGGGCCTCACACGTTCTGAAAAATAATTTCGTTATTAGGAGTCATTCCTAGTATGGTGTCCGCATGGCGGCTATCACGACCGATTCGACCGCACTACGACACCGGGTGCGAGCCTCATTTTCGCCCCGTGAGTGGCGTTCGATGTACAGCATGTTCGGCTTTATCGTGCTGCTGCACGTTGCGGGTTTCACGTTGCTCATCATTGCGTCGAGCCAGCGATACGGCGCGGGCTCGGGAAAAGTCCTCGGCATCGGTACCGGGATCCTGGCCTACTCGCTCGGCATGCGTCACGCCTTTGACGCGGACCACATCGCGGCCATCGACAACACGACGCGAAAGTTCATGTCCGAGGGCAAGCGGCCCATGTCGGTGGGGTTCTTCTTCTCGCTCGGTCACTCGTCAGTCGTCGTCGCACTGACGGTGCTGCTGGGACTCGGCGCGCGCGCCCTGGGCGGGCAGGTACGCAATAACAATTCCTCGTTGCACCACTACGGGGGACTTATTGGCACCATCGTCTCGGGAAGTTTTCTCTACCTCATTGCCACGTTGAATCTGGTAGTGCTGCTCGGCATTGTTCGCCTCTTCGTCCAGATGCGCCAGGGCCGTTTCAACGACGCGGAATTAGAAAAGCACCTGAATGCCCGAGGGTTCATGATGCGATTCTTCGGCCCCCTGGCCCGCTCCATTGATCAGCCGTGGAAGATGTATCCGCTGGGAATTCTCTTTGGTCTCGGTTTTGATACCGCGACCGAGATTGCGTTTCTCGTGCTCGCCGGAACGTCGGTGGCGGCCGGTCTGCCGTTCTGGGCCATATTGAGCCTGCCATTGCTCTTCGCCGCCGGCATGAGCTTGCTCGACACTATTGACGGATCGTTTATGAACTTTGCCTACGGCTGGGCCTTTTCTAAGCCCGTGCGCAAGGTCTATTACAACATCGCGATCACGGGACTCAGCGTGTTCGTCGCGTTCTACATCGGCACGCTGGAGTTGATGCAGGTGATGGCCGGTCAACTCCACCTCACCGGTGGGCTGTGGAACTACGCGGCCGCCTTCAACATCAACAAGGCCGGTTTCACGATCGTCGGCATCTTCGTGCTCACTTGGGTTTGTGCGTTGTCGTACTGGCGCTACGGCAAGGTGGAAGAACGCTGGGAACGAGCCGCCATGAAGGCTCAGGCGGCGAGGGGCGAGCGGCTCGACCTTCACTCGGCTGGCATCACGCTGGGCGCGATTCATCAAGCGTTCACCATCGACGAGGAGTGAACGCTCAGTTGTTCTGACTGAGCAGGCGCCGGGCAATGACCTTGAGGCACAGGGTTTCGTCGGCGCCCTCGAATATCGAGAGCACGCGCGCGTCAACGAAGTACCGACTCACCGAGAACTCTTCGGCGTAGCCCATGCCGCCATGTATTTGTTGGGCCTCTCGCGTGACCCATTCGGCCGCGCGACAGACGTAGGCCTTGGCCATGGACGCTTCCACCGTGCCTCCGCCCGCGCCCATCAAACGCGCGACCTCGAGGGCGAACTGGCGCGAGCATTGGATGATTGCCGCCATCGTGCCGAGTTTCACGCGGGTCAGTTCGTAGTCGATGATCGGTTCGCCAAATACGGTGCGGTTCTGCGCGTACTCGAGCGCCGCCTCGTAGGCCGCCTGCATCACGCCGATGGCCCGGGCGGCGGTCTGCAATCGACCGTTTTCGAAGCCGGCCATTTGGAAATAGAAGCCCTGGCCAAGTCCGTCCTCACCGCCGATGAGATTGTCCTCGGGCACGAACCAATTGTCGAAACTGAGTTCGTAGGAGTGCATGCCGCGATAGCCCAGTGTGTCGATCGGCCGTCCTTCGAGACGACCCGTTCCGGCGCCGTGGGCGTCTTGACTGAGCAGGAATCCCTTCGAGTCACTCACTTCTTTTTCCACGACGAAGAGCGACAGTCCGCGATGGGATTTGGTCCGGTCGGGGTCAGTGCGCGCCAAGAGTGCGAGCACGTTGGCCCGGGCGGCGAAGGTGCACCAGGTCTTCGTGCCGTTTAGTACCCAGCCGCCGTCGGTGCGCGTCGCCGTGGTGTTGATCGACGCGACGTCGCTGCCAAAGTCCGGTTCGGTGACCGCGATGGCGGCCAAGACGTCGGCGCTCGCGAGCCGTGGCAGCCAACGCTCCTTCTGCGCCTGCGTACCGCCGCTCAGCAAGGCACGCGTCATTATTTCCGGGCGAGTGATGAGCGAGCCGCCAATACCCAGGCTGCCCCAGGACAACTCCTCGGTTGCGATCACCATGCCGAGGTACTCGGACTCGCCACCGGTGGAGAATCCGCCGAACTCTTCGGGGATGGACAGTCCGAATCCGCCCAGTTCGGCGAGTCCACCGATAATTGATTCGGGAATATCGCCATTCGTTCGGTGCACGTGCTCGGCGTGGGGGCGCACCTGCTCATCGGCGAACTTGTGGAAGAGTTCGGCCACCGGTTGGAAGTCATCACCCAGGTGGCGCGCACCGCTGACGGTCGCGAGTGAGGCAAGAAACGCGGGATCGCCATACGTCGACACGAAGTCGGCGAACGGTCCAAACCAGGCGCCTGACACTCCCCACGACTGCTCGTGACCGAGAACGCGCGCGGCGAGATCCTTCAGAGCGAGTGCGAGGAACGCTGCGGCCAATCTCGATTCGTCGTCGCCGTGTTGGCCGTAGGTCAGGGCTGCTCGCGCCGTCGCGAGCGCGCTCGCGGCGTGGGCGATGTCGTAGGCGAGGTTCTGGCTCTGATCAGGTCCGCCGCGTTTCTTCAGTTCAACGAGCGCCGCGGCGATGACCGCACTTGCCCCGTCGACCAGACCGGTCGCGCCATCAAGGTTGAGCGGCGTCGTGGGCATAGTTGAAAAACTACCGGTTTAGTGAACCAACAAAGTACGCCGTAGTCTGGTGGAGTGAACGTGACGATGCTCCTGGCGGACTCGGCCCAAGTGGCCGACGGAAAGCTCTATATCTTGGGCGGGGGATGGTCGGTGACCGGACCCGATCCAACGCCATCGGCCGTGGCGGCGATCGTCGCGGTGGACGAACACGAGTTCAACACCGAGCACCATTGGGAGCTCTTTTTAGAGGATGCTGACGGCCGCTTGGTCCAATTCGAGACTCCCGAAGGATCCCAAACCATTGAGATTCGCGGTGACTTCTCGACGACGTCGCCCGCGGACTTGCCGGCGGGATCCCCCGTCGAAATGCCAATTGCCGTAAATTTTGGTCCTATTCCTTTGGCTCCGGCGTCTCGTTTCACTTGGCGCATGGTGATTGATGGCGAATCACTGCCCGGGGCGACCGTCTCATTTTCGACTCGCCCGCTGGCGGCGCTGGTCGACGAGTAAGTCGCGGTCGCGGCGCTCGCTGGGCCAAACTAGGTCATGAATACTTTTGAACGGCCCTTTGGTCGTTACTTCGAGCAGTTCGAGGTCGGTGATGTCTACCGACACTGGCCCGGCAAGACGGTGACCGAGGCGGACGATCACCTCTTCTGCATGATCACCATGAATCACCATCCCTTGCACACCGATGCGTGGTTCGCCGAACACAGTTCGGTCCAAAAAAGGAACGTGGTGGTCGGCAACTTGGTCTACTCCCTGGTGCTGGGCATGAGCGTGCCCGACGTGTCGGGCTCGGCGATTGCCAACCTGGAGGTCGAGTCGTTGATCCACCGTTTCCCGACCTTTCACGGTGACACCATCTACGCAGAAACCCGTGTACTGGAGAAGATACCCTCCGAATCCAAGCCCGATCGAGGCATCGTGGTGGTTGAGACTAAGGGCTTTAACCAAGACGGGCAGGAAGTCTGTTACTTCCGCCGAAAAGTGATGGTGTGGAAGAGTGAGTTCGCGCCCGAGCGTCAGCGCCCCTACCGCAATTACCCCTGGGAGTAGCGAGTACACCACCTTTCGTCGCGCGCTACGCCGGGCGGAGGGGACACTCCAGAGAGACCTGCCGTGGATTGGCCACCCCGATCCCTGGGCGGTGTTGGTGAGTGAATTCATGCTCCAGCAAACGCAGGTGTCGCGAGTTGTCGGTC